>CAMBPS010000072.1 GCA_945869675.1 Prosthecobacter debontii | reverse complement strand
CTCCAACAACAAGATGTGGCAAGTCTTCTAGAATCATAATCAGCCGTACAGTGTCACCTAAGTCCCAGTGGAGTTCACTCCTTTAAATTAAGTGGTTATGGAAAAATAATTTTAAGGCGATCAATCGATACCGTATAGTTAATTTAAATTAATTATTTACAATTTCTGGAAAAAATTGAATACTCTCACTGAAGATACTCTCCAAGGTGTAGGCGCGTTTTCTGTCATTTAGAAAAATGGAATTCATCCCTATCTGAAAACGAAAAAACATAAATACTCAATTGCGATATTACTTAACTAATATTAACTATCCAAAGTATGAAATCCCCGTCTTACACCTCTCCTCGGGCCTTGATGATGGCAGCGCGGAATCTTCTAGGTGGTGCAGCACTCATTCTTTCCGCCTGTACTTCGACCACCAATTCCGATGTCGTGGTCAGTGTTAAAGATCAAAAAATGGGGCTCTACAGCGAAGGCCACTTGGTCAAAATATACAGGATCTCCACCTCAAAGTTTGGTCTTGGCGACTCCCCAGGCAGCAACCACACACCGCTGGGGAAGCATGAGATCATCGCTAAAATTGGCCACGGTTTACCGACAGGAGCAGTGCTCAAAAGCCGCTCCTGGAATGGCGAGGTGCTGAAACCCAATGCTCCCGGGCGCGACCCAATCGTCTCTCGCATACTTTGGCTGCGCGGCATGGAAAGTGGCAATCGCAATGCCATGAAACGCTACATCTACATTCACGGAACGCCGGAAGAAAGCCGTCTTGGCAAACCTGCCAGTTACGGCTGTATCCGCATGGGAATGAAAGATATCGTCGACCTTTTCAATGACGTTCCGATCGGAGCCAAAGTCACCGTCACTCGCGGCGGCTTGCCAAGTGGTAAAAAAATCGAAGCTCAGCCAACCCCAGAAGCAGAAGTCGTCATCGCTCAGCAGGAACCGACAGCTAAACCCACCGAAAAAAAGATTCCTGAAGCCAAAGCAGATACAGCCGCAGCCAAATTAAAAGTAGAGTCCAAACTCGGGCCTGAAGTGCCTTCTGCAAAGGTGGAATCAAAACCTGTGGCCAAAACCAAGACTGCACGCACTAAGCCACAAAAAATGACGACTAGCAATCGCCGTCACATGGGTGCCAGTGCTGCTCACGGTTGATTGTTGTAGTTGGCTCTAGGCGCTATCACGCCGCTTTGTCATGATCCTCACAAGCGCCTTTTCATGCATGGCGAGTGGCAAGATGGCCTAACGAACAGCGAGAGCACACCATTCGCCGCATTGGCTGATGAAATTGAGCCCTAGAGATCCCAACAAATCTTCAACTTCCCCTTGGACCGCTGCAAGCTTGATCCTGATGCCCTCCGTCTGGACGCGATGACCATGATTGATTGAATGGCATGTCGCCGACCCCCGCGGAATCACCATAGCAGAGATCCTACATCAGGCGTATTAGCCTTGAGCCGCCCCTTGACCAAAGGTGAGTCGCCACTATGGTCCGCGCCCCTTCTCCCATTCAATTATGAGCACTCCTACTACCCATGACTTCCAGGCCGAGGTAAAACAGGTCTTGGACATCGTTATCCATAGCCTCTACACCGACCGCGAAATCTTCATCCGGGAACTGGTCTCCAATGCCGCGGATGCGCTAGAAAAAATGCGCCTCACACAGCTCACGGAGAATGATGTTTTCGGTGCTGATCTCCCCCTTCAAATCAGCATCACCACGGATGAAAATGCTGGCACCTTGACCATCTCCGATCACGGCATTGGTCTGACACGGGCTGAGCTTGTCGAAAACCTCGGCACCATCGCCCATTCTGGTTCCAAAGCCTTTGCTGCAGCACTCAAAAATGCAGGCAAGGGCGGAGATGCCTCCCTGATTGGACAATTCGGTGTCGGCTTTTACAGCGCCTTCATGGTTGCCGATGAAGTCAAAGTTTACACGCATTCCTGGCGCAATGACGGTGAGCATCTCGTCTGGTCAAGCACCGGCGCAGGCACCTACACCATTGATGAAGCTCCCGATCAAGTGCGCGGCTGCCGCATCGTCATCACGCTCAAAGAAGACGCCAAAGAATTTGCCCAGCCTCACCGCGTAAAGACCATTCTGGGCAAGTATTCCAACTTCGTTGGCTTCCCGATTCAACTCAATGATGAACTCGTTAACACGGTCGAAGCCATCTGGCTGAAAAACAAAGATGAGATCACGGACGAGCAATACAAAGCCTTCTACCAGTTCACCTCCCACGCCTTTGATAATCCAAGCTATCGCCTGCACTTCCAGGCCGATGCACCGCTGGTGATTAATGCGCTGCTCTTCCTGCCTGAACAAAACATGGAGCTTTATGGCATGGGTCAGATGGAGCCAAATGTTGGCCTCTATTGCAAAAAAGTTCTGATCGACCCGCATCCAAAGAAGCTTCTGCCAGACTGGATGCGTTTTGTTCGTGGGGTCATCGACAGCGAAGATCTGCCGCTCAACATCTCCCGTGAATCGATGCAAGACAGCGCTCTGGTTCGTAAACTGGGCGAAGTGGTGACAAAACGACTGCTGAAATTCCTGGATAAAGAAGCGCAGGATGACGCCAAGAAATACCAGGAGTTCTACAGCAAATTCAGCCGTTTCATCAAAGAAGGTGTCGCCACCGATCACACCAACCGTGACTCTATCGCCAAACTTCTGCGCTTTGAATCCAGCCTCACCGAAAAAGGTGAAGTCGTCAGCCTCGCCGATTATGTTGGCCGGATGAAGGAAGACCAAAAAGCCATCTACTTCCAGGTCGCACCAAGCCGCAACACCATTGAAACCGGCCCCTACGTCGAAGCCTTTAAATCCAGAGGTTACGAGGTTCTCTATCTCTACGACAACATTGACGAATACGTGGTTAGCAGCCTGCGCGAGTTTGATAGCAAACAACTCCAGGCAGTGAATTCGAATGACGTGGATCTCGGTGACCTTGCCAATGACGGCGACTCACTCAGTGAAGCCGACACCACGTCTCTTTGCGATTGGCTTAAGACCAGCCTAGCCGAAGGCGTGGAAGAAGTCCGCAGTGGTAAGCGACTGGTCAACAGCCCCGCCTTAGCCATCACTCCTGATGGGGAAATGACACCGCAAATGCGCCAGATGATGAAGGCCATGAAGCCCGATGAAGTGGAAGCTCCAAAAGTCATCCTCGAGATCAACCCACGTCACGAAATCGTGCGGAAGCTTTCAGCCCTCAGCCAAAGCAATGCCGATGGCGCTAAACTCATCGCCGAGCAAATTCTCGACAATGCTCTTCTCAGCGCAGGTCTTCTCGATGACCCTCAGCGTATCGTCGCACGCACCGAGAAGATCATGGCTCAACTCCTCGCGAAGTAGCCGCCTGCGCCAGCAGTTGGCCGGATTGGTCTACGCCTGACCACGCCCTAGCGGGCGCGGCGACACCCGTAGCCGCCTGCGCCAGCAGTTGGCCGGATTGGCCTCCGCCTGACCACGCCCTAGCAGGCGCGGCTACTCCCGTAGCCGCCTGCGCCAGCAGGTGGCCGGATTGGTCTCCGCCTGACCACGCCCTGGCAGGCGCGGCTACTTCCTCACTCAGCGGGTTCCATGCTAGCTTTCATGGAGCCCGTACTTTCTTTCATCGAAGGATCCGCTCCAAACTCATGAATCTGCTCCACACGCAGTTCGGCGAGTTCTTTGTGACAAGTGGCCACGATAACACGACTGCTCTCATCCACTTCACAGGCCATCTTGTAGCCTTTTTCAAACTCATAACCAAAGATCGCCATGAGCATATCAATCACGTATTGATAGCTGTGAGTATCGTCATCGTGCAAAATCACATGATACGGAGGCTCCAGATCAGGCTTTAGCTTCGGCGGGGCGGGGCGCACGATCGGCCCGCTTGGCTTCACCAGCGGCTCTATCGTGGCATTGCGTATCAACTCCAACATCATGTGCTACTATGCACCCAAAGATACCTTGTCTCAACTGTGGGGATGCAAAGAGGCGGGATTCTTTTCAGAACCCCGCCTCGCGGAAATCAAATCTCTACAGATCCTAGATTAAGCTGGATCTTTCTTCGGTGCGTCACCTTCGGCTGGTGGACGACGGAAACCGCCACCTTCGCCACCACCTTCACCGCCTGGACGACGAAAACCTCCACCTTCACCACCCGGACGACGCATGCCGTCGCCTTGTCCACCAGGAGGGCCGCCAGGACCACCCTGTCCACCGCGCATCATGTTTCTCATGCGCTCCATGGCTGTTTTCATTTCTTCTTTGCTCACTTTGCCATCTGTATTTTCATCCATTCGGGTAAAGCGCGACTCGATCTCTTGCTTGGAATATTCAGCGTATTCTTCTTTATCCACACTGCCGTCCGTATTCTTGTCCATGCGACCATAGACTTCGTCTAGATTGAATCCGCCAGGACCACCTTGCGGACGGTCACCTTGCGGACGGTCACCTTGCGGACGGTCACCTTGCGGACGATCACCTTCAGGCCGTGGCCTAGGCTTATCGCCTTCGGGTTTTGGCATGGGTTTGTCTCCTGCTGGAGCATCACCCGGTGGACGGCGGAAGCCGCCTTCGGAACCACCTTCACCGCCTGGGCGACGGAAACCGCCGCCTTCGCCACCCGCACGGCCTTTCATACCCTCGCGCATTTTTTCAGCAATCTGACTCATTTCTGTCGGATCGACAAAGCCGTCGGTATTTTGATCCATCTTCGAGAAACGGTCACCCATGTCTCTTTTGGAAAAATCATCAAACTCAGCCTTGCTGATTTTGCCATCGCTATCGCTATCTGCTTTCTTTAAAAATTCCGCAAGACGACCGCCGCCTTCGCCTTTAGGTGCGCCGTCTTGAGCGACAGCGATGCAAGAGCCCAGCGCTAAAAAGCTCAGGACTGTGAATGTGTTCATGGTGGGTTTCATAATGGTGTGTCAATTGTTGGAGACGCACCCTGAAACTCACGCGAATACAAATGGTTTCGCTAAGCTTGAAAAAAGCAGCCCCTTTGCGCTGCAACGCGTTTTTGGAAACTCGTGCTTCACTCCGCCTCTGGATCACTTTCCAAAGCACTGCAACTTGCCGTCCATGGTGCTGACGAAGATACAACCTTGAGAGACAGCGATGCTTCAAAGACGGGGCGACTCCCTCAAGATGCCGCAGCCAGTTTATCCAGCTTAGCGAGATCAAGTGCACCACCGTGCAGGTGAAACTGCGTCACACCTTCACGCAGAGTGCGGTAAAGAACAGGGTCAGTCAGCGCAGGGAGGGTGGCACATCATGCTCCACGTAGCGAACGAGCGCGGCTACATCCGCCCAGCGACACTCTTTCAGGCTACGAGCCAGCAGCTCGAGCTTTTACAGCATGGCTCGGGCGGTCTGTTCTTCTTCGCGGGCAGTAATGATTGCAAGATAAGCAGATAAACCTAGATCCGGGAATGGAAGGTCGTTGAGTTGCGCCAGGGCTTGGTTGCACAAGGATTCTTCGACTCGAAGCGGCTGTGTCTTGGGTGACACTGCCCGAGAGGCGAAAAGCCTTGTGGAATCAATGACGGATGCAAATCGGCGGTCAGCCATTCCTGAATCTAGGATAAACGAGGTTTTCGATTACTTGTTGACTGGGAGACCTGTGATCGAAAAACCTGCCGCAAGGCCGACTATGAAATCACCGTCAGACCGGACGCAGCAGCCATGAACGACTGCCGATGATCAAAGGTGCAGAACTCTTTGGCCCCCAGCTCAATGGCTAGGGCCACATGCATCGTGTCCAGCGAGCGGCAGAGTGCACTCACGCCATGCGCGGTGGAGAGAGCCTCCGCGGTAGCAAAGACATTCGTCCACACCACGTTCATCCGCTCATGCACGCCACTGGTTAGATCTTCTTCCATCTGTGCGAGCATGGCTTCACACTCAGCCAGGGTGATCTCTTTACGCCCCACTTTCTGCCGCAGCGCTGAGCGCATCTCTAGCTCATGCAGTAGCGTAATGGGCGGGACATTGGGGCTGGCGTTCACATGGGCTAACGCCTCTGCCGCGCGAAGTTCAGGCAAGTAGAGCTTGAGTAGCACGCCAGTGTCGAAGTAGCGCATCAGAAGCGCTCCGCACGCAGTTCATCCAAGATCACTTGGGAGTCCGGCACCACACGGCTACCGAACAGAGCTTTCTGGCGTGCCAGGAAATCAGGCTTGGTTGGCGGGGACCGCAGCACGGCGCTTTCCTGAACCAAGTTTCTTCGGCTTTTGAGAAACAAAAAGAAATCATAGACCTCCTGCACCACGGATTCTGGGGCGAGTTTGATTTCGGTCAACATAGCATCTCTAGCGCTCATGGCTGCAGAGTAACTCATCACGGTTCATATGGCAAGATTTCTGCACTGAGGAGCAGGCTCATTTTAAAAAGATTCGCGTATCGCTGCCCTCGCCGGTTTTCAGCAGTCCAGACCTAGTGCTTACGATTTCATGCAATGGAAGCTTGAATGATGCAAGAAGGGAAAGATCGGTCAATCCCAGCTATCCTATATCTCACTTTCCAAAGCACTGCAACTTGCCGTCCATGGTGCTGACGAAGACACAACCTTGAGAGACAGCGATGCCGTCCCAGACGGGTGGGCTGGTAAGTTCCAGTCCCGTGCTTTGTTCTCCTGTCTCGACGTTAACGGCCCACATTTTAGCCCCACGATGACCTTCGAGGGCTTCGTTTTGCTCTTTCAACTCTTGCAGGATCGCCGGGTCTTTAGCGGCGAGGCGCTCAAAAGCGTATTCTTCATCAATGGTATCTGGCGCACCGCTGACGAGCACGGTTTTGCCTGCGAGAGCCATGCTACGCGCAACAATCGGGACAAAACGATCCCAGGTGTGTTTGACGAAGCTGCCGCTGGCCTTTCCGCCTACTTTGCCGCCACCCGCACCTTTGAACCAGAGCGCGCCACCCGATTTACCCTTACCGGACTCGACCCCTGCGCCGACTCCATGAAGCTCATTGCCAGAACCATCTCGGGAGTCGCCATTGTCAAAATTACAGGCAATGACTGCGCCTGCAGGCTTAGCCTCTGGTTGTTCAAAACGCGTCTGCACTTCAGCTGCCGTGAGTGCTTTGTGATAAAGAGCAAACTGATCCAGCAGACCGCTATAACCTCCGACATTGGCTTCGGCGACACCATTGCCATTGCCAACAAGAAGTGGATTAACAGGCTTACCACTGACAAGAGCGCTAGCACTGCCCTCAGCGACGAGTTTACCATCGATGTAAAGACTCATTTTTTTGTCAGCTGCTAAGACACCAACCAAATGATGCCAGCCATCCGTCAAAGCTTCCGCAGAGACGGTGCTGGTGACTTGGGAATCACTGCGAATGTGAAACTGGGGCTTTTTATCCTGGAAATCGAGAGCAACACCTTGTCGTGGTCCACCATGATTCAAGATCGTTCCGCTGGCTGTATCTGGGAGAATCCAGGCTTCCACGGTGATCGCCGTATTCGTCGGATCCAGTGCGGGAACATCCGGAAACTGCACACTACCGGGAATCGGTGCACCTTTGGTTTTAGCAACGGCTTCTTTGGCCTCGGCTTTCTTCCCTTTGCCTTTGCCCTTCTTTTTGGCTTCAGCCTGCAGTTTCAAAGTCTCGCTATGACCGACCTGCGTTTCGCCTTTTGGCTGAATGGCGAGAGGCTTGCCCTCGGCGTCCAGCACAACGCTATTGCCCTTGCGCTCAGTCGTTGCCCCAGCCGTATCATAGGCCTGCTCAGGCGGCGCTTTGGGGGTAGAGAAAAGCGTGTACTCCATGGTGGTCGTCCACTTGTAGTACTGAGCCTCACGACCATAAGAATAAACGTTCTTATCGTCATGAACGAGGATGCGACCTGCTGGAGCATATTTACCGGCTTGGAAGTATCCACCGTGACCACCCGCAAAGCTTTTGCCATACACCCAGTAGCTGCGGTGGAAGTTGGAATCATCCAGGAAGCCCATTGGGGCAAAGAGATGAGAGCCTTCGCCTTTATGGGCACCGCCCTGTTTATCAAAGTCGCCACTCACCGGTCCCACTTCCACACGCTTGCCTTCAAGACCGATCTTCTGAGTGCGCAGGAAGGTCCACTTGCCGTCACTGCTGAGAATATCATTCAGAGCGACGGGCATTTGCAGGGTCTTATGACGGTCATTCAAATCACCCCCAGTGTCGGGGTCACGATCATTGTAGTTCTCGCGGAACTTCATCTCACCGGTCTTCGCATCGAGTCGGTAGAACCACAGGCCACCGTCTAAGAAGCAGGAGTGACCGGCGATGCAGCTGACAAGACCATTTTCCACCAAGACACTGCCATGCACTGGCCAAACGCTTTCCATCATTTCCCAGGCTCCATGACTCAATGCCACAGGTGCCGCCTGAAACTTCCAGACAAGAGCGCCATCTTTAGCGCGCAGACAATAAGCATAACCATCTTTACCGCCAAAGAAGACACGGCCCTTCCAATAGGTAGGCGGTGAGTCCACCCGACCACCAGCAATGAAATGCCAGACTTCTTTTCCTGTTGCGGAATCAAAGGCGTGCAAGGTGTGCTTATCGACTTCCGAGACAAAAGTCAGTCCAGCGGCAGAAGTCGTGGTGCTCAGCGGCGGGGTCAGTTTCACTTCCCAGGCCATACCGAGATCTTTTTTCAGATCCTGATTGGAGTAACCGCTGCGTGCATTGTCCGCACGATAGGTCGGCCAGTCTTTGCCATCCGCCTCGACTTCTTCGATCGCTTCCGCATACGCTGGCCCCTTGGTCAGGCGCTCAGCATCGGGCGTGTGCGCAGGCATTGGGTAGCGTGGTTCTGAAGCCATGACGCTCATGCCATCAAGCTTAGCTTCAGGATAGCAGGCGCAGTTGTGCGGTCCTGCATACGTCAGGCCATTGCAAGGCATCACCCCATAAAGACAGGCTCCACGCACCCAGTGATTGAGATCCCAGTGCTTCTTCTCCATATCGACATACTCAATGCCGGTGCGTGATGGCATGATGTACTTCTCCGTGGCCTTCGCCATGTAACAGCGATGGTGAAACCAATAGGTGCCCTCTGGCACATCGGGGTAGAATTGTTTCTTCACCACACCTGTGATCGGATCACGCCCAGTGTACTCTCCCGTCTGATTGCCACTCGTTGTGCCGGCATTCCAAACAAGCCCTTGAGCGACGATGACGTCCTCCATGCTGCGGTAGCCGCTCTTTTCATGACTGGAGGTCCACAGCTCTTTGCCGGTCTCTGCGTTGATTCCTTTCATGAGTCCATCGCCACCCGCGTAAAGGATCACGTCCTCATTCAGCACGACACGCGGCGCAAAGTTAAACTCATAAAGCTTGCGACGATTTTCCGGCACATCGGCAAACTTCACCGCCCCTGTTTTCACATCACGGCAGGTCAAACCATCACCGTTGTAGTAAACGATGCGTTTGTCATCCAGCGCAATCGTGATCGGTCCGATCTTATCTTCGATCTCCCACAGGGTCTTGCCGCTTTCAGCATGGATCGCCTGAAGCTTGCGTGGCTTCCCATCCCAGTTGAATTCAGTTTCGACACGCTTCTGATCGCTCTGCGCTTTCACGGCAAACTCGTCGTTCAAATAGTATGCACCTGGATTCACCAGGGCATAGAGCGTGCCATTTCGGACCAAGATTTCCTCGGCCCCTTTTGTCTGTGGATACTCGCGAATGACTTCACCTGTGGCGCCATCCAGACAACGGATCGGATCGGCGATACCCAGCGTGACATAAACTTTGTCTCCCATCGCCACAAGGCGGCGAGTGAGCTGAGTTGGGCCTGATTTTAGCGGCCAAAGATGCGTGCTCCACTCAGGGATGGCTTTTTTCCAGAGCACCGTGCCATTGAAAGCATCGCGAGCAATCAGCGCAAATTTCGCCGGCATCAGGATGGAGATGCGGCTGCCCTCATCCATGATGTAATAGACACGACCACCGGCACTGACCTGCGCACTCACCGAGGACATGCGGTCATGATGACGGCTCCAGCGCGGATTACCCACCCACTGCATGCGTGTTGGCGGTCCCACCAGCATGTCTTTTGAGGTCGGATTGCCTTTGCTGTCATAGGCATAATGCGTCCACTCATCCATGCCTTTGGGCCAGGCCTTCACGATCTTGTCCCAGCCACCCGCCTTGCGCACCATCGCGACGCCCAGCGGCGTCAGCACGCGGTCGATCTCTTCTTTGGCAACGGAGGCTGCATCCTCAACGACCAGCAGATTCACGTAGTTCTCAATGTAGGGCAGATGCTTCGTATTCCAAGATTCCACCGCCACAGCGCCACTGACACCCGCCTTGTGAAGACTCTCCCGAATCGCCAAGACGCCCGCCGCATCCTTCGTCAGCCCCTGCACCTGGTAAGCCGCATTCGCCCGCAGCTTTTGCGTCGTCGAGGCATCCCCACAGCCCACATGCACCACAATCCCTCCTTTGACGCCAGACTGGCTCAGGATGTCCGCCGCATCGTCTGCCCACAGTAGCGAAAAGGGCACAGTGAAAAGGCACAGAAGAGAGAGACGTTTCATAGAGATCATGGAAGAGCGTTTGGAAACGTATCGCTCAGGAGCAACTTTCACCTGAAACACTCAGTTTAAGAAACAGCCCAGGAAAGGCGAGCGTCGCAAAAGAATGAGTTGATTGGGCTGGGTGAAGCCACATTTGACAGCGCGGAGGCATTACAGCATCTTTGCCCATGCAAATCACTCTTGATCTACCCGATGATGCCTTCGCTAAGGTGGATGCCGTGGCGAAGCATGAATCACGCAGCCTCGGCAGTGTGCTCGCGGATCTCATCCGCAGCATGAAGACTGGACCACGCCCAGCCTTCACGCCCAAGCCCGCGCCAGGGCATCGATTTCCAGTGATCGCAGGCAAGCCCGTGACACAGGCAGAACTCGACCGCATCCTGGAGGAGGATGGGCTTCCGTGAGTTGGCTTGTGGATGGTAATGGCCTCATCGCATTGGTGATCGAAAACCATCCGCACCATGCACGAGCCAAGGCTTGGTTTGAGGCTTTGACAGATACCTTCCACACCTGCTCAGTGACCGAGGGCACCTTCCTCCGCCTGCACATGATGCTCGCCACAGACACGACATCTGCGACAGCTTGGAGAAATCTGTCGCTCATTCAGTCGGACCCGATGCACCGTTTCATTGATGCTGGCTTCAGCTATGAGCATGTCTCTAACAAGAGCATTCAAGGCCACAAACAAGTCACCGATGCCTGGTTGGCTCAGCTCGCTCGCCGCCAAGGTATCCGGCTTGCCACGCTGGATGCCGGACTCGTGGCGGCACATCCCGATGTTGGGTTCTTGATCCCAGAGTTGGTTTCAGCCGCTCAACCGTAGGCTTGATGAGCCGCTTTGCCAAAAGAGCTGACTCACCGCGCCTGCATCATCATCAAACCCGTCCGCGCTCCGGCGAGATACCGTCCAGTCACCAGACCCTGCTTTTGCAGCAAAGCGCCGCCGAAGCTGAGGTTCACGCCTCGTGTGACATCCACGCAGGTGCCGGTCAGCAGGCCCGTGGCGGCGGTGAAGGTCAGGGTGATCTTGTCAGGGCCATAATACAGCAATGTGTTGGCGCTGGTCCAGGTCGTGGCGCGATCCATCGTGAGCAGATTCAAGGCAGGCTGGGTGGACATGTCCGGACCGCTTAGGCGCAGCCAGCAGTTGTCGAAACGGTTCGCCAAAGAGCTGAAGGCACGCTGACCAGCCAACGGTGGCAGGTAGCGACTGCCAACCACTCCGCGTGTGGTATCAAAGCCTGCGACGTAACTCTTCGTGGCGGGCACAGCGTTTGGTTTCAGCCAGCGCAGGGTACCGTCGAGATCGCTGACGCTGGGCACATCGCGGAAAGTCAGTTTGCCAGCCACATAACCGCCGGTGCTGCCGTAGAGACTGCGATGCAGGGTCCACTCGGCTTTCCGGGACACGCGACCGCCAAAGGTCGCGGTTGTGCCATCAGCTAAGGTGAGGGTGCCAGTGCAGTCGCCAGTGGCCGAAACCTTCAGGCTGGCGTAGCCATCGCCGCCGGGTTGGGCGGCAGTATCCACGGCATCGGGGGCTCGCATGGCGAGTGTGTATTGACCTGCTTGCGGAGCAGGAGCGGTCTTCGGGTAAACTGGGTAAAACGCCGCATCCATCGCATGCACGGTGCCATCAGCGGCGAAGTTGCCTGTGAGCTGATACCCATCCGTCGTGCCGTTGGCAAGGGCCAGCTGGATCATGCCGGTGATGTTGGGCAGACCCGTGCGGACAATCACCACCGTGGCTGCGCCATCGACACCCAGCGTGCCTTTGAAGGCGTAGCGCTTGCCTAAAATGACCACCGTGCCGCTCAGGGCACCGGTCTTGCTGATAACCACGCTTTCCAGTCCGCCAGTGATGTCTTCCCCATGCGTCAGCAGTCCGCCGTAGCTGCCTGCGGCCAGAGTGGTCAAGGCCACTGAGTTCATCGCCGGGGCACTGGCAGCCGTCTCGGGCAAAGTCACTCGCAGCAGCGGACCTGCAGACTCACTGCCAGGATAACCAAAAGTCGTGCCCGGCTCAATGAGCAGGTAACCTGCCTTGTTGTTGACCAGAAAATTCCCGCCAGCCAGTCCCTGCTTTTGCAAAACTGCGCCAGAGAAGGGCACGGTCAGCTTGGTTGCCGGGTTCGTGTAGCTGCCAGTGAGGATGCCCGTACTGGTGGTGGTCGTGCCGGTCAGAGTTTCCGGACCGTAGTAGGCCAGTGCATTCGTGCTCAGCCAGCTCAGTGTTTTGGCAAAACCACCCTCAGGCAGCACCGTTCCCGCCAGCGTCAGTCGAGCATTGTAGGGTTGATCCGCTAACTCGGCCAGCGCACGTATGCCAGCCAAGGGCGGGGTATAAACGGCACCGACCAGTGTTGGAGACAGTTGGAAACCGCCGGGATAGCTCTTGTTCGCAGTGTTTGGATTTTTCACCCAGCTCAGGCCGCCATCCACATCACTCACGTTGGGCAGATCGCGAAAGGTCAACACTCCAGCAAGCTGGCCCTTGCTGCTGTAGAGCGATTGAAAAAGATGCCACTGCCGATCCTGCGTCAGAAAACCACCCGCAGTGAAGGCCACGCCATCGCCCGTCTTCCCGGCGGCGGTGATCGTGCCCAGCGCCGTCAGTTTGGCCGACCCAAACCCATCACCTTCCGGCAGCAATGCCGTCCCCGTTGCCGTGGCAGGCACGAGGAAAGTATAACTCTTCACCAGGGCAGCGGGAACCGGAAGAATCGTTGTGAAAGGCGCATAGGCCATGAAGCCAGCCCCTGAGGTGGCATCGCCAGACACCGTGCCCTGAACAGTCAGGCCACCACTCGGTGTTTTCCCGAGTTGCAATGTCACCAGCAGCGCCGTCTTGCCTGGGCGCTTGATCTCACCGCTGAAGCGACCGTCCTCCAGCATCGTGCCGACTAAAGAATACGTTAGGCCATTAAAAATCACCTTGGCCGTGAAGCTGCGTGAGTTCTTCAGCGTGAAGCCCGTGATCGCCCCGACCACCTGTCCGCCGTCATCCTTGAGCAATCCGTGATACAGGCCCGCCATGCTTGGTTGAAACCCTTGAGCCATAAAACCGGGACCTTGAAACTCAGCGTCCGGCTTGGCCGCGTTCGCATTCAGCACCGTCAAGGTCAGATCCCCAGCGATGCCAGACCAGCGTGCCCGCACTGTGGCTGGAGTGTTAATGAAGACCTCTCCCGCTGTCGCCAAACCACTGAGTGTGATGCCCGCCAACGGTCCATCTTGCACGGCCCACTTGGCATCGCTGCCACCGAGTCGTATGAGCGAGTCATCATCCATCGTTGCCACTGCGCTGAGCTGCGTCGTTCCACTCTCCACCACCGCCGCAGGCAGCGAACTCACTGCCAGCGATTTCGCCTCATAGAGTTGACCGATGAAGCCGGATTTCAAGGTCACTCCCGCACCCGTTGCAGCGCCAACGATATCGCCGATGGAGGCCTCATCAGTGTAGCGTGCGCTTGTGGCTTTTCCGCCCGAGGAGGAAAGAATGTCTACGGAAACGGTAAACCAAGAACCAGTATCAGCAAATACGAGCCCAATTGGCAGAACCAAAAAAGTCAGACTGAACAGTGATGGGTAGCTGTATTTCATGGCTTCTGATAGATAAAAAATGTCCTTTCAGATGGGAGTGGCCGCCAATCATTCGTTGTTAATTGATAAAAGCCTCCGTCATTATTGCCATCGCCTCCCCAGACAATCATCTCTGTTCCTGTCCATACTGAACTAGGGCTCAAGCGTTTCGTTGGAGCATTTATCGTTGGCAAAGCAATCCATGAATCCACAGAAGGATCGTAGATGCTTCCTGTGTTGAGTCTATTCCCATCATAGCCACCCCAAACGATCATTTTAGATCCTGTCCATATTGCCGAAAAACTAGCCCTCTTAGTAGGTCCATTCGGCAAAATTATCCAAGTGTTAGTTACTGGATTATAGCGAGCGCCATCCATCAAGTACGCTATACTGAAAGAATTATAGCCACCCCACACAATCAACTCTGATCCGGTCCAAACAGCACAATTGCCACTTCGTGCATTCAGGGGGAATGTTGAAATTGGCTGCCATGTATTGGTGGATGGATTATAACGGCCACCAGCATTAAAGTAATTATTATTCCCATCAAGGACTGAACCAAAGACAACCATCTCAGTTCCTGTCCATACAGCTTTATATTCGAAGCCAGCAGGCGGCGTTGAAGCTGTCGAGGTTGCTACCCAGGTGTTAGTCGTCGGGTTGTATCGGCCTCCAGTGTTAGTGTAGGAGCCATTGCTAATCACTCCGCCCCACACAATCATTTCCGAACCTGTCCAGACCGACGTGTGGTAATATCGCGATGAGGGTGCGTCTATGTCCGAAACTGACAACCAAGTATTGTTGGTTGGGTTATAGCGCCCACCGTTTCCATAGTAAACGGAGATGTCGACCCCACCCCAAATGATCATTTCATTGCCCGTCCATAATGCGCTGTGATGACTTCGCTTTGCTGGGGCATTTGTCTCGGTTGTTGGAATCCAACTGTTGGTAGACATATCGAATCGGCTACCCAAAGGGTTAGCTGAAGTGCCTCCCCAAACGATCATCTCTTCACCTGTCCAAATCGTGGTAAAATTGGTCCTATTACTTGGCGTGTTGGTATTCACAAGCATGGTTCCGACGTTGACATATCCCGCATTAGTTAAATGCTCGTTTGGACTTGTAGCCAACAAAACACCTCCACTCACAACGCCACTTTGACCGCCAGCATTCAGATTTGCCGCTGCCGCACCTGATGCAAGTTGCGCGGCACCAACTGCGCCACTCGCAATCTTGTCGGCCTGTACCGCATTTAGAGCCAGCTGCGCACTGCCAATCGAGCCATTCGCAAGTTTGGCTGAAGTGACGGAGCCATCGGCGATCTGGCTGGCGGAAATCATCGTATCCGTGAACGCCACTGTCTTTCGCGTCGGGTTGGCGCTGTTATTCGTGACTAAGACGTTTGTGCCGTCGAACTCCACAGCACCGAAGGTCGGAGTGGTGAGGTTGGTGCCGGTTTGCAAAAGCAGTGGAGCAGTAATGGCACTGCCCGCAGGTAGGGTAACACTGCCGGTGAAAGTGGGCGAAGCGAGCGGGGCCTTCAGGGCGGTGTTGCCATTCAGTTTGTTGATCGCACTCAGGATGGAGTCAGTCGCCGCAATCGTGCCTGCGGAGGAGGTGAAGCCCGTGAGCAGCTTCCCCGTCACCGTGGCATCGGCGATGGCTGTAGCAGATTGCGAACCTGTGACATCACCAGCAAGCATTCCGGTAAAATTGGTGGCGCTGATTGCCGTGTTGGCTGTGGCGGCATTGCCATTCAGCGCTGCGGTGATGGTTCCTGCGATGAACCCGCCATTGGCATCGCGAGCGACGATGGTTCCGGCGGTTCCTGCGCTGGTGGCGTTGCTGCCGAGGGTGATAGAGCCAGTGCCTGCATCGACACTGATGCCGCCGCCACCCGTGAGGGAGAGCACGCCCGCATTGCTGAGGCTGACTGTGCCACCAAGCGAGACAAGTCCACCACCTCCAAGCCCTGTGCCGGCGCTGATGGTCAGGCCGGAGTTGGCGAGTTGAGTATTCCCCACGGCTCCCGTGGCAAGGTTAGCCGTCTGCACAACGCCAGTCGCTAGCTTTTCCGAAGTGACCGCGCCATCGGCAATCTTCGCCGTGGTGATGGCCCCATCGCTAACGCTATCTGCCATCATCGCATACCCCACGGCAGCAATGCGGCGATCCGGAGCGAGTTGTTGAAAACCATTCACGCCATCGCTGAACCAGACCCGCAGATGGACATCGCCATTCGTGAAGACCGTAGCTGGAACAATGGACATGTGCGACAGTGTGGCATCGCCAAGCAGCACCGCATACAGCCCCTTGCTGACCTGCAGTGTGATGGCAGTTCCCGGCTCGCTACCAGCCCTGCTGGAGCCGTCATTGCTCCAGTAAGTGTCGGTGCCTGCTGCATTGACAAAGGCAAACTTGAACTGCCCCGAGCCATCAAAGTTGACGCCATCGACGCCAACACGTCCTTGGTAGCTGATGAGTTGCGGGACCTGAGCGTGGAGTTTCCCAAAGGGCGCAACAAAAAGGAGCGCAAAAGCGAAAATGAGAAATATGTTCATAGGTTTGGGTAGACACATAATGACGGTATCCAAAGTGCCAAGCCGCTCACTGTGGCCTCGATGCTGTAATTTGCAGGCGTTGCTTTGCCGCCGGAGAAGAAAAGGCTTGCCCAGGTACTTCCAGCAGCATAGCCAGAAGCCGGAATTAGTATGAAAAGCGCACAAATCCATACTGCATAATACGGATGAGCGAGCAAAGCGTCAGACGTCCTTTTGGCCTGTCCGAAGGTGCTCTTTGGGTTTATTATTCTGACCTGAAAATCATGCATCATATATAGCGATTAAATGATTTTGATTCGGTTGTGCCCATCGAAGAAAAAGGAAATAGAATACAAGGGGTTATCTGATGTAGGATTGTGGTACACCATCGATAGTTAGGTTTGCTTGTGTGATGTTGATTGGACCATTGGTGGCGAATTGGTTGCGATAGCGAACCTTGATCAGAGCACCATTTGGAATGCTATTAACTAAGACATACCATCTGATCTGATGATCTCCATATTGAGTGCTAGATGCTACATCAACACCATTTACAGTCAGCACGATTATAGCGGTGCTACCGGCGTCTCTGACATTCGCGATAAACGCTATCGTGTAGCAACCTGGCTCACCAAGATTGTGAGTTGTCAGGCTTATCAAATCCTGAAACGAAGTGGTTGCCGTGCCACTCACTGAGCCAGTGCCGCCCTGCCTATCGACCTTAGGTGTTAGCCCAGTCAGGCCAGAACCATCCCCATGAATCACTCCGGCAATGTGAGTGTTGGTGTGTAGTCCCGCAGTCCCGATGCGGATGATCCCCGTTTCACCATCTACCCCAGTATTGCCAACAATGATATTGTCATTACCTGTCGTCAATGCGCTGCCTGCGCTAGGACCAATAGCGATGTTGCTATTGCCGATAGTAAAATTTAAAAGAGCTCCGCTGCCAAGTGCCACGTTATTACCGCCAGATGTATTGGCTACAAGTGTCTTCCATCCAACAGCGGTATTTCCACTGCCAGAAACGCTTTGAGACATTGCCAACGCACCAAGCGCAGTATTGGCACCTCCCGTTGAGTTGCTTTGGAGAGAGTTTATCCCAATAGAGGTGTTCTGATTGCCCGTAGTGTTGAATTGTAGCGCTTGTTGGCCAATCCCTGTATTGTTGTTTCCACTGGTGTTGGAGCGAAGAGCCATGGATCCCTGGGCGGTATTGTTGAGTCCTGTGGTATTTTGATTCAGCGCAAAAAAGCCTATGCCGGTATTACTGCTCCCGAGCGTGTTTGACGATAGTGAAGCAGACCCAACGGACGTGTTATTAACGCCGGTCATAGAAAAATTGCCGCTATTCGTGCCGGCGAAAAAGTTGCCTCCGCCAAAGCTGTGAATCAGGCGACTACCACCCAAGTTGATAACACCAACAGTGCCTAGCGCGTTGGTTGTGGAGAGGCTCAAATTACCCGCAGAGGTAATCGTTCCCGCGCTGAGACCACCATTCGCATCTCGTTTCATGATCGTTCCCGGCGTATTGGCACTGGTCGCAGCATTCGCAGCGAGTTCGGCAGCGTTGATATTGGCGGCTGTGGAGGTGCCAACCGTGGATACGACCGTTGCGCTCTGAGTTCCGGTGACATCGCCAGCGAGCATCCCGGTGAAGCTCGGGGCGCTGGTGGACGTCGCCGCATTGCCATTAAGCGCTGCGGTGATCGTGCCTGCGGAAAAGTTCCCACTGGCATCACGCTTGACCAGAGTGCTGACCGTGCTCTCTGAGGTCGCGCTGTTAGAAAGTGTAGCACCTGAGGCGATGTTGGCAGCGGTGAGGCCGCCCAAGCTTGAAACCACGGTGGCATTTTGTGTGCCTGTGACATCACCCGTCAGACTTCCAGTGAAGCTCGGAGCACTGGTAGCTGTGCTGGCATTGCCATTAAGCGCAGCTGTGATCGTGCCTGCAGAGAAGTTCCCGCTCGCATCACGCCTGACGAGAGTGCTGGCCGTGTTGGTATTGGTGGCAGCATTTGCCAGAGTGGCTCCGTCCGCAAGGCTGGTGGAGGTGACGCCGCCAACGGTGGACACGACGGTAGCGGCCTGAGTGCCGCTGACATCTCCCGTTAGGCTGCCGGTGAAACTGGCGGCGCTTCCACTCACGTTGCCGGTAACGTTGCCCGTCAGATTGCCGTTGAAGGTGCCGGACGTGGTGCCGCCGAGGGTCAGATTGGAGGTCAATTTGGCTGAGGTAATGGTGCCATCGGGGATCTGGGCAGCGGCAATGGTGGAGTCCGTGAATGCGACGGTCTTCCGCGTCGGACTGGCACTGTCGTTCGTGACGAAGACGTTTGTGCCATCGAACTCGACAGCGCCGAACGCCGGTGCGGTGAGGCTGGTGCCGGTTTGTAAATGAATCGGAGCCGCTGTGGCGGTGCCTGCTGGCAGGGTAACGCTGCCGGTAAAGGTGGGTGAGGTGAGCGGAGCCTTGAGTGCGATATTTCCATCGAGCTTGCTGATCGCGCTGAGGAGGGTGTCACTGGCAGCGAGGGTGCCTGAGGCGGATGTGAAGCCGGTGAGTGCCTTCCCAGTGACCGTAGCGTCGGCGATGGTCGTGGCGGCCTGCGTGCCGGTAACATCGCCCGTGAGTACGCCAGTGAAGCTCATGGCGCTAGTGGCCGTGGCGGCATTCCCATTCAGCGCAGCGGTGATCGTCCCTGCGGAGAAGTTCCCGCTGGCGTCACGGGCGACGAGAGTGCTGTCGGTATTGGTATGGGTGGCGGCATTTGCCAGAGTGGCTCCGGCAGCGAGGCTGGCGGAGGTGACGCCGCCAACGGAGGACACGACTGTGGATGCCTGGGAACCAGTGACATCTCCTG
>CAMBPS010000071.1 GCA_945869675.1 Prosthecobacter debontii | reverse complement strand
CACAGCATCAGCGCAGGTTTGCGCAGTGGTAATCACCCTCAAACACACAGTAACCTAGACGTCACAGGACGCATGAAACCAGATCTTGTGGTCAATGAGAGCTTCACCAGTTTCGCGGGCCCTGCTGTTGCTTCCGTAGCCACTCTTTTGCTAGATGCCATCCGCCCTGGATTCCCTGATGCCGACGACCCGCGCGTGGTCAAGGCTATCATTCTCAGCGCAGCGTCGAAACAAAATCTTCTCGGCTGGAAACGCGCTTCTACAAGTCGCCCCTATGATGAGGTTTTTGGTGCTGGAGAACTCCATGTGCTCAATGCTTACCACATCTTGGCAGCAGGTCGGCAAACTTCCAGCAACAGCCTCTCTTGTCCTTTGCAAGGTTGGGACAAAGGCAGCAGCAGCACGAGTGCACCCAAGCGCTACTTTTTCACCCTACCGGCTGCACGTTGGGGGACCACGGTGTCTGCGACCATTACTTGGCACCGGACCATTTTCAACAACTACGCCAGTTCTTCACTGGCCAATCTCGACCTGCGCTTAGTCAATGCCGCAGGCTTCATCACTGGCAGCACAGTGACCGAAAGCATCAGCAGCGTGGATAACGTCGAGCATCTATTTTTGCGCAATCTACCACCTGGAGACTATGCACTCGAAGTTAGCGCAGGCACAGCGAACGTGACCTATGGCATCGCCTGGGAAGTGCAGCTGGGAACGGGCCCGCAACTGACCCTGACACGCAGTGGAGCCCAAAACATGTTGACTCTTTCTCAACTAGACCCGCTCAAAAGCTACAGCATTGAGTGCTCGGCTGATCTGACCCATTGGCAGTCAGTCGCAACGATCCGCACAGCAGACACGACCCCCGCCACTGTGGCCACATGGCAGGAAAGCAGCAGCTCAGGAGCGAAGTTTTACAGACTCAACTGGCCACCCTAAGCAATCAGCTTCTCGATCACTTGCCCGCCAAACTGCGAAAGCTGCTTAAATCGACCCGCGTGGTAGAACGTAAGCTTATTGTCATCCAGACCGAGCAACCGTAGCAGTGTGACATGCATATCACGGACGTGATGCACTTCTTCCACAGCCTCCATGCCGCGGTCATCGGTGCTGCCGATGGTGTGCCCCGCTTTGACGCCGCCACCGGCAAACCAAACCGTCATTGCTTTAGGATTGTGATCGCGCCCATAAGCCGTTCCGCCGCGCACTCCATTGTCAGGGGTGCGGCCAAATTCGCCACACCAGACGATCAGCGTGTCCTCCAGCAGACCACGTTGTTTGAGATCTTTGATCAGGGCTGCAATCGGTTGATCCACTTGGCGGATGAGATTGCCATGAGCACGCTCGATGTAATCATGACTGTCCCAAGTGCCCGCATAGAGCTGCACAAAGCGCACTCCTTTCTCCACCAATTTCCGCGCTAACAAACACTTTCGACCAAAGGCATCTGTTGCATCATTGCCAATGCCATACATGGCTTTTGTTTTCTCATCTTCGGCGGCTAGATCCAGCGTCTCTGGCACCTGTGTCTGCATGCGAAAAGCCAGTTCATAATTGTTCATGCGCGCCTTCAACTCCTCATGCCAGGGATGCTCCTCGGCGTGGTTTTGATTCAGCTTGGCCAGTAGGTCCAAGTTGGCTCGCTGGTGCTCAGTCGAAATACCACTCGGCGGCTGCAAATCCAGAATGGGCGAACCCTTCGGCCTGAGTGGGGTGCCCTGAAACTGCGCAGGCAGATAACCATTGGCCCAGTTCGCACTGCCACCCTGGGGATAGCTGATCTCAGGCAGCACGATGAACCCGGGCAGATCCTGATTCACCGATCCCAGCCCATAAGTCACCCACGATCCAATCGCCGGATCACCCCCGAAACGATTTCCGCAGTTCATTTGATACATGGCCGTCGGATGATTCACCGAATCCACCTGACACCCCCTGAAGAAGCACAAATCGTCCGCGACTCCACTCAGATGCTGCCATGGCTCGCTCATCCAAGCGCCCGATTGACCATGCTGTGCGAACTTGAACGGCGACTGTACATAATACCGCTTCCCACTCTCCATCGCTGACTTCATCTTCCCTTCCTTTGTGAACTCTTTCAGATGCAGCTTTTCCAGCATCGGCTTTGGATCAAAGCAATCAATGTGGCTTGGCCCGCCTTCCATCATCAAAAAAATACAATTCTTTGCCTTCGCCGGCACTTGCTGAGCCTTCGGAGCCAGCGGCCCCTTAGCCTCGGCCGCTAGCAACGATGTCAAAGCCACACTGCCGAGAGATGCGCCCATGCCATAAACAAATTCACGACGGTTCGGCGCATGAAAAGCACGGGATCCAGCACAGGGGAAGTAAGGGGTGTTCATGGCTCAGTAGAGATACGAAAATTCGTTCGAGTTCATCAGCACAAGACACAAATCGGCGAGTGCTCGCGTATGGGCATCGACATCAGAGGGCTGAAGATCGGGAATGAAATCGGCGTAACCGGGGAGCTTTTCCTGAAAGCTGAATTTCTCGCCCGTATTCTCTTCCACAGCCTCTCGCTTCACGCTGAGAGGCGGCTTGAATGGGGTAATGACGGCATTGGCTTGCTTTTTTTCCATCTGTTGCCAATGGATTTCACCAGCAGATTTTTCATCGGCCGTTGGACTGCGCCCATAACTGAGTTGAAACACACGCGCGATCACATCGGCGGATTTTTCCTTTAAGACGCGATTCGCCAGAGCTAACGCACGATCATAGCTGGCTTGGCCATTGAAGAGGCTGAAGACTTGCGGAGTCACCGTAGAGACCTCTCGTGCTTCGCAGGAAAAGTCAGGTCCAGGCTCGTTGAAGACCTCCATGAAGGGATCACGCACCCCACGAATCTTCAGCGCATATAAACTGCGTCTGTGCCGCTGCTCCGGCGCTGCATTCGGAACCCAAGCCGCTGCAAACGTGCCCATGACTTGCCGAGGCTGCATGGCCACTTCGATATTGATCTCCGGTCGATTCGGAATGCCGCCAATCGTGGCATTCAACTCACCGGTAATACTCAACATTGTGTCACGAAGCTCCTCAGCCATGAGGCGTCGCGGTTTGAAGACCGTATAAGTTTTTTCTGCATCTTCACGGCTCAACTTAGAACCTGAATCCTGCAGTGATGAACTTCGACGATACGCCGCACTCATCATGATCACGCGATGCATTTCCTTGATGCTCCAATTCTTCTCTACCAACGTCGCCGCCAACCAGTCCAACAACTCAGGATGCGTGGGTCGCTTGCCAGAACTACCGAAGTTATTGGGATTCCCAGCGATGGCCTGCCCGAAGTGCCAGAGCCACAGGCGATTCACAATCGCACGAGTGGTGAGCGGATTGTCTTTGCTGGCGATCCAGTTCGCCAGAGCCGTACGGCGACCTTCGATGCCATCAGGAATCTTAGTGCTACCAAGCGCAGACAGCACGCCCGGCCTCACAGGTTTGGTCGGTGAAAAAGGATCGCCACCCGCAAGGATGGTCGTCTGCTCCAGTTCGCCACTGGTCATGCGATCCAGCGGCATACGAATCGGTTGATAAACGCTGACCATTGGCGGTGTTCGTCCATTATAAACACTGAAGGCAATAGGCTCGTAGCGTTCCCGTTCCCATTTCAGACGCTCCAGACCTTTGCGCGCGACTCGTTCGTTGCCGTAATCATCAGGCTTGAATCCAACGAGCTTGGGCGGGTATTGGTCTTCGGACAGGTTCTTTTTCTGCATCGCACTGCGAGCTATTTCGAAGACACCCGTGAAGCTCCGCCCCTTTTTCAGACTTCCGCCTTTGGCCATGAAATGACGCGCCGATGCCACTGCCGCATCCCAATCTTTACGGTCCAATTTCCTCTCGGCATACCAGATCTCCGCATTGTTCAGCAGTTTCTGATCAAGCGATTCCAGCATAGCCATGTGCTCGACGCGCCGAACTTCCAGATACTTCTTCTCTTCAAAACCAGCCGTATTCTCTGTCTTTAAAAATGGTGCAGGTTGCTCAGCAAGCTGCGTGGTGCCAAAGCAGGCCTGGATTGAGTAATAATCATGTGTCGGGATGGGATCAAATTTATGATCGTGGCAACGTGCGCATTGCAGTGAGTGCGCTAGGAAAGTCTCGCCAACACTGTTCGTCACATCGTCCAAAAATCTCTGTCGTGCAATCTTGGCGACCTCCATCCCCGTCAATTCCCAAGGCCCCATGCGAAGAAATCCCGTGGCGATTAATCGTTCTTGGTTCTTGGTTCCTGATTCTTGGCTGGACTCCAGTAGTTCATCTCCAGCAATCTGCTCTTTGATGAACTGATCATAAGGCTTGTCCTCATTGAAGCTGCGCGCCACATAATCACGATAGCGCCAGGCATTGCCACGCTCGTAATCATTAGCAAAACCGCTGCTGTCTGCATAGCGCACCACATCCAACCAATGACGCGCCATGCGCTCGCCGTAATGCGGTGATTCCAGCAAGCGGTCAATGAGTTTGGCATAGGTCTGATGGGAACCATTCGTCTTATTTAACTCATCCACAAAGATCTCTACCTCCTCAGGCGTTGGCGGCAGCCCTGTAAGATCATACGTCGCTCGTCGAATGAAAGTGCGCGCATCCGCCTCAGGCGCTGGACTCTCCACCGCCAGCAGCACATCCACAGGATGCACGAAAGACTGAACACTCAGCACTGGTTTTTTTACCGCCTGATATCCCCACAACGCCTCTGGCTTATAACGGCGGTTCGCCCACTCTGGCGAAAGTGCCCCAGTGACCTTCACGGTGATGCCATCCTCGGCACTCCATTGTTCAGCATTGGTTTTGGCGATCACAGCGCGCTTTGCTTCATTCGGCCAAGGCGCACCGGTGGTGATCCACTCTTTGATCCAGATCAGTTGCTCGACGTCAAGTTTGTCCGCCTCCTTCGGTGGCATGGCTTCCCAGTCATTATGCTGCCTTGTCGAAGCGAGATAGAGCGGACTGTCCTCAGGCTTGCCTATCACTACCGCTGCCTTCTGGCTCTCGCCCCCCTTCAGCGAGCTCTCTAGTGTTCGCATATCAAACTCACCCTTGATCTTCTTTTCGTCGTTCCCATGGCAGGCCAGACACTTTTCCTGAAACAACGGCCAGACCCGCCGCACGAACAACACCTCACCATCCTCGGCTTGAAGCGAGGTCACTGCAAACAAAGTGAAAATAGCTGCCTTTCTGATCATGTGAAGTAAACGAGTTGAAAATGATTTCATTTCTTAACAGTCGCCAATCCTTGCAGTATCAAAAACTGAGCTCGCGCTTCACCAAAAAGATGTCGCACCGTCAAAGCAAAGCTACCATTGGTGCCTGTTGCTGATTTGCCGATGATGAACCCTAGAATGGAATGAAACTGAGTCAGAGCGTTGGCAGGCCCCCTCGGGGAGGCGGCTGAGTTGCTCATCACTTTGGCTCCATTGACACATTCGAAAAGCTAGATTGAGGGCTGGAAGGAATCATGCTGATGTCGATAGAAGGGCGGCGGCTCCAAAAACCGATACGCATTGCTTAATCTAAAGGTTCATTTTGAGGAACCGAGTCTTCCGCAAGCTAGAATGAGGCAATCCTCAGAACTGTTTCTATGAACAGCATCGTTGTTAGATCGACTCTTTTTCTAGAAAAGTCATGGCAATGAGAGGAGTTTTCTGGTATTTAAGAGGTATTGATATTTAAGTTGGTTGTGTCCAACTTGGTTTTTTAATCTGTTTATGTCCGCTACACCGCCAAGCTCCATCAAATTGAAGGCTTCTCCGAAGAGGGTGAGTGGGGTGACCTTGGCGGTAGATCTGAAAGTAGAATCACCGAAGATCCGCAAGATGGAGAAGGTGGAACTAAAACGGCGTGGTTTTAAATGGAGCGCTGCTCTGATCATTCTGATTTGTCTGGCGGTTCTACTGAAAATCACGGTGCGGGAATCTTTCCTGAACAACCCACAGTTCAGCCTAAAACAGGTCATTGTAAAAACAGATGGATCTCTGACGGCTCAAAAGATCGTTCGCACAAGTGCTTTGACCACAGGGACCAATCTCCTGACGGTGAATATGCACGATTTGCAGCGCAGACTGATGGAGTTGCCTCAGGTGAGGTCCGTGAAGATCCAGCGTGACTATGAAGGCTGCCTGACACTCGAAGTCGATCAGCGTCAGCCTGTGGCCTGGCTTGAGTGCGCTAAATTGGGCTTGCTGCCGGGTCGCCCAGATGTCGGCTGTTTCATCGATGATGAAGGTGTGACTTTTCCCTGTGAGGTGGTCACTCCAGCCTATCTGGCTTTACCTGTGATCAAACATGAGGCCCTAAATCAAAATGTCCCTGGTGTGGCTGTGACAGATTTACCCGTCAAGTCAGTGTTGAAATTACTCAAGGAGCTGCAGGAACGCTTTGAACAGGGTGCTGAAGAACTTCGCAGCATCGACATCCAGAAAGCTTATGCCATGACAGCCGTCTTTGCGGATCAGTCGCAAGTCATCTTTGGCGTCTATGATCTGGCTGAACAGTTGACGCGGCTGGATCGTATTCGACTTGAGGCTAGGCACCGTAACTGGCGCATTGCTACGCTCAATCTTTTGGTCAAACAGAATGTGCCGGTTACTTTCCGGGACGCGCCTGATTTAAAGGATCTCTTGGACGATCCGGTCACCGCGGCTGTTAACTCCACAAAACAAAACAAAACGACAACTCGCTAACGAGCCATGGCAAAGAGCACCATCTACGCAGGACTAGAAATCGGTACGAGCAAAATTTGCGTCGTCATCGGTGAGGCAAAGCGTGACGGCACGATCAAAATTCTCGGTGTCGGCACAGCCCCATCACGCGGTGTGCGGAAAGGTGAGATCATTGACTTTGCCAAAGTGCAGACCTGTTTAAACGATGCCCTTGTGAGAGCCGAGGAGCCAAGTGATGTCATGATCCGTACCGTTTTTCTCGGCGTCAGTGGCGGTCATATCGAAAGCATGAACAGCCGCGGTGCCTATCGTCTGCCAGAGGATCAGAGCGAGATCACCGAAGATGATGTGGAAGAAGCCAAAGAGATCGCCCGCAATATACCGATCTCGCAGGACAATGTGTTTCTGCATAGCGTGACGCGGCAATACATCGTCGATGGTCAGGAAGCTGTGCGCAATCCGATCGGCCGCGAGGGTCGCATTCTTGAGGCTGATTACCACATCATCCACGGTCTGCGTGGTCGGGTGCAAAATGCGGTAAAGTGCGTGCGCGAGATTCCCTTGGAAGTAGAAGACGTCGTCTTTACAGCCATTGCTGCCGCGCAAGTGGTGCTAAACCGTGATGCCAAAGCGCAGGGAAGCCTCATGATCGATATCGGCGGCGGAACGGCTGACTACGTTCTCTATGAGGACGGTATGATCGCTGCCTCTGGCTGTGTCCCTTTGGGCGGCGACCACATCACTCAAGACATCGCCATGGCCCTACAGATCCCGCATCAGCGTGCTGAAGACGTGAAGGTCACTGAAGGAAGCTGTCTCTTTGATGACATCCCACCAGATGAAATGCTGCGCATCGAAGATGACAATGGCTTTGTGTTAGGCGAGATCGAACGCGCCTTTTTAAATGAGGTGATTTATCTGCGCACACGGGAAATTTTGGAGCAGGTCAAAGTCCGCTGTCAGGAACATATTGGTCGGCTTGCTGCGGGTGTTTACCTAACAGGTGGAACAAGCCTGATGAAAGGTATTGACGTAGTGGCCCAAGACGTGTTTGAAAGGAAGGTCACACGCGCAGGCTCAGCTCCTGTCAGTGGTGTCACAGCCACTTTTGAGAACCCTCAATTCTCCGCGCCGATCGGCCTCATCCGTTATGCTCAGATTCTCGACCAGGAAAAGCCCTTTATGTCACCACTCAAGCGTCTTGGGCGAAAGATGGCCGATCTACTCTCCGTCATTATTCTTTGATTTCTCTGTTTGTTAGCGTAACCCCACTACCCGCACTCCTATGGTCGAATACCATCGCAACCCAACGACTGAGCTAGCTACTTCGTCCCCGTTAAAAACTTGCATTGTCGGCATCGGTGGCGCCGGCGGTAGCGTGCTTGATCGCATCACGATGGATCGCGCGGTCGATGCTACTCTAGTGACCATGCATACAGACATTCGTGTGCTGAGTCACTCCATGTCTCCGGTGAAGATTCAACTGGGAGTCGAGCTCATGCGCGGGATCGGTGCTGGCGGTGATCCTGAATTAGGCAGGGAAGCAGCGATGTATTCCCGAGAGCAAATTCGCAATGCTATTCAAGGTCACGACACCATCTTTATCTGTGTCGGTCTTGGTGGTGGCACGGGTTCCGGTGCAGCACCCGTCGTCGCAGAGATTGCCAAAAGCACTGGTGCCCTTGTTTTCCTGACAGCCACCATGCCATTCAGCTTTGAAGGCAAACGCCGCCTGACTCAGGCTGAAGATTCCCTAAAACAGTTACAGAACCGCACAGACGCGCTGATCCTCTTTGAGAACAATCGCATGGGCGAGCTAAGCCTGCCAAAGGACGGCATCCAAAAAGCTTTTGTTCAGGCTGACCAACTCATCGCCCAGAGCTTGCGTGCTGTGTCCACCATTGTGACCACGCCAGGCCTCGTGAAGCTTGGAATCGATGATCTGACCTCAGCGCTGAGCACTTCAAATGGTCGCTGTCTCTTTGGTTTCGGTGAAGCACGCGGTCAGAATCGCGGAAGTGAGGCTCTCAAGCGCGCGCTGAAATCCCCGCTCATCGATCAAGGTCGCCTTTTGCATCAGACCAAAACTTTACTCGTTCACATCGCAGGCGGCGATTCACTCACGCTCGTTGAGGTGGATTCGATCATGAAGCAACTGGGTAAAAATGTCCCGGATCAAACCCATATCCTTTTCGGTGTCGCCGTTGATCCAAAGCTAGGAGAATCCATTTCGGTGACTCTCATCAGTTCATTGGGCCTGACCCAACTCAATACCCTTGCAGCCGCTGCGCCACCTTCGGAAATGCTGCCGTTAAAAGAAAGAGCCATGCCTTCCATGCTCTCAGCCGTTGCTGCAAAGCCAGCAACGCAGCTCAAAAACGTTCCGGCAGCAGAGCCGATGGACATGCTTTTTGGCAATGACCAATTCAGTCTGCCAGAGCCGCAGGCTGCCGTAGTCGAGCAGCCAGACATGTTTGAACAGGAATCTTTTGCTTCTGAGCCCGAGCCAGTGGTGAATGCGGAAGAAATCCCATTCGAGGAAGAGATCTTTGAGGAGGTCGCTGAAACTGAGGTGGCAGAGCAGATATCTCATCAAATCCCAGAACCTGAGCCTGAGCCCGTGAAGCCAATCGTTCGTCCCCGCATTGAAGATTTTATTCCGAACAGCACGGCTCGTAGCAATACCAACTTGACTGCTGTAGTTGCACGCGCACCAACTCCTACCGTTGAAGAAGAGGCACCCTTTGCGCCACCTCTCAATTCTGTTGCTGCCAAGAAGCCTTTGGTATCTACCCAAGAGGAACAAATCGCCTTCCGTTTTGGTGGCGATGAAGATCGCGGCCGCTTCAAGAACACTGAGCCCGCCCTGGCGGGTGGCGAGGATCTGGATGTGCCGACTTGGATGCGCCTGAAGCGTAAACTGAAGAAGTAATCGTCAAACACCCAATCATGAAAAGAAAGGGCCACCCAATTGGGTGGCCCTTTTGATTGAAACGGGAAAGAACGGATTCTATTAGCTCCGCACTATGGGTTACTGAATGTTTCCAAGGCCAGCATCACCTTCGATGAGTTTCAAAGCCCATTTGATACCACCAAGAATGTGTTCCTGATAAATGTGAGCGATCTCGGGGGTGTTTTTGCGATCTTTGGTATCCGCTTTCCAGGTTGGATCCCAGACGTCTTCACGATGACCGAGAGAGGTGTAAAAAACACGGCCTTTACCAAACTCCTTGCACCAAGAAACTGGGAAGTAGCCTGGAGTCTTGTCGTTAGGATGTGCATCCAGCCCGATCAGCCCGTGCACCTTCGCTTTTTCAAAGGTCTTGATGATGTAAATTTCATCAAAGACGCGGAAGCCGGTCGGAATAGGCTTTGTGGCAGGGTGAGCTGGATCATGAAGGATTGGCTGAATCTCGACCTGAGCTTTATGGGTCTCAAATTCACCACCGAGCATGTCAACATAACCACGGAACGGGTGGTAGGTGTCAGAGCCAGAATGCATGGCCACAAAGGCTTTGCCGCCTTTGATCAGTTCAACGAAGCCATCGCGATCAGGGAAAAGCAAATCACCGGTGGTGTTGGCAAAGACAAAGCCATCGTAGTCCTTGATCTTGTCCATGGCCATCTTGTCGGCCATGTAGGCTTTGATTTTGTCATTCCAGACTTTATTCGCGGCATTGTAGTCCGCTAAGGCAGTGCTGTAAGCCTCTTGTTTAGCCTTAAACGTGTCGTCTGTGTCTTTCGGCTGCTTGACGGGTGGCTTGCCTGGGTTCTTGGGTTGACCTTCGGGCTGATGAACGAAATCGACCGTCCAGGCTCCGGACTTCTGACCCAGCTCGGCCAGCACTTTTTCGGCGGTCTCAATGGAGGAATGGCGGAATCCCGTCGTGACGGTGACGACGAGTAGTTTTTTGGGAGCATCCGCAGCCTGCATCGAAGCAGTGAGGGTCAACAGCAGGGCGCTACGGAGTAGCAGTGTGGTTAGTTTCATGGTAGGAGAGATTCAACGTGATGGAAGCGCTGTCACTAGCAGCTTTGCGCGTTAGCCGAGGACTTTTTTGCGCACGATATCGGTGACGATCTTCGGATTGGCTTTGCCTTGGCTGGCTTTCATGGCTTGGCCTGTGAACCAGTTCATGGCTTTTTCATTGCCGCCTTTGACCTCAGCGACCTTATCAGGATTGGCCGCTAAGATTTGATCCACAATGACTTCCAGAGCACCGGTGTCACTGACCTGTTCAAAGCCCTTGGCCTTGATGATTTCCGAAGCCGGCTTGCCAGACTCGAACATCTCAGCAAAAACTTCTTTGGCTTGAGTGTTGGAAATCTTGCCTTCCTCGACAACGGCGACCAGTGCACTGAGGGCTTCTGGTTTTAGGGGGCAAGAAGAGATGCCTCCTTCGCTGTCTTTAAGAATGCCGAGCAGGTCATTAATCACCCAGTTGGCGATCTTTTTCGGCGGCACTGAGGTATCAGCGCCGACGGCAGCTTCATACCATGTGGCCAGCTCTTTTTCGCTGGCCAAAACGCCAGCATCATAGGCGCTACAGCCGTAGTCTTTTTCGAAACGTGCCCGCTTTTCGTGCGGCAGCTCCGGAACCAGAGGGCGAACCCGAGCCACGATATCTGCGGTGCGCAGTGGGATCAGATCGGGATCAGGCAGATAGCGGTAATCATGAGCATCTTCCTTGGTCCGCATGAGGCTAGTTTCCCCGCGATCATCATCCCAGCGGCGAGTACTCTGGATGAGTTTCTCTCCTTTATCCAGAGCTTCAGTCTGGCGCTCGATCTCATACTTGATGGCACGGCGCACGGCGGACATGGAGTTCAGATTCTTCAACTCAATCTTCGAGCCGAGTTCCGTCTGACCTTCTGGCCGCAGGCTGATATTCACATCGCAGCGTAGATTGCCTTTTTCCATGTCGGCATCACTGACGCCGCCATAAATCAAAATTTGGCGCAGGCTGGTCAGGTAGGCAAAGGCCTCCTCGGCGCTGTCGATATCTGGATCACTGACGATCTCCATCAGCGGAGTGCCCGCGCGATTAAAATCAATGGTGGTAAACTTGTCATGATGCGTGCTCTTGGCCACATCTTCTTCCAAATGGATGCGTGTGAGTTTCACCACCTTCCCTGGATTGACGATACTCTTTTGGGCATCTTTCGGGTAAGCCAGATCATAAAGCGGAACGCCCCCCCCGATGCACAGAGGCAGATCGAACTGCGTGATCTGATAGTTTTTCGGCATGTCCGGATAAAAGTAATTTTTGCGATCCCACTTCACGATGGGTGGGGTTTCGCAGCCCAGCATCATGCCTGTGAGGATCGTCTTCTCAATGGCAGCTTCATTGAGAACTGGCAGCGCTCCAGGCAATCCTAGGCAGGTCGGGCAAGTGTGTGTATTGGGCTCTGCACCAAATTCCCGCGGACAGGCACAGAACATCTTGCTCTGGGTGGTGAGTTGCGCGTGAACTTCGAGTCCGATAGTGACGATGTACTTTGGCATGATAGGCGTAGGAGTGCCGATAGTGGAATCCCTTGGCCTCGATGGCAAGCGTGGCCTGCGCCAGACCTCAATCAGAAAGTGAGAAAAAGCGCACCCGGCAGGGATCGAACCTGCGACCAGAGGATTAGAAATCCACTGCTCTATCCACTGAGCTACGGGTGCTTGTTTTCTAAGAGAGATGACGTTAGCGGGAAATTGGGATGCTTCAAGATGCCTTTTACATTCATCCTTGGGCCATTTTCGCGGCTAACAAAACCGCCTCGACGAGGCTTTGACCATTGGCTTTGCCCCGCCAGGCGATGTCGCAAGCGGTGCCGTGATCAACGCTGGTGCGGGGCACGGGCAGACCGAGGGTCGTGTTTACGGCTGTGTCAAAGGCTAGGGCTTTCAGTGGGATCAAAGCCTGATCATGATAGAGGCAGATGTAGGCATCGACGCTTTTTCTTTTTGAGGGAATAAAGGCAGTATCAGGGGGCAACGGACCTTCGACGAGGTGCCCTTTGGCTCGGGCGGCGGCGATGGCGGGCTGAATGATGATTTCTTCTTCACCACGGCCAAAGAGGCCATGCTCACCCGCATGGGGATTGAGGCCACAGACAGCGATACGGGGTTTTTTACCACGAACCCTCTGCACAGCCTCGGCGGTGAGTTCGATGACGTCCAAGATTCGTTCTTTCGTCAGGGCAGGCACGACATCCTGATAGCCAATGTGCACGGTGACGAGGCTGCAAATCATGATCTCTGAGAAGAAGGTCATGCAAGAGCGTTCGGCTGCCATCTTTTCAGCAAACATCTCTGTATGACCAGGATACATGATCCCTGCTGCATAGAGGGCTTCTTTATTGAGTGGCGCAGTGGCTACCGCCGCGACTTGGTGAGCTAACGCAGCCGCAATGCTTTTTTCGACATAACGAAAGCCGGCGGCACCGGTCCTAGCGCTAACGATGCCAGGTGAGAAGTCATCGGCATCAAATCCGAATAGGTCTAAAACAGCAGGTTCGGTGAGTGCGCTGCATTGATCAGCCCACTCGATTTCTGAAAGGATACGCTTGGGGGTTGGAAGTCCTGTTTGGCGGGCACAGCGGGAAAGCAGCCGCGCATCGCCAAAGACGACTGGAGTGCAGACTGCGCTGACACTCTCGTTGGCGAGGAGTTGCAGGCAGATTTCAGGACCAACCCCGGCGGGGTCGCCCATAGTGACGGCAATGAGGGGTTTTGACATAGACAGGTTCAAATGACACGGTGTTGGAGGCTCTGGCGAGCATAACTTCAATGCCTGTCTATTTGATAGAGCCTCTTTGAGTTGGCGTTGCTTTGAGTTGGCGTTGAACACCGTGCCATGAAACGCCGTCACTTCCTGCAAACTTCCGCCGCCAGCTTCGGCTTTCCTGCCATTCTTCGCAGCGCCTCGCCAAACTCAATGCTGCAAGTTGCCTCAATCGGCGTCGCGCGCATGGGTGGCAATACGTTACGCAGCGTCGCCTCGCACCCCAAGGTAAAGATCGTCGCGCTCTGCGATGTCGATACCAAACACATGGCAATGGCGGCAAAGGATTTCCCTGAAGCCAGTCAACACCGAGACTGGCGAGAGCTACTGGCAAAGCAGGGTAATAGCTTTGATGCGATCACCATCGGCACGCCTGATCACAGCCACGCGGGGCCATGTGTGACGGCACTACGAGCAAAAAAGCACGTCTATCTTCAAAAGCCCATGGCACCGACTCTGCATGAATGCCGAATGATCACGGAGGAAGCTCAGAAAGCGGGCGTCGTTACCCAGTTAGGCAATCAAGGCCGCTCCAGCATTGAGGCCCGCATGACGATAGAGATTCTCCGCAGCGGCGCCATCGGAAAGGTGAAAGAGGTAATCATGTGGGAGAATAAACCGCTGAACTGGTGGCCTAAAAACACCACGCTTCGTCCCCAGGCCGATGCCTTACCCGAAGGACTTGACTGGGATCTCTGGTGTGGCGTGCGCAGCCCGGTCCCTTACCTGCAAAATACTTATCATCCACAGAGTTGGCGCGCTTGGTTTGATTTTGGCTGTGGCGAGATGGGAGACATGGGCTGCCATCATTTTGATACGACATTTGACGCGCTAAAACTCACCGCGCCGACCCGTGCACGATTGACGCATGGCGGCAGTAATGGTGCTCTCTGGGGTGCCAGACGCATCGTGGAATTAGACTTTCCCGGGAGCGAATTCACCGCGGAAGATCAGGTGCGCATCACCTGGAATGATGGCGGCGCTGAGCCTGATATGAGTAAGATAAAGATGCCTAAAGCACTGACTAAATTCCCAGCCTCAGGCACCTTCTTCCTGGGCACCGAAGGGGCTATTTTTAAACCTTATGGCCTGCGTCCCTTCGTTTTGCCCGAGGAGAGCTTCCCAGCAGAGGAATACCCGAAAGGCCTCAAAGGGCAGGATCACTATCATGATTGGGTGAATGCGATCCTCAATGGCGAAAAAAGTTGCGCCGACTTTAGCCATGGTGGTCCCCTCACTGAATCCGTACTTGTGGGCACTCTCACCGACCGCTTTCCGGGGCAGTGGCTGGAGTTTGACCGGAAAGCCTGCCAGATCAGCAATCATGAAGCGGCGAATCAACTGGTGAAGCGCCCATATCGCGATGGCTGGCAGATTCCTGGTTTAGGTTAGCCAAAAGCTCATGGATGACAGAATGCGTCACCCCATAAACCGGAGGTTGCAGCCTGATGGCTCTACTCGTTAGGTGCAGCTATGCTACGAATTCTCCTCTTTTTCACCCTGAATGCTTCGATAGCAGCTCAGACCGCTTTTGATCCAAGCGGATTAAACGAATTGGGACATGTCATCGAGCAGGCCGTGGCGAAAAAAAATCCACCCGGTGCCGTCGTTTGGCTGGAGCATCAAGGTCAGTCTCACACGGTGGTCAAAGGCGATCGTGAACTGGTGCCTGTTCGGGAAGCGATGATGCTGGATACTCTTTTTGACGTAGCTTCACTGACGAAGGTGATCGCCACGACTCCATCCATCATGGTGCTCATGGATCAAGGTAAACTCAATCTAGAGATGCCAGTGTCGCAGTATTTACCGGAATTTGAGGGCGCGGGTCGCGAACTGATCCGTCTGCGTCATCTGCTAACCCACACTTCCGGATTGAGCGCTGGCATTCCCAGTCTGCCGGCGTGGGTTGGCTACCCAGAAGGCATCCGCCGTGCGGTCACAAGTGTCCCAGAGGCAGCGCCGGATAGTTTCTTTCGTTATAGCGACATCAATTTCATCCTGCTCGGTGAGATCGTCCGCCGAGTAAGTGGGGAGACGTTGGATGTGTTTGCGCATAAGCATGTTTTCCTGCCGCTCAAAATGACTTCGACGCGCTTTACACCGCCAGTCGATTGGCGATCACGCATTGCGGCCACCGAGCGTGATGAACTTGGGGCCATGCTGCAAGGCGTGGTTCATGATCCCACGTCTCGGCGCATGGGTGGAGTCACGGGGCACGCTGGGCTTTTCACGACAGCGGCCGATTTAGCGCAGTATGCGCGTATGATTCTTGGCAGAGGTCAGCTGAAGGGTGTGCGTGTTTTAAAAACGGAAACCGTAACGTTCATGACTCAGGTGCAGTCGGTCGCAACGGTGATGGAAAGGCGCGGACTGGGCTGGGATATCGACTCCACTTACAGCCGCCCGCGAGGCAGTCTTTTTCCACTGGGTTCGTTCGGCCACACTGGATTCACGGGCACAAGTTTATGGATGGATCCAGCGTCTCAGAGTTTTGTGATTTTTCTCAGCTCTCGCTTACATCCTAGCGGCGGCGGCAGCGTTCGTGATCTTTACGAACTGATTGGAACAGCCGCCGGCAAATGCATCCCTGAATTTGATTTTCAGCAGGTGAATGGCGCTTTAGCCAAGCGCGAAACGAATGAAGTGCCAACGGTCCTCAATGGCATCGATGTGCTGCAGCGAGATGAGTTTGCTTCGCTAAAAGGACTGCGAGTCGGTCTGATCACCAATCATACCGGAATGAATGCTGCACGGCGCAGCACGATTGACCTTCTGCATGATTCAAAGGTATTGCAATTATGCGCACTCTTCAGCCCCGAGCATGGCATCCGCGGCGAACAGGATCAGGAGAAGATTTCCAATTCAACGGATGTTAAGACTGGCTTGCCTGTCTTCAGTTTATACGGTGAGACACGTGCGCCGAAACCTGAGCAACTTACTGAACTGGATGCACTGGTGTTCGACATTCAGGATATTGGCTGCCGTTTTTACACCTACATTTCGACGCTGCGACTGAGTCTGGAAGCTGCGGCCAAGGCGGGCAAAAAGTTCATCGTTCTGGATCGGGTCAATCCGATCGGTGGCGTCGAAGTGGAAGGTCCTTCCCTAGTCGATGAAGAAATGTTCACCGCCACGCACCCGATCCCGATTCGCCACGCAATGACCGTTGGTGAACTGGCCAAGATGATGAATCAGGAGCGTCAGATCGGCGCAGATCTCCAAATCATTCCCGTCGAAGGCTGGCGGCGTGAACAACCCTTTGATCAGACGGGCCTGCCCTGGCAGAATCCGTCCCCGAACATGCGTTCGCTGGAATCGGCGCTGCTGTATCCGGGCGTGGGTTTATTGGAGTTCAGCCTCAGTGTCGGACGCGGCACGGACACGCCTTTCCAAGTGCTCGGCGCTCCTTATGTCGATGACCTTCGACTGAACCACGAATTGAACAAACTAGGATTGCCCGGCCTGCGTTTCTTGCCCGTGCGATTTAAGCCCACGGCCAGTGTTTTCAAAAACGAGCTTTGTGGCGGCGTGCGCCTCATCATCACAGATCGCGAGGCTTTAGCACCTGTCGCCGCAGGCATCGCGATCACCGCAACATTGCATCGGCTTTACCCGAAGGAGTTCGCTCTGGAAAAAGTGAACACACTGCTGAATCACACGAAACTTCTGGAGCAGATCCGCACAGGTAAAGAATGGCGAGCAGTCATCAAGATGTGGGAAGACGAGATGCGTTCATTCACGACCCGTCGCGCGGCAGTATTGATGTATTGAGCTCGCTGACTTAGGCTTCTTTTAAGCTTGCAGGATGAGGACGATCTCTGATTCTCTGTGATGGAACCCACCACTGAAACACTCATCCACGCCGCACTCAAAGAGGACGTTGGTCTTGGCGATGTTACGGCGACTTATTTTGTGCCGAAGGACTTGAGATCAAAGGCCGTCATTGTAGCACGCGAGCCCGGAGTCATGGCTGGCATGGAGATCGCTCAGCGGGTCTTTGAGTTGGTGAACGATCGAATGGAAACGCGTGCGCTGAAGCAGGATGGGGAGCCTTTCATCAAAGGGGATGTCGTGCTAGAAATTTCAGGTCCCACGAGGGGCATCCTGACGGGGGAGCGTACGGCGCTGAATTTTCTTCAACGACTCTGTGGGGTGGCGACACAGACGAAGATCTATGTCGAGGCGGTCAAACCGCATCCTGTGCAGATCTGGGATACTCGGAAGACGACTCCAGGCTGGCGGTTGCTTGAAAAAGCCGCTGTCAAAGCTGGTGGCGGCACGAATCATCGGATGGGGCTCTACGATCAAGTCATGGTGAAAGACAATCACATCGCAGCCAATGGCTCGTCTGAAGAATTACAGTCAGCGATTGACCACGTTCGCGCCGAGCGCCCAGGGACGCGTATTCAGCTGGAGTGTGACACACTGGAACAGATGGAGCGTTTCCTAAAACTGCGTGGAGTGGACATGCTGCTGATGGATAACATGGGCTGTGAGAAGTTGCGCGAAGCGGTACAAATGAATGCAGGCAGACTCTGGCTGGAAGCGAGTGGCGGCATTACCTTGGAGACGATCCGTGATGTAGCAGCGACGGGTGTCAATGCCATCTCGGTGGGTGCCCTGACGCATTCCTCTCGGGCCTTGGATCTGGGATTGGATTTTGTTTAGCCTAGATCCGGGAATGGAAGATTGTTGAGTTGCGCCAGGGCTTGGTTTCACAAGGCTTCTTCGACTCGAAGCGGCTGTGTCTTGGGTGACACCGCCCGAGAGGCAAAAAGCCTTGTGGAATCAATGACAGATGCAAATCGGCGGTCAGCCATTCCTGAATCTAGGATTAGACCACAAGAAGCCCGAGGAAATCCTCGGGCTTCCATGAAAACGATGCAGGTCTAATTACTCAACCTTCATGATGCCGTTCATGAGCATGCCGTGACCAGGGAAGGTGCAGAGATACGGATAGTCACCAACAGCTGGGGCAGTGAACTCGATCACCTCGCTCGTATTCGGCTGGAGCAGTTTCGTGTGAAAAAGAATGTCGGTGGAATCTGGAATGAAGCCTTTAGCCATGCCATCGGGTGCTGCGGCCATGGCCATGGCAAGTCCAAGTAGCTTGTCTTTGGTGCCTGGCTTGGCGATGACGATGTTGTGCGGCTGCGGAACTGCCGGATGGGTATTATTGAAGGTAAGCTTCACTTTTTGGCCCGCTTTGACTTTGAATTCTTTGGTATCGTAGGCCAACGGGTTAGCGAGGTCTGGCTTGATGGTGATTTCAACTGCTTCAGCACTGGCGACTGGAGCAGAAGCGGCAGCGGTTGGAGCACTGGCAGCGGCTGGCGTTGCCTCCGTTTTTGCAGCAGAAGCCGCTGCTGCTTTGGCTGCGCCCGAGCTTTGATTGTAGCTGCCAAAAATGAAGGCGACGCTCCAAAAGAGAGCAAAACCTGCGACTGCAATGGCAATGAAGATGTTCAGGACCGACCAGATGGACTTGTCAGAGGAGGCGGAATGGGAGGAATGTGCAGACATGGTGAGCGTTGAAGAGAGCTCCATCCAAGCACAGAGAATGGGGAAAGCAACCTGCGAGAAAGACCGCTTTTTGGCAAAGTCTAAAAGGGGGGAATACACCACCAAGGTGTAACTTGCCTCTGCGCTGCCTTCTGCCAAATTGACCAATGACTCCTGACGACGCGGCGGAACCCACAGCTGAAACCTTTCGTATCCTCTTTTTGGGGGATGTAGTGGGAGAGCCGGGTCGCAAGGCTGTGACGACTCTTTTACCCCTACTGAAGGAGGAATTGCAGGTGGATTTCATCATCGTGAATGGCGAAAACGCTGCCGGTGGTCGCGGAATTACCCCCAAGATCGCGATCAGCCTGATGCGTGCTGGTGCAGCAGTCATCACCACGGGAGATCATATTTGGGATCAAAAAGAGATCGTTCCTTTCATGCAGGAAGAGCCAAGACTGCTGCGCCCGATTAATTATCCAGAGGGCGCGCCGGGACAGGGCACCCTGATTTTACAAACCAAAAAGTGCAAAGTCGGCGTGATCAATCTGCAAGGACGCACCTTTATGAAAGAAGGCAT
>CAMBPS010000070.1 GCA_945869675.1 Prosthecobacter debontii | reverse complement strand
GAAGATCGTTGAGTTGCGCCAGGGCTTGGTTTCACAAGGCTTCTTCGACTCGAAGCGGCTGTGTCTTGGGTGACACCGCCCGAGAGGCGAAAAGCCTTGTGGAATCAATGACGGATGCAAATCGGCGGTCAGCCATTCCTGAATCTAGGTTGATGGGGCTTCAAGATCGAGCGCCCAAAGAATTGATTGCTAGACAGCAGTTTATCGCTTTTCCCCACCACGAGCGCAGCGGGAAAAGGCGGGCCTGAACGAGAAAGCTACTGGCGCTTGATCTCGCTCCACATTTTATGAAGCGCCTCGGCCTTGCTGCGCGGAGTGGCTTGAAGTCGCAGCATAAGAACTCCATTCTTGAGCCTTAACCCTAGGGTGCATTTGCGCCATAAGTTCGAATGAAGTCGAGTTCGACAGCGAAGGGCGCCTGCTTTTTATCGCCGATTAGAATACTGACTCGGCGAACCTTGGAGGTATCTAGTGGCTCCTTGGGCAACGCAAGACCGCGGAAGCTGCCTTTAAAGCCGGCAAAGGGAACCTTCACTTCGACCCATTCGCCTTTGATGGTGACAAACTCGGCTGCGAATGACACCTCCATACCGCGAAATAAGGCGTCAGTAGCGAGCCGCACCTGATACGTGCGGCCATCGCCCTTCACACGCAACAGCAGCCCGAGATGGCTGCTGAGGTCCAGTTTCAAATCGCCACTGCGGAAGGTCGAAAAGCCACCGTTGTTCTCCAGCGATAGCATGCCGCTAAACCTCATGGTTCCAGCGTCACTTTGAGTCAGCTTTCCCTTGGACAGCCCACCCATCACCCCATCATTCACAACCTGCCAATCGATGCCGTCTTTGCCGGCAAATTCCGCGATCGAATGTGTAGGTGACAAGGGAGGTTCATCGGCCCCTTGGACTACGCTAGAAAAGCACAACACAAGCCCACAAGCTGCTACCAGCGTTGGATGAAGAGATGCGGCATCCACGACGGGCAAACGCACGACAGCCCCCAAAAAAGCTGCGCTGAAGAGAAGGAGGCCAAACGTGAGGACTAATAGTATCCAAGGCCCCACGACAGGACGCAGCCCCCCGAAGAACATCCAATCAGCAAACCATGCCAAGGGCAACATGCCGAACACACAAGCTAAGAAAATTTTGACGACGGGGTAACGTGTGTATCGCATACTTTGGATACGCTGCCACAGCTTGCTTAGAGGCGGAAAAACTCCCGCAGGCCTCAAACTTGTTCTCGGCAGCTGAAAGGATTTTGGTTTTGAGATCAATGGACCCTCTCTCCGCTGGGCCACCGTCGAGGGTTGACTGAGGCACGCCCTACCTCCTGAGACACAGGCCCCAGCCCGTGAAGATGGTTCGCACCTCTTTCCGATTGATCACGGCAGCCCGATTCTTCTGCCTGAACCTTAAAGAGACCGCAGGGCACCATCGGCATACCAACTTGTGACCCAGCCCCCCCGAGCCGAAAGCTCGACTTCGAGTCTTGGGTCAGCGTGTTGCGGATTGAGCCCGTTCCCTTTGGTCAGCCAGTTGCACCCAAACCCAACACCTGCACAGCAGACAAGACTTTCCTGATCGGTTGAGGCGGACGGCGGGAGAGGAATAAAGCGTCCGTCTCTTTGCGGACTTCAACGGTCCAAAATGTAGTGCGCCAGCATTTGCTGAACGCCTTTGATATCGGTTCCACGACGGAACTCTTTCTTAATGGGCTGTGGCGTGCCCGACACCCAGATCATCAGCTCTGCGTCCATGTCGAAATGACCTGCTGTTTCAACCGAGAACTGCGTGATGTTTTTGTAGGGGATCGAGTGATAACACACCTTCTTGCCAGTAATCCCCTGCTTATCAGCGAGAATGAGACGGCATTGCGTGAAGACGAACAAGTCTCTCACGATCTTGAAGGCTCCAGTGATCTCCTCTCCTTGAATAAGAATCGGACCAAACTCTTCGTGAAGCTCGCTTGGTTGGATCTGTGAAGCTGTACCGAATAATGCGTTGATGAGTCCCATAGTGTTGTTGTTGTTTTGAAGGTTGTGGATCAAATATCCAGCTTCGGCAGCTCGTCCACGATTCTCATCGTTTCCAAACGGACGTTTATGACACGCAGGAACAGTTCAACCTAGATCCGGGAATGGAAGATCGTTGAGTTGCGCCAGAGCTTGGTTTCACAAGGCTTGTTCGACTCGAAGCGGCTGTGTCTTGGGTGACACCGCCCGAGAGGCGAAAAGCCTTGTGAAATCAATGGCGGATGCAAATCGGCGGTCAGCCATTCCTGAATCTAAGTTCAAGGGGAGGGATTGGGGGTTGCCCACTCGTTTCGCTTGTTTAAGTGAATAAAAGCTAACCCGGGCTTTGCTTGCAGTCGCTCTGCTAGGCCAATGCCGAGGTCTTATTGCGGCATGGCGAACCGCCTGACACAAAGGACCTAGGCCATCAAGATGATTCGCGTCTCTTTCCCATTCATAACGGCATCCAGATTCTTTTGCTAGAATCTTAAACCTACCGCAGACTTGATCAGGCTAGCCGAGTGCCGCTGAGATTGATTCGAAGTTAAACCAACCCAAACCCGATCCTGTCAATGCGGCGAATTAGTGATCATGTCTGCTGTCCATGCCGCGAATCTTGATTGCCTCCGTTTCGCTGATGCCTGCATCCATCATCCTCTTCAGCGCCAATTCCATGCTGGCACAACGACTCCAGCCTTCTGCCATCCGCTGGCATCAATCAGACACTAAGACATCCAGAAAACTAGGCCCCTTTCCGATTCGTGAATCACTCCCGAATAAAACCCAGCCTCGGTTAGGGCAACTATCGATAAAGGGGTGAGGGCCACGACCACTCGGAAGCAGTCAGCGAGTGAAGAGAGAGGGTGCGTTGACATGAAGATCCTGCGGAAAAGATGGCTGCGAAGGGATGCTAATTAAGCAAGATCGCGATCTGCCCCTTCAACAGTCCCTGTCATTTACCTTTCTCCTGAGGCTGAGCCTTGTCGCTTAGAGCCTCAGGATGGGTGGCCAATTTTCGGGCGGCTTCCAAGATCAATTGAGGGATCGGCTTGTTGGTTTCTTTGGCTAGAGTCACGATCACTCCCAACTCTTCAGGCTTCAAATTGTGCTCGATGTTCAGATTCAGCTTCATATGGACGACTCAATGATTTTATTTTTAATTATTTTATTTAATCTTTGACACAATCGAGTCAAGAAGACTTGCTCCTTGAATCAAAGGTTTCACATTCGCTCATGGAAATCACTCCAGAACAACTGCTGCAACTGCGAAAGGATCGCAAACTGACCCGCCAAGAACTTGCCAAAGAACTCGGCTGCTCTGCCGGTGCCATCGTGCAATGGGAAGGCCGAAAACGAGGCATCCCGGCCTGGGTGGCCGATAAAATGTATGCCAACCTACCGCTCGAATTTAGCATACAGGAATTGGAAGAAATGTTTCAACTCTGCCAGCATCTTGGCTGCACCATGACCGAGGTTTTGCAAAACAGCGTCCGCGCCACATTGACTCAGCATTCGAAGCTGAGGTCAAAGGCTTGAACCATTGGAATTGGAAACAGCTTTGCCGCAGGCTGTGTCTAAACCCTTTATGCAGAGCAGAAACTGGGCGTGAGCAGGCCTGAGCGAAAGCCAAGCCACTCTGGCCGTAGGGCATCGAAATGCCCTGGTCTAAAGGAATAGGCGAATGGTTTGCGCTGTTGTCCTTCATCATGATTCAATGACACTGCAAATTGATTAAATCTACCCACTAAATGGACTGTCTAGGATAACTAATCCTCCAGCCATTAATTAAAGTCAATCATCAAGATTTTTAACCTAAATAACCAACGACCTTGCCTTACTTCGATCGGGCAGAGACGCCCCTGGCTAGGAGATCAGCGCATCACACATCCGTCCGGACTGGAAACAACATGGGGCGTCAGCTTTACTCAGGCACCAAACATCCTGCAAGGTCCATGGTCATGACGGGTTTTGGGTTAGCCCAACGACCAAGATCCGCCGGAGGGATACGCTTACGAAAGGAAAGATCCAAATCACTGATGCTGAGAAGTTTAAACGCAACGAACGGCTCTTCATCGAGCACGAAAGAGGTTGAGGGTCGTGGCGCAACCAATCGCCTCAGGACCGGATGGGCGTGTCAATGCCCTTCCTTAGCATGTCTATCCTCGGGTTTGTCCTTCCTTAGACTTTGGGACAGAACCTGACGCGGCCTGCTTGCATTAGCCAAGTCGCAGCCCTAGGGTCTCACTATTTGGATTCATCGATTGTATCATGCCATTCAAACTCCGACCAGCTAGCAATGATGACCGTAGCGCAGTGGAAAACCTCGTCTTTGCCGTCTTGGCTGAGTATGATCTGACGCCTGATCCAGACGGGACAGACTCTGACCTGCATGACATTGAACGATCCTACCATGCTGCTGGCGGTGCTTTCGACGTGCTGGTGACCAGCTCGGATGAGATCATCGGCACCGTGGCTCTGTTTCGGGTTTCAGCTTCGGTAGCTGAACTCCGCAAAATGTATCTGGCGCCATCCGCACGAGGGCAGGGCCTAGGTCGTCGTCTCCTAGAGCACGCCCTGGGACGTGCCACAGCTCTTGGCTTTTCCAGCATCGTCTTGGAAACAGCATCTGTTCTGCACGAGGCGGTTTCGCTCTACGAGCGCTACGGTTTTCGCCCCTATATTTCAGAACATTTAGCCGCTCGATGCGATGCCGCCTACAGCCTGGCACTCTCTCAGGTAAAGTAGGTCATGCCATTACCACCTAGAGTAAGCAGAATTCAGAGACGATTCGAGAGGACTTCCATTACAATCCTTCACCTCGATGCTCCAATGAATACCCCTGATAAGCCGTCAACCAACAATGCGGCAAATCTTTGAATCAAAACTCACAAAACAAGCTGTCCCGACTTGGATGGGCAGTCCTGCCCCATCACGGAACCGATGCATTATCAAGGCTTGCAGACCAGACTTGAGCCGCATTTTCTGATGAGAGCCAGCATAGATGACCTCTTCGACAGTGGCAGGAAACCCATTCTTTAAGCATCCTTCATCACACCGATCCTGAGAGCAATGCAAATGCTCAGGCCGCACTAAAAGCGTCACTCGGCGGCCCAACTCCAGAGCTGCAGATGCCTGAACAAAAACGTCTCCCAAGCCTGCGACCTCGACACGCAAGAGAGACTCCGCACAACGTTCACGAATGATGCCCAGCATGAGATTCGCATCACCGATAAAACCAGCAACAAAATCATTCACGGGAGAGTCATACAGAGCTGTCGGCGTATCGATTTGCTCCACACACCCCTGATTCATGACGGCGATACGATCACTCAAACTGAGAGCCTCCCCCTGATCATGAGTGACATAGATAAAAGTGGTGCCGATTTCCCGATGAATCGCACTTAACTCTGAAAGCATGTGTTGGCGCAGCTTGAGATCCAAGGCAGCCAGAGGCTCATCCAGCAGCAGCACTTGGGGTTGATTGATTAAAGCCCGGGCAATGGCCACACGCTGCTTTTGACCTCCACTGAGCTGGGCAGGCAATGAGTGGGCATAATCCACCATCTTGACCAAGGTCAGCATTCGCTCGACCTCACGCCGGATGTAGGATTGGCTTCGACCTGCTAGTTGCAGACCGAAGGCAATGTTTTCTTGGACGTTCAGATGAGGGAACAAGGCGTAGTTTTGAAACACCGTATTCACAGGCCTCTTCTCAGGCGGTAGATCCGTGATGTCTTTTCCACAAAGCCAGATTCGGCCTGAATCAGGCCTGACAAAGCCTGCCAGCATCCGCAGCAAGGTTGTTTTTCCGCAACCACTGGGACCGAGAAGAGAGAACACCTCCCCTTGATGAATGCTTATGGAAACAGAATCCACGACAGGTGAGGTGTCGAAGGATTTGCTAACTTGGTCGATGACAAGGAAGTCGTTCACTACAGCCTCCAACGATAAAGCAGTCCACCCTCCAGGCAAGGATCTGGTTTCATTTCTCGTATGCAGACCCTCAACGGAAATGCTCCCAACCGCCCTGAAGTAGATCAACTTTGTTACTATCGGCAACGAGTTGACCGATACAAGTCAGTTTCAGATTTGGGAAAGCCTGTTTCCATGCTGAGGTGAAATCGCAAGGTGCTTTGGACGAGAGAGCAAACAGCAGTTCATAATCTTCTCCATCTCCCAATGCCTGAGCTAAGGTGCATCCGCGAGTCTTTGGCACATGAGCGACTGAAAGCTTGCAGCCTAATCCACAACTTGCGGCCATTCGAGGCAGGTCTTTAGCCAGACCATCACTGAGATCCATCATCGCAGTGACCGGAAGATTTTTTGCCAGCCAATGCGCTTCTGCCAGCCTGGGGTTAAAGCGTAAATGCTTGCCATGGATCGAGCCACCCAACTGGCCGGTCACCCAGAGTGTATCCCCCGCCTTAGCCCGATTTCGTGCTAGCCAGGTTTTGGAAGGCGCTGTGCCTGTCATGCTCACCGTGATGATGAGCTGATCTCCGCGAGAGGTCTCGCCACCGACGATATTGACCCCATGTAATTCCGCCATGGAGCGCAGACCCGCATAGACATTGATCACTCGTTTCACTAACGTTTGCGGCGGCGCAATCAGTGTGATCAAAGCATGGCGTGGTGTCGCTGCCATGGCGGCAAAGTCACTAATCACACGAGCCATGGCTTTACGCCCGATCAAGCGTGGTGCCGTGTCAGGGGTGAAGTGAACCCCTTCCACCACTGTATCAGTTTTTAAAAGCAAGTGCTCACCGCGAGAGGGGGGCAAAACCACAGCGCAATCATCTCCAGGTCCCGCAATGACGCTGGCATCCAATTTCAGCCCCGCCACCAAGCGGCAAATCAGAGCATCTTCTCCCATTTCAGCCAAGGTCTGCATCACTGGATGTCTGGGAAAAAGATCATCACCACTAGGCTTGTAGCGTTGAATAAACCATGCATTACCATGGGCACCAGGAGGCTGCCAGTGAGTTCATAAACAGCACAAAAAATCAGCGCGAGGATCGTCAGTGGCACGATCGTTCCCACATGCAGATGCACTACAGCAAAAAGAAGTGAAGTGCAGATGGCAGCGAAGTAACCGTCTGTGTATTTTTTCAGCACCCCATAGAAGAATCCACGAAAAACAGTCTCCTCGACCAGCGGTGCAATGATCGCTGCAGATAAGACCATCAGCGCTTTTGCCAAAGGATCTTTACAGGCGCGAAAGGCTTCGACCGTTTCCTGGTTACTCATATCTGGCCAGAACTCCTTCATCCAAGCCTGCACTGCATAAACAGAGCCCCCTACGCAAAGCAGTGTCGGTAACATCAATGCTACACCAATGCCCAAAACCATCAGTGGCGAAATCTGGCGCAGGCCGAAAAGTTCTACCAAATTCAGACCACGCATCACATTGAGATAAGCCAGTAACAGCGCACACATGCCCAGTTGAACCACAATACCCGTGAGACCCGTATTGACGGTTAACTGCATGGCCGCATCTGCCTCCTCCTTGCTTGGACTCGCCTGATTTAGGCCTCCCAGCAGCAGTAAAGCAATGCTTCCCAAGACGAACCCATCACCCACTGCAAAACTTCGTACATCCACGTGCCCACCCCAATTCATCTCGGTCGCAGGACCGAGCAGTCGATAAGCAACCACGCCGAATCCTGCCGCGAAACAGGCCAGCCAGGTCAAATCCAATAAAACGCCAAGAGTTGGTGCATCCATAAGAATCGGTGACTTCAGCGTAAATAAGAGCCTGGCAAGTAATACATCATCCCTGGCTGCAACTTCGTGATTGCACCTCCTGTCAAATCCAGCTCAATCTTCGCCGGAGCGTGAAGGTGTTGTGCAGACACCCCAAGAGCATCCAAGAAAGTGGGTGCCGAATGATACTTCACGACAGATGCCTCGGGTGCCTTACCTAACTCCTTGGCTAAAGCATAAGCATCCTCAATGTAGCCAATCTGATCCACGAGCTTTGCAACCAGAGCTTGCCGGCCAGTGACCACACGACCATCGGCCACGGTGTTTCTCAGCACCTCTTTTGGCAGCTTTCGCGCCTCGGAGACGATCCCGAGAAAGCGATCATACATCTCATTGACCAAGGCCTGGACATACACTTTTTCATCCTCGCGCATGGGCCTTGCACCACTCAATGTGTCTTTGAAGGCGCCGCTGGTGAACGTTTGTGATCCTAGCCCGACCTTGCCAAAGAGTTCATGGTAATTCATGGACTCCATGATCACGCCAATACTCGCGGTGAGCGTCGTTTCACTAGCGATGACCTTTGTGGCCCCACAGGCCACATAGTAGCCACCACTCGCAGCCACTGAGTCCATATACACCACGATAGGCTTCTTAGCGGCAGCTTTTTTCACCGCATGATAAATGATGTCTGATGCCGTCACTTCTCCACCGGGTGAATTAACCCGCAGCACGATAGCCTTCACCTCCTTATCAGCCACAGCCTGATCAAGCGCACGCTTGATACCATCCACACTCGGCAGCGCCTGTTCCAGAAAGCCATTTGCACTCATTGAGCTAATGATACCTTCCAAATCCAAGTGAACAATTTTACTGGAAATATCACCGTGACCTCTACTAACGAACCTCTCGTTCAAAGGCTCCACTTCTTCCGTCAGTCCTGATGCAGAGCCGATCAGCGTGACTAGCTGTATTAGGTTGAAGCTCACACTCAGGCCTAAGGCTACCACCAGCACCGCGATCAAACATCCAAATGTCGTTTTATTCATTCCTGATACCCTAGGCCGCGTTTGAAACACTGGCAAGAGGCTGCCTGCTTATACTAGCCAAAAATGGAAGCCATTCCTTACCGACTTAGTGCCAATGACAAAGCAGCCGTCTTTAGCTGCTTTGTTGAACGGGCACCCATCAGTTCCGAACGCCTCGCTAAAGACGACCACCTGCGCTACGGAAACCTCAGAGTCTGAAAAAACAAGTTCCGGGTATTTGACTCGGTAAGAGTTACACAAATTGCCATATTCTTTCAAGAAAAGGACCTGTCCTGACGATTTGGCCAGAAAGGAGCAATCGAGTACTTTTGTTCTTTTTAACATGCAGCCAGAGCTAAAAAATAAGTAAAGCTCCCTCGACAGTGGATCTTTTAAGGTTTCGAAAACGAAAAGAACATTTCATCAAGCAGGCTTGAATCGAAGGCTGGAAAACTCAAAACCTCATCTTAGCCAAGACTGTCACCAATAAAAAATACCTCTTAACCCCTCAAAGAGTTCAAAATCGATACTCAAAAAATAAAACTTAAAACAACATAGGTCTAAAACTATAAATATCTTTAATTTTCTAGTGCATTGGCTCAGGGAATTGTATAGTTTAACTCGGGTCTAGTTGTCTGTAACTGTTTAGCATCTTAATAGACTACTTGCTCCAAACCTACACAGCGCAGCGTAATCATGTTAAATATCCAAAGACAAAAATCTGAAATCCTAGACCGACTCAAAGAGGCCGGTCTGAGTGACTTGGAGATCAAGGAGTATATGAAGTACCTGGCTGAGGAAATAAAACCTTTTACGCCAGCGTTCATTGATGGCAAGAGGGTCAATAAAGAACTTCCACCTCTCGAGCCAAGACCGTTAAAAAAATCAAAGCGCTCCAGAGGTCACTTTTGAGCAAAAAGCAGGCCTTGCTTCAAGATGCTCATCCAAATCCAACCGTAAAAAGCAGGCTAGGTCCCCAAGTCCCCATAAAAATAGACAGCAGCGCTAGCCGCCCGATCTATCTTAGCCGCAGCGACGACCTCATCACCGCTATCGCCAAACCAGCCTGATTTCCAGAAACTCTCCACCTTGGATCATCACCAACTTGAATCTCCAAGCAATGAGATCCTGACAAGGTTTTTTCATGGCATGGATCTGCGATTTTACGAAATAGCCATTGATGAATGGCTACCTGCTATCCATCCGACACGATAGAAAAAATTTCCTACTGTCATATGAGCAACAACGACATGTCACAGATGATCAATCTCATGAAAAAAGCTGTTGTTCTTTTCACCTTTGTTGCAGTCGCAGCCACAGGCTACTTTGCCTTTGGACAAATGACCGATCTGCGTGAGCGCTTTGACAACTTTGACAGGAATAAAGATGGCCAAATATCTGGTGAAGAATTGTCTGCAGCACCGATCTTAAAGGAGTTAGATCTCGATGACAATGGCAGTCTGACCATGATCGAGGCAGCTAAAGCCCTCAAAAACAAATTTTACGCCAACAAGAGAGCGGTGACATCAACGGCACCTGAATCAGGCTCTGAACGTCGCTTGTTTAACCAGCTGGACAAAAATAAGAATGGCAAACTAGACAGCGGTGAAGTCCCCAAAAAACAATGGTTCTCCAAGTTAGACCGAGATAGCGACGGCCAGGTCACCTATGAAGAAGCCTGTGCAGTCGTTTCTGAAATGCGTGAGCGAGGTGAAAGCCTGCCTCGGCTTCCAGCCCACGCCTCCTCAACGATGCCGGCTACACCTGCTGCAGTCACAGAAACGATGGAGGCACCGATCATCCTCAAAGGCAGTTCCATCGGCGTCAATAAACTGGTCGACGATCTTCCCTTAATCGATCTGAGCGGAGCTTCTGAAACACTCAGCTCTAGACTCAAAGACAGCCAAGGCATCATTCTCGCTTACTTCGGGGCCACCTGCCCGATCAGCGGGAAACTGGGCCCTGAGTTAGCACGCCTAGAAAAAGAAGCCAATGATCATCACATTCGCTTTGTCTTCATCTGCCCTGTCAAAACTGAATCCAAAGATGACATCCGCAAATTCATCTCCGCGCACTCACTGAAATCGCCCGTTATTCATGATCAGGATGGCCATATCACTGCAACTCTAGCCGCCACCACCACGACTGAAGTTTTCCTCATCGATACAGCCCGCACCCTCCTTTATCGCGGAGCCGTCAACGATCAGTACGGCCTTGGCTACAGCAAGGAAAAAGCCACTAAAACTTATCTTCGCGATGCCCTGGCAGCGATGAAAAACAATCGCTTACCTGACATTGCAGCAACCACGGCACCAGGTTGTGCTTTAGACATTCCAAAACAAACCGTTGCGGTCAAAACCGATATCACCTACCACCAGCATGTCTCACGCATTCTACAAACTCACTGCGTGGAATGTCATCATGACACAGGAGTCGGCCCATTCAGCCTCACAAGCTATGAAGACGTCATTGAAAATGCCTCCATGATTCGCAAACAAGTCGAACGTGGAGCCATGCCACCCTGGTTTGCAGCGATTCAACCTGAGGATAAACATAGCCCCTGGATCAATGATGGGGCGCTCACGCCAGAAGATAAAAGTTCTCTTCTCAGCTGGCTCAATAGCGATCGCCCCAGAGGCGATGCAGCTTTAGCCCCCAAGCCTCTTGTCTTTCCAGAAGGCTGGGCACTCGGCACACCCGACGCCATCATTCAGCTGCCCAATCCTGTAAGCATCAAGGCTGAAGGAACGATGCCCTATCAATTCATCACAACCAAAACCAGCTTTACCGAAGACCGTTGGGTGCAGGGTTACGAGATTCAGCCAACTGATAGAAGTGTCGTTCATCACGTCATCGTGCAAGTTCATGCCAATGGCAGTCAAACGAAAGATAGAGATGAAGGCAGCCAAGGTTACTGGGCTGCCTATGTGCCAGGAAATAATCATCACAAGTGGCCAAAAGGCTTTGCTAAAAAGCTACCAGCAGGAGCTACCGTCAGCTTTCAAATTCACTACACCCCCAACGGCAAAGCCACTCAGGATCAGCTGAAAATGGGCCTCATCTTTACCAAAGAAACGCCTCGTTACATCGTCCACACCGCAGCCGTTTCCAATCACCGTCTCAAGATTCCTGCAGGGGAAGCCAACCACCTCGAAGTTAAAACTCAAAACGTCCCCATCGACATGCATGTCATGGCCTATATGGCCCATATGCACGTTCGAGGAAAAGCCTTCAAGTTTGAAGTCACCCCACCTGGCGGTAAAACCGAAGTCCTCCTCGACTTACCCAACTATGACTTCAATTGGCAGCTGCGTTATGATTATGCACAAGCCCGCCTCATACGCCAAGGCAGCCAAGTGAAAATCACGGCCATCTACGACAATAGCAGCACGAATCCAGCCAATCCGGACCCCACAAGAACCGTTCACTGGGGCCCGCAAACATCTGATGAAATGATGATTGGCTACATCGAATACTTCACCCCAAATGCTGTCTGGGTCGCCACGAAGTAAAATTCTTCATCGCCAACGACCAACGCTTCCGATAAAACAATCAAAACATCACCTTACTAAGTCCGCAGCAAGCTGATGAAAGACAGCTGCTACGCTTTGAGTCAGGGCACCTGGAGTAGGCAGAAGACGCCCATCCAGCTCGGCAATAGGGTGCACGTCTCGAGTCGAAGATGTCAAAAAGGCCTCCTCGCAATGATCCAAAGCGGACACAGGCACAGGCTCCGCAAAGCAATCGATACCCGAGGATTGGCAGGCTTTGATAACAAGGTCGCGAGTGATTCCAGCCAGGCAGCCGGACGACAAGGGCGGTGTCACGAGGCGACCGCGAAGCACCAGAAACACATTGGACCCTGTGCCCTCACAGACTTCACCTCGTGTGTTAGCCATCAGCGCTTCTCCGCAGCCTTTGGACTTTGCCAAGGCCAAGGCACGCACATTACCACCATAAGATACACTTTTGGCACCTGCCAGGGGACCATTTTCGTTCAGCGTCCAAGGAACCAGGCAGACCTTCTCTGTCGCAGGCCACGGCTTCAGAGGGACGGCAGTCACTAGCGCGGTCGTGGCACCATCTCCGCGATCTGATCCCAGAGGGCCGTCTCCAGTCGTGAGGGTGACACGCAGTCGTGCATCCTTGAGTTCATTGGCTTTTAAAACAGCCTCTAACGCAGCTAAATACTGCTCCAAAGACATGGGGACCATGCCCATGATCTGGCAAGAATTCACCAAACGCTGCCAATGTTCATGCGCAGCAAAAGGACGACCTTGGCGGGCGACCAACGTCTCAAACACCCCATCTCCCACAAGCAGACCGTGGTCGAGGGGCGAAATTCGGGCCTCTGCCAAAGGACAGACGGTCCCATTCAGCCAGATGAAAGCAGACATCCGTCAAGCAACCGCACATCAAGGGATCTTGCAAGCATTCAGCTGGTACTTGTGCACTAGCTCATCCTCCTTTAGTAAACAGGTCCATGTTTGTCGATCAGATCAAAGTTAATGCCCGCGCCGGTAAAGGTGGCGATGGCTCCGTCCATTTCCACCGAGGCAAGTTCCGTCCCAAGGGCGGTCCTGATGGAGGCGATGGAGGCAATGGCGGCAGCGTCGTCCTACTCGTCGATAACAGCACGAACAGCCTGCGCACCTTCTTCTACAATCCTAAGCTGCTCGCCAATGACGGTGAAAAAGGCCGTGGCAATCAATGCAGCGGTAGCAGCTCCCCAGACGTTGTTTATAAAGTGCCCTGTGGCACCGTCATCTCCAGAATCATCGAAGAAGAGGACCCAGAAACGGGTGAAATCATCGAGCGCTACGAACATGTCGCCGACCTCACCACCTTGCATCAGACCTTCGTGCTCTGCAAAGGTGGTCGTGGGGGCAAAGGTAACGTGCATTTCAAAACCAGCACGCATCAGACCCCGCGTGAGTTCACTCCCGGCACCGATGGCGAAGAAGGGCGATTCCATTTTGAACTGCGCAGCATTGCCGATGCTGGCTTTGTCGGTTTCCCCAATGCCGGCAAATCAACCCTGCTAGCCAGCCTGAGCGCAGCCCGCCCAAAGATCGCCAACTATCCGTTCACGACCCTCCAACCCATGATCGGCATCGTGCACTTCAGCCCGAATCGACGTGGCACGCTGGCAGATATTCCCGGCCTTATTGAAGGAGCTCATGCCAACATCGGGCTTGGTCACGACTTCCTGCGTCACATCATGCGCTGCCGCGAGCTACTTTTTGTCGTCGACACCGGCGGCACCGAAGGTCGAGACCCCGTGGCGGATTTGGAAACAGTGCGAAAAGAAGTGTCTCTCTATTCCGCAGAACTAGCCAAACGTCCCTGGTGCATTATTGCTAACAAAATGGATGTCGAGGGCGCTGCTGAACATCTCGCCAATTTGAAGAGTCGATTCAAGCGCGTGAAGATTCTGCCAATCTCCGCCCAAAACGGTCTAGGCATGGACAAATTGCGCGCTCATTTGGACAAGCAGATCGGCCAGGACATGGAGCATGCCTTTGCTCCTGTGGAATGATCTAAGTCCCTCAATTTTAACCAGAAACATGCGCACGTTCTGGCTTTCCTTAGCACTCATCACAGCAGCTTATCTGCTGTTTTGGTTGCTTTTGCTGTGGGCTACCGCCGCTTACAGTCCACCAGAGGTCTGGCTAAACACGGTGATGAAGCCGGAAATCCGTTACGCTGCGGCACTCAGTCTTCTGACCTGCACTGCTGCGGCAGCCATCGCTTTACTCTTTGCTGTGCCCATCGGCTATTTCATGGCACGCTGCCAGTTCCGTGGCAAAACCTTACTGGATGCTGCTCTCGATATCCCGATCGTTCTGCCGCCGATGGTGATTGGCATTTGTCTGCTGATCTTTTTTCAGACATCGATCGGCCGGAGCATTGAGCAAGTCATCTCATTCACCTACACCATCGCCGGTGTTGTTTTAGCCCAATTCGTCGTCGCCGCCGCTTTTGCCATCCGCACCATGCGCGGCACCTTTGATCATCTATCTGCCCGGCCTGAGGAAGTCGCCCTCACCCTGGGAGCCACACGATTTCAATCCTTCTGGCATGTCGCCTTGCCCACTGCAAGACGCGGCATGTTAGCGGCCTTTTGCATTGCCTGGGCTCGCAGTTTGGGCGAGTTTGGGCCCATCCTTGTCTTTGCTGGAGCGACTCGAATGAGAACAGAAGTGCTACCTACGACAGTCTGGTTGGAACTCAGTGTCGGCAATCTTGACTCAGCCGTCACGGTCAGTCTGGCCATGATCCTCATTGCCGTCATCGTTCTCGTCGCCGTGCGTGCCACAGGAGAAAAAGTTTAATCTTACAATCCCAGTGATCTCGCTCAAAAATATCTCATGGAAGGCCCCTGGAGAGGGCTTCAAACTGCATGACATTTCATTGACGATCCCAGACAACACCTATGCGGTTCTCATGGGAAGCACTGGATGCGGAAAAACCTCACTGCTAGAAATTGTCTGTGGACTGCGTCAACCAAACCAAGGGCAAATTTTTCTGGATGACCGGGACGTGACTCTTTTGGAACCTCGAGAGCGACGCATCGGTTATGTCCCCCAAGATCTTGCCCTTTTTCCAGGACGCCGCGTTAAAGCACAGCTCAGTTTTGCCTTACAAATGCGTGGGCTGAGTGATGAGACACTCATTCAGCAACTTGCCGAAGATCTCCGCATCACGCACCTTTTAGAGCGGCTTCCTGAGCAGCTATCAGGGGGTGAAAAACAACGCGTCGCCCTAGCCCGAGCTCTCGCTGCCCAACCACGAGTGCTGCTTTTAGACGAGCCTCTGTCTGCCCTGGACGAGTCCACGCGTGAGGATGCCATGACTCTGCTTCGCACCCTGCAAAGCAAACACGCTCTAACCGTCTTACACGTCACCCATTCCAGCAGCGAGGCCAATACGCTTGGGCAACTCCGACTGCGGCTCGATGACGGGCAAATCGTGTCGGTTTAGTACCTCATACACTCAGCAAAAGGAGGCATAGAATGCCATTGTTCAAAGCATGTGCTGTCATAGGCGCAATGAGACTCTGACGCCACATGCGCAGCAGTGAAAAAGCTATCGCCAACGCCATGATGGCTGGCACACCAGCCCAGCCCTGCGGATGAATCACCGCAAAAATAAACGCTCCACCGAATGCCCCAAATACCGAGCGCAGCCAAGCCGATAACCCTGGAAACAAAAGGCCACGAAACATCATCTCTTCAGAAATGGGTGCCCAGACGACAGCCAGAAGAACGGCGCTGATTTTGCCCCCTAAACTGCCTGAAAAAGCATCCGTGATTGGATGCTCTGGCGATACGCCGGTCAGCTTCACAATCCATGAGGCCGCGATCATTCCCAGAAACAATAAGGGCAGGCAAGCCAGCCATCCGAGAATACCCGCAGTCATTTCACGCAGCATACCTTTCCCTGCATGCAGCCCCAAAGCAAGGCGCCACGACTCACGCTTCATCCCACGCCAAAGCGGCCAAAGGAACCCCGCAATTAAAGCCAGCAATGCGATCAAGTAATGAAAGGTTCGGGGCATGTCCGCGAAGACAAATCGGGACACCTTGGGCAAGATTAAAAACAAGACCATGTAAACCGCAAAGCCCTCTAAGAGAAGACCCCCTTCAGGGCGAGTGATCGAAGACAGAGTGAATTTTAGCCGTCCATCACGCCAACGCAGAAAGGCCAATGCAAAAAGCACCAGACCGCACACAGCAGCCAAAATACCCAAGAAACCAAAAGCCAGCATCACCATCGTCGTCTGCATGGCCTGCTGCATGACCACCTGCCGAGCCACATCATCCGCAGGCAGTGTCTGCACCCTTGCCAGTTCGGCCATCCAGCCATGACGTTTCTTCAGTTTCAGCCAGCGGTCATCTGTGATTGATATCGATGCTGATTTCATCTGACCTAAAGTCATCACATCCTCTTTCAACGCTGTCTCTGACTCCGCGACAGCAGCCAACGCAGATTCAGAAGGCCATTCGTTCGTCAACCATCCTTTTAAAATGAGTTGTCGCAGCGCATCTTGTTTCTTAGGTGATACCTTGGCCAAATCCCGGAGGATCGGCTCTGTCAATGCGGCATTCCAGGGACCTGCCAACTCCATGAAAGCCTTCAACCCCACGGCATAGCGTGCCGCCATCTCAAAGACTCGATTCGGCCTGATGGCCGGCTCCTGATGATCCTCTAGCTCAGCCTGTGACCAGAGAACAAAACCCACGCAGCCAACAATCGCAGCGCAAGCCAGCACCAAACCAAGCTTAGCATAGCGCAGAACCAGCGGTGCCTCTTGGCCATCTTGTTGCTCGGAAGATTCGGGGAAAGTCTCGATCATGTTACCACCAAACAACAGCTTCCCACAAATGACATCCCGAATCCAAATTCCCAGATGAACCTGCTCCACTCAGACCCATGAGAATGCATCATTAGTTCTCAACGGCCGCCGCACTAAGACCTACATCTCAACCTTCAGCCATTTTGGGATGTAAATGCACAGAGTCTGAACGAGCGCTTCAGCGAACTTTTGACGATTTTCAGGAGAATCACGGAGGCGAATACGATTGGCTTCAATCTGAAGGCCTGCAACATTGGCTGCCACTTTAGAGTGACGATCAATGGTATACCCCCCACGGAAATAGGGCTCGGTTGGCACTGTCATTCGCGGACTCGGCGTTGCGAGAAAACCATGCTGCTCAAGCATCGCGCCTAGACTGTTAGGTCCGAAAAGGAGATCAGCGTAGGGGACTGTTGGGTTGAACTCGGAGATAAGTTGAATGGAACCTGATTGAATGAAATCGACGCTGTTGATCTCCTGAATTGGTTTGGCCAGATCGGTGACTCGGTGCATGTAGCCCAGTTCGACTCGGATATCTTTGTGATTTTGTCCATGCAGATCAATGAAGAAGGCGCGCCCATGGCGGACAACCGAAGCCTTCAGTGCCTGCTCAATGTAGTTGTGATATTCCTGCCAGATCATTTCAGCGGTTGGATCTCCCTGCGCAGCCTCTTTTATCTCGCGGTTTGGATCTAATTTACTACGATGTAGATGACTGATGATCAGGTCCAGGGTCTTACCCGTTTGCTTCTTCGTTTCTGCAGCGATGCGTCGAGCCAAGTCTTGCGTGTTGGCATCGGCATCCACCACACCATAAGTGCGATCGGCGACCGACTTCGGCTTCAGCAGTCCACCATGCGGTGCGGAAATCACCAACGGCAATTCTCCGGGGATGTATTCAACATAACGCTGCGTTCCAAAGACAGCCTTTGAAGCGGGCTCATCGGTAGCAAATGCAGCCGCGATGAAAGATAAAGAAACGAAGAGGCAGAAGCGGATCATGAGTTGGTTAGCCTATGGCAAAAGCCACGCTGCCTTTAAATACTCATAATCGGCCTGAGGTAAAAGAACATAATGTGGATAGGCCTTAGGATCTAACCAACGAAGCATGCGCTCCAAGTTCTCTACAGCCATGGTTGTGCATCCTGCACTGGGCTTCGTAGGACCACGACGGACATGGAAAAAGATGGCACTGCCATAACCTGGCACGGCAGGTTTTTGATTGTGGCGGATCTCCAGCATCCATTTGTAAGCGTCATCTCCCAATCGCATCTTTTGTTTTTCGAACCATGGCGGCACATGACTGGGATTGACGCGCACGTGCTGGTTGTAATAGGGATTCGAGGAATCATCGACATAGGCATCCCACGGACCAACCTGAAGATAAGGCCAGCGCGCACCGCTGGGAGCTTTGGCCGCATTGCCAAAAAGCATTCCGAGCTGAAAAACACCAGCTGGGGCACGCCAATCTTTCTCCACTTTGGCGGGGATTCCGTTTTGCGGCGGATTAAAAACTCCGCGCCCCCAAGCCAAGCCTGCACGGCCCAGTAAAACAGGCACCAAGTTGGCAAAGACAGGCTGCCAAGGCGCACTGGCTGAGGTGCGCTGATAGCACTGCAACGTTGCTGTATTGGAGTTCCACGTCGTTGTTTGGCTCACGATGAGCTGGCGCGCCGAACTAGGAATTTGTGCCTGACTTTGGCTACAAATCAAAACCACCATGAATGAGACCCAGAGAAAAAGGCTAGGTGGAAGGAAAATTGAGTTACACGCAGTAGTCATGACAATAAATGTTCAAAAAAGATTCTCATCCAAAGCATCCAATTTGAGCGTTGCTGATTTTTACTGCTGGCGATATTTGACTTCAAATCAACCTCACAGGATCAAAGTTCAGCCTCTAATCTTGGAGGTTTTGTTCTTTCTCGCTTGTTGACGACAAGATAACTTATTTGGCAGACTTGTCCCTTGCTTCACCGGCCTCAAGCGCTATCGCAGAAATTCCGCGTGTCTGAACTCTTTCCCTTTTCCCAGCTCTGGTCCCAAGTGCGCCGCAAGTCTTGGATGTGGCTGTTTCGCAGGCCGCTCATCGAGCTAGCCGTGAAGCATCTCAAGGCCCACACCCAGGTGGCTAGAGCGATCATTATCAATGCCAGTGAAGTGGAAGTTTTAGGCGAAGTCGGTCGCAGCAATCAGACTTATCAGGAAACCAGGCTGCGACTGAAACTCGCTGAAAATGGTGACCTCCATCTCACCACCGAGTGTACCTGTCACTCACGCCATCTGTGCGATCATGCGGCTGCACTTATGATGGTCTTCGACCAGGAAAGTGAGCGTCTTTTAATTGAAAAAATAGCGCGTCCAGGCCAAGCCAGTGTTGGCGAAGATGGGGTCAGTGGCACGGCCACCGGCGAAGAAAAGACAACCTCGGTGAGCAATGACGGAGTGCATCCGGTCTTACGTTTACGAAGGC
>CAMBPS010000069.1 GCA_945869675.1 Prosthecobacter debontii | reverse complement strand
ACTTTGGCCGTATGAGTCGGAGACAACAAAGCAACTGGAGACTTCATTTTACAGGAAAACAGAAAGACATGATTTACAGGTCAGAACTCATTCCTGTTAATCCTGTGATTAGAAACTCGAATCACGAACAGTCTCATATCATCCATGGCGGGCGAAACATCGCGTAACTTTAGGGCAAGTTAGTCGGGAGGTTAAAACCCAGAGATTGAATCCATCGAAGCTCTTATACCGACATGGCAGCGTAGAAGTCCTCCGTTTGATGAGCATCAGGAATGACCTCAATCAGGACAGCACTTTCGGGCAAATTCAGGAGGTGTTCCGGCTGCGTCGCACAGACATAAGCCATTCCCCACATCTGGGCCCAGGGGGCAAAGGAGAGTCGGTGATTGTTTTCGATCACGTGCCTCACCTCTTCAGGCAATTCACGCAGACTACTGACATGGGAGAAAATTTTGCCGCCGCCGTTATTTATGACCACCAATCTTCTATTTCCCTGAGGCAACTGTGGCATGATCCATGGGGCCGCGAGATCGTAAAGCGCGCTGAGATCTCCCACAATCAACCAAGAACAACGCGAGCTAGCGCTGGCACCCAGCCAGGTGGAGACCAGACCATCAATCCCGTTGGCACCGCGATTGGCAAAGAACTCAATTCCCTGGCCTGCGCCATGCACGGCCAGATTCATCTCCCGAATGGGTAAACTGTTGCCAATAAAGACACGATCAAAGGCCTGCATCTGACCCATCAAAGCCCCCATCCAGGCCGGTTCAGAAAGAGGAAACTCTTGGAACCAATGAGTCATGGCAGGTTCTTCAGGCTTCATCAAAGCAGGCAAGAGTTTGCGAGTTCCCAGAGATTCCAGGGCACTCCATGGCAGCGTTTGCACATTTGGAATGCGGGCTAATCCAGGAAAGTTTAATCGAGAAATATTCGTCACCCAGATGTGAGGTTGGTTTTCCAAATCACGCCACCAGCGCGAGGATGGAATGCCCCCAATGCGTATGACTTGCGCGATCTTCATCGTCCGAAAAGTGAACTCTGAAGCCGGCAGCAAAAGATGATCGATCGCAGGCCGATCCGGCCAGAAACCCCAAAGGTTCGAGGTGAGTTCGGCAATGACAGGCAAGCCTAAAGACAGCAACACAGGGGCAAGTTCCCGTGCCTCAGTTGGGTGAAGACCACTCACGATGACAGCCGTGGCCTCACCAGATAGCAGATAAGGTGGCAGCTTACTTGATTTACAAGGATGCGGCTGATGATAAGCGAGAAAGTCGATACCTTCTTGCGTTGAATCCAGGGGCTCTTCCAAACAAATATTGATGTGCAAAGGCCGTGTATCCAGGCGCGTCGGCCAAGACAGATGAGAACCCGATTCTACATCCAAACAGGCGCTGACATAAGCCCCGAAAAGATCCTTTTGCTCAATGGCCTGCGGGGCACCGGTTTCGCGATATCGGCGGGGACGATCGGCTGTCACCAGCACCAGCGGAAGCCCCTGATAATGCGCCTCGATCACTGCAGGCAACAACTCCGCCGCAGCCGTGCCCGATGTGGTTAACACGGCCACTGGCTGTCGATCCGCCTGAATACGACCCAGAGCAAAAAAGGCGGCACTACGCTCTTCAAAAAAGCTCCAAATTTTGACGCCCTCACTGGCCATCAAGGCGGTAATTAATGGCGCATTGCGGGCTCCGGCCGCCAAGCAGACCTCGGCCACTCCCATGCGCGCCAGCGCGGTCAGCGTGCTGCGTATGATACGAGCATTCATGACTTATTCGACCAAGGCATGCGGCTTCAGCACACGCAGGGCCGGAAGGTCGTGCATGATGTTGGTGCTGCGCATCAAAGTCTCCCCGACCAACAAGGCGTCAGCACCATACAACGCCAAGCGTTCAGCATCTTCGACGGTTTTGATGCCGCTTTCAGCCACAAGAATGATATCATCAGGCACTTCCTCCGCCAGCGCTTCTGTCGTCGCCAAATCAACCGTGAAGGCTTTCAGGTTACGATTGTTGACTCCAATGATCTGAGCATCCGTCTCCAAGGCACGTTCTAATTCAAACATGTCATGCACCTCTACTAGAACATCCAGTTGAAAGGTGTGAGCTGTATCGAGAAGTCGAACCAACGTCTCCTGATCCAATGCGGCGACGATGAGCAAAATGGCATCCGCGCCTGCGACCACAGCTTCGTAGATCTGGGCTTCATGAATGATGAAGTCTTTTCGCAGGCAGGGAATGTCCACTTGCTCGCGAATGAGCGAGAGATAATTCAGATGACCTTGAAAGTATTTTTCATCGGTGAGGATCGAAAGGGCCGTCGCTCCCGCTTTTTCATATCCTCGGGCAATCGTCAGAGGATCAAAATCTTTAGCAATCGTTCCCGCGGAAGGCGATCCACGTTTCACCTCAGCAATCATTCCCAGCCGGGTCGGATCAAGCCTCAGGGCATCCGCCAACGAGCGGAAGTCATTTCGAAGTGTGGCAGCTGCACGCAGCTTCTCTAGGCGCGGCAATAGTTTGGCTACTTCGGTGCGCTTATGGGCGATGATTTCGTCCAGGATATTCATGAGTGAGTAAGATGCGGATTGCAGAGGACAGCGCAAGGGCCAAGGGGGCTTTTATCCGCTTTAATTCATTCTTCCAATCAGCCCCTGATAATCGTGATGTCATGAGTCTAGCGCTTACGCAGATCCGTCAGATCCATCGGACGAGCCGCCCCAGCTCAACCTGCGGCACTCGATAAATCATGAGGCCGAGGTGAAATGTATCATCGCGTTCTGGGTCTCATGAAGAGTTGACCGAGCCAAGCTATGTCTGAGCTCAATTGAAATAAATTATGGAAATTTCTAAGCGTGAACGAATCATCTTTGAGAAACTCTGCTTGTGTTGATTTTTGGAGCTATTCAGCACTTTCCAGACTGCGCACCTGCTCGGTTTGCACGACCACTCTCGAGTCTAGTGAGACAAAACCGATTTGCCATCATGCCACGTCTCTCTAATCTCAACCCCTTATGGCAAAATCCGCTCTCGGAAAAGGACTCGGCGCACTCATCTCGACCCCGCAGGTGGGGATACCGTCCGTGCGTTTACCTGCGCTAGCCCAGCCTGCGCCTGGTGATGTAGTGAATCGTGTGACGCTGGACCAAATCGTTCCAAGCCCGCTGCAGCCAAGAAAGGAGTTCGAGCCACAGCATTTGACAGAACTCATGGAGTCGATTCGTGAGCACGGCATCATTCAGCCGCTCATCGTTCGTCAAGTGAATGGGAAATTGGAACTCATCGCTGGTGAACGCCGATTCCGCGCCTCCCGTGAACTTGGACTGAAAGAAGTGCCTGTCATTATCCGCCAAGCTGCCGATAAAGAGGTGCTGGAGATGGCGCTGATCGAAAACATCCAGCGTGAAGACCTGAATCCCATGGAAGAAGCCCGTGCCTATGAGCGCTTGGCGCGGGAGTTCAGCATGAAGCAAGAGGACATCGCCAAACGTGTGGGTAAAAACCGGGCGACCGTGGCCAATGCCATCCGCCTCCTTGACCTGGCCATTGGTGTGCAAGAGATGGTCTCGCGCGGTAAACTGACCACGGGTCACGCCAAGGTGCTGCTGATGCTGAAATCCGCTGACGCCCAAAACAAGGCGGCTGATGAAATCGTCAAAAAAGGCCTAACCGTTCGCGCGACTGAAAAGCTGACTCAGGACATCCTGAATCCTCCAAAGCCAAAGCCTGAGACCGACAACACGGAGCTGCACAGTGCCGTGGAGTCTGTGGAACAGCGTCTCATGCAGCATCTTTCGACCAATGTCAGCGTCAAGCATGGTGATAAAAAAGGCCACATCGAGATCGACTATTACGGCATCGACGATCTGAATCGGCTCCTCGAGCTGATGGCCGTTCCTGAAGAAAAACTGGCAGAAGAATAGCGCCCCGAGGGAAATGACGAAAGAACCTAGCCAAACAACATTTCAAGGACTGGGACACTTCGTCTGTCTGATCCTAATCGCGCTTTTAAGCCTCAGCTCATGCACACAGGCATCGGCTCATCCTGAGAAAAGTGAGATTGAGGGGTTCTTGAATCGCTATTTTTCGACCTGGTCAGCCAGGGACATGGACGGCTACGGCGCCTGCTTTCACCCCACCGCACGAATCAGCTTTGTCGAAAAAGGCGGTCAGTGCGGTGCCCAAAGCGTCACCGACTTTCTGCATGGTCAAAAGCTTGGCCATGAGCGCTCCGTAGAGCCCATGACTGAAGTGCCGACGACCATGAAAATCAGCGGTGACCGCCGCGTGGCCCTAGCTGAAGTGCGCTGGAAGCTGACAAAAGGCCGTGGAATCGTTACTGGCACCGATTTCTTCACTCTGCTGAAAACACCCGACGGCTGGCGAATCGCCAGTCTGGTATTTTACAATGACTGAATCAGCCGACTCAGCCCCACCCCTTCCCCCTCCGTCATGTCAAAAACAGCCTCATCCTCCAGCCCTGTTCTCATGCGCCTGTATCTCGGCGCAGCCTGTTTCTTAGCTGGAGCCGCCATGATGGTGATCGAGATCTGTGCTTTTCGTCTGCTCGCACCCTTGTTTGGCAACAGCGTTTACACCTGGACAGCGTTGATCGGCGTCATCCTCGTCGCTTTCAGTGTCGGCGGATTCATGGGGGGTCGGCTGTCTGACAAATACAACAGCATCAATCTCCTCGGCTGGTTATTGGCCGGGGCCGCCGTGCTTACGTTTTTGATTCCGCCACTGCATCTTGGCTTTGGCGAAAGCTTCACGCATAGCGGACTCATCGGCGGCTCGGTCCTCGTGTCTCTCTTTCTCTTTGCACTTCCGGGCGCTCTGCTCGGCGCGGTCTCACCGGCTGCCGTGAGGTTTTACAGTCTGACCTTTCAAAACACCCATGTCGGTGCAGCGGCGGGCACGGTGAGCATGCTGGGTTCACTCGGTAGCTTTGTCGGAACCTTCCTATCGGGCTTTGTCTTGCTCTCCCATTTTGGGGTGCGCAGCATCTTCATTGGCTGCGGTGTGCTCTTGCTCATTCTCGCCATCTTGGCCTTCATGTTGGCGAAGAACCACGCTCAAAAAACAGCCCTCTTGGCCATCATCGGGCTAGCTGCAGCAGCACTCGGATCCCAGGCTGAGCCGGCTCCTGGCAAAGACGTGATCTTTTCTCAGGAATCGTTTTATCACCGCATCGAGGTCTCTGAAAATGGCGTCAGCCCCTATCGCCAGCGTCTGCTCAAGCTCGATTCCACCGCAGAAGGAGCCATGAATCCAGACAACGGCGAGCTGGTCATGGACTACCAAAACTATTGGCGTCTGCCCCTGCTGAGGGACGACGCTAAGATCAACAGTGCGCTATTCATTGGCGCAGGTGCCTTTGGCATGCCAGAAGCCCTGTCACGGCAGTTTCCCGAAGCTCGCGTGGACGTTGCTGAAATCGACCCCGAAGTGATCGAAGTCGGGCGGAAATTTTTCAGGCTCAACGAACACCCGAAAGTGCAAGCCCACGCTGGAGATGCCCGCCACTTCCTGCGCAGTCAAAAACACCAACACTGGGACCTGATCTTTGGGGATGCCTATGCCGGCATCCGATCCATTCCGTCCCATCTCGTCACCCAGGAGTTCTTCCAACTCGTCTCCGATCACCTCACGCCAGAAGGTGTCTTTGTCATGAACGCCATCACGGCCGTGCAAGGTGAAAAAGCCGAACTTCTGGGTGGCATCTTAGCCACCCTTCGCAGCGTCTTCCCGCATGTCGAAACGTTTGCGGTTCAGGGACCTCGGCTGGCGACCCAAAACGTCATCATTTTAGCCTCGCGCCAAGACTGGAAGCCCTGGCTCACGGATCGTTTCTTTGCCGCCAGCAGCTGGCAAAACCGGGTGCTCCGCAGTCATGTGGCTGCGAACCAAGTCCCGCAAAACGGCGCCCTCTTTACCGATGATTTCAACCCAGTGGACCGCATCATTGCACGCGGCCTATTGGAGTAATCAGAGGTTGTATGGCTGAAGCAATTCGGCCACGAGTTTAGGAATCTCCATGCCAGCGAGGCCTCGACGTTGCTCGGTGAAGAGACCCTTGATGCCAGTCGGTTGGAGATTGACTTCGATCAGCCGACCACAGCCCTTGTCGGCTGCTAAACGCACAAAACCCGCGGCTGGATACACCACACCTGAGGTGCCAATGCAGACAAAGATGTCCACGGTCTCCAAAGCGCGTACGACTTCGTCGATGTAATAAGGGATCTCGCTAAACCAGACGATGCCAGGGCGCAGTGTGCCACGAAGATCACACTTAGGGCACGCGGTGTCCGCTTGCAAATCGTCCGACCAGACGAACTCGGACCTGCACGAAGTACAGCGAACTTTTTTCAGCTCGCCATGCATGTGCAGAAGTTTCTTGGCACCCGCACGCTCATTGAGATCATCGACATTTTGCGTGACGTGCAAGAATCTCCCTGGCCATTTCTGTTCCAGCTCCGCCAAGGCCTGGTGGGCAGGATTGGGCTGCACATGTTTTAACTGGGCCCGGCGCAGGTTGTAGAATTGATGCACCAGCGCAGGATTCCTACGGAAGGCCTCTGGCGTGGCCACATCCTCGATCTTGTGGCCTTCCCAAAGACCATCAGCCGCACGGAACGTGGCGATGCCTGACTCGGCCGAAAGTCCGGCACCGGATAAGACAACGAGATTGGGATGGGTAAGTCGAGACCCGTTCACGTTTCGATTTGAGTCAGGGCTAGCGCTGACAGATGGAGCTGAACTCATAGGCCATATGATGGCTCAAAAACCGTCTTTCTGCGAAGGAAAACACTCCCAAAAGCAGGATGAATTGCGTTTGATTTTTGAGACCCTCAAGGGCGCCTGGCCACCATGATGCAGGTCCGCTCTGGCTTGTAGAGATAACCAAAACCAAAGTTCACGTTCGATCCCGGATGCAGGCCATTTTGATAAGCCTGCATCAGATCCGGCTGCTGCTGGGAAAAAAGGCTCAGGGTGCCCTGATAGTTCCCATAAAGATGCAGAGACAAGCCCGAATTCACCAGACTGCGATACGGCACCCCTGAAGGATCTTGAATCAGTCCACGGGTTCGTTGCGTGAGAAACTGGCGCACATTGGAAAAAGCCTCATCATGCATGAGATAGGAAGCACTCTTCACCAAGGCTGACGGGTAGCCTTGCTTGGCCACAAAAGCCAAAAACGAACCATCCAGATGGGTGCTGTCATTGGACAAATCCTGGCGGAAATAAAACAACCTTTTGAAACCACCCGAGCCACTGCGGAAACGAATCATCAGGCCGGGAGCAGCCCCAGTCGTAGCGGTGGTCAGGACTGGAGTGCCTGTGCCGTCGATCTGCACGACATCCACACTTTCCACATGGGCTCCCGTGCGGGCCAGAAAGGTCAGCAGAACCGGCAACACACCGCGGAATTGCGTGGCCTGCAGATCGCGCCGCATGTCCGTGGTAATGAAGTAACCGGCCGACATGATGGTGCTCAGCGCCGTGCGCAGACTATCCAAACCAGCAGCCATGTCTCCGGCACTCAGAACACGCAAGTCTGGCAGCGGTTCTGCCGGCTCTAGACCACACAGGATGTAAGTGTCGGCCTGCGGAAAAAGCTCATGCGCAAAGAGATAGTCCGGCCCACTGAAGGGATAAAACAAATTGTTCTGCCGCTGCAAATCGCCGATCTCTGTTGCTGCCCAAGCACGCACCTTTTGACCCCGAGATTGCTCATGCTGCTGCCAGAGCGCCTGCATTTGCTGCTGATGAAAGGCCGATGCACTGGACCCAGGCAGCCCAGCCAGCATGCGTGCCACCTCATTGATGGCAGCTGATCGATGCGGCACATTCAGCTCCTGAGCTCCTCGAAATAAATTCCCACCGCTGGCAGCTTCAGCACGCCGAACGGTGAGTCCAGGCAGTGCTCCTGAAACCGGGCGAATTTCTTCAGGGGGCAACTTACACGAACTCAGCAGCAATCCTGCAACTCCGAAACAGCAACAGGGCAACAGTGAGAGTTTCATAGGCAATAAAGATTTCCAAAGGGAGCGGGCATCAGACCATCATGACCTCAAGACTTGTAACAAATCACCTACCCATCAATGACCGTTTCCGCCATTTTCACTCTCAGCCGCTGGCTCTGTGTCTTCAATCTTGGCCGCGGCGATCAGGTCAGCAATCAGCTCATTAAACTTTTTGTCTTTATGTTCTTCCTGCAGCCTTGCCCGCACGGCTTCCTTTACCATTTCAAAAGGCATCGGCTCAGGTGCCTTACGACCTTGAACCTGACAGATGTGATAGCCTAGCTGGGTATTGAAGACAGGGCTGATCTCCAGCTCCGCCATGGAAAAGGCAATCGTCTCAAACTCCTCCATAAACTCCCCTCGCTTAAACCAACCCAGATCAATGAGCTGTTGGTCATCTGCCCGATGTTCCTCGGCGAGCTTCATAAAATCCGCCCCTTCACGCAATTGCGCCCGGATACCACGCATGGCGTCGTACACTTCCTGGCGACTCGTCGCGCCTTGCAGACTCTTGGTAATATGCGCCGCTTGAATCATCTCCTCGCTCATGTAGTGCCGGAGATTGGCTTCATAAAAAGCACGCAGTTCCTCCTCTGTCGGATTCAGCTCCGGCCCGTAGGCCTGGCCTAACATCGTATCCAACCGTACGCCCCCAGCCACATTTTCGCGAACCAGCGCCTCGTTCTTCTGAGGCATGCCAATGTTCATGTAGAATTGATCTTCACCGCCTGCCTGCTCGATCAGCTTATTGAGCCGTGCCGTCACCTCTTCCTCATCGACGGTCGGATAGCGCGCCTGGGCAGCCTGAGAAAGCAGGACGCGGGAGATGATGTTGTCCTTGGCATAACCTCGGAACTCGGGATCCCGCTCGCAGCAGGACACTTGGAGCGTTCGCTCGTAATGCCCCTTCACGTTGCGGAATTCGCCTTCGATAACTTCGTCGTCCACCTCTTCGCCGTTGATGATCAATGCCATGAGTGGCATGGGGAACGTGAACACCCAGAGATGCAAGCCAAATGTGATTCCTGATCGTGACTAGGCAAGAAATCTCTCGGCCAGGGCCAGGTCTGCCGGAAAGGTAATTTTGGGATTCGGCGCCCTGTTTTCGACCACGAAAACACTCACGCCGATGTGCTGCACGGCAGAGACTTCATCCGTCACCAGCGCGCCATCCCGGAGGACGGCCTCATAAGCCTGCGTCAGCAGCGCTTTTGAAAAAACCTGCGGTGTCTCCATGACCCAGACGCCTGTGCGATCGATTGACTCGGTGATGCAGCCGTTCGCATCCACACGCTTGATCGTCTCGGTCAGGGGTCGTGCGCAGGCCGCGGCTTGCCTTGTCCGTGCGGCTGAGATGCTTTGGCTGATCTGCTCCGGTGTGATCAAAGGACGCGCGCCATCATGCACGGCGATGATGTCAGACTCGGCTGAACAGGCCTGCATCCCAGCCCAAACCGAGAGATGCCGCTCTGTGCCGCCTGGAATCACGGCGACTAATTTAGACAGTCCACCTGTCGCCTGCCAGTGGGCGACCTGCTCCCGCACCTCTTCCCCGCCCACGACAATCATTTCCCCCACGTCGGGACAAGCCTGAAACTCGCCCAGAGTCCTGCGCAGCACCGGCACACCGCTAAGCAGCGCCAGGAGTTTATTAAACCCCATGCGGCGGCTAGTCCCTGCGGCAACGATGATGGCGGAGGTCATAAAAAATTACTGAAGTCGCTTGGCCACCTCGCTCGACAGGGCGCGATTGTCGGCACGGCCTTCGGCACGTTCTTGCAGGACTTTCATCACATTGCCCATCTCCTTTTTGCTGGTGGCTCCCAGCTCAGCAAGCACCGACTCAACCAATTTTACCAGATCTTCTGCGCTCATGGCAGCAGGCAAATACTTCTCGAGCACAGCGATTTCAGCTTTCTCCACATCGGCCAAATCTTGGCGGGCCGCACTTTCGTAACTCGTGACAGAATCCTGGCGCTTTTTGATCTCCTTGCGGATGACGAGGATGGCATCGGCATCCTCCAATTCACCTTCGGCCCCGAGTTTTTCAATCGCAGCGTATTTGAGCGCTGATTTTAAGGCACGCACCACGTTCAAGGCCACGGTGTCTTTGGCCTTCATGGCGGTTTTCAGGTCTTCGGCGATTTGTTGAGTGAGGGACATGGGAGGAGTAATTAAAGGTTCAGAATGGTAGTTTGGCGTATTCTATAGCGCTTGTCCATTCACCAAACGGTTGCGAATCTCTCGCGATGTCCTAGCCTGCACGCCCCTATGGCCCAGTTTAATATTCTCATCGCCGGTAATAACGACCCAATCTCGAGCAAAGGCATCGATCTCCTCAAAGCGGAGCCCTCCTTTCATGTGGTCGTGGACATGAATCTCAAAGCCGAAGACGCGATGATCGAAGCCTCCCGCAACGCGCACGCCATCATCGTCCGCAGCGGTGCCAAAGTGACCGCCAAAGTCATGGAAGCCGCGCCTAACCTCAAAGTGGTCGGTCGTGCCGGCGTCGGCGTGGATAACATCGACGTCCCAGTCGCCAGCAAACGCGGTGTCGTGGTGATGAACACTCCTGGCGGCAACACCATCTCCACCGCCGAGCAGGCCTTCACGTTGATGATGGCGCTCTCCCGCAAAACGCCTCAAGCCCACGCCACCATCGTCAGCGGTAAATGGGACCGCAAAAGTTTCCAGGGCACGGAAGTCTATGGCAAAACCCTCGTCGTTCTGGGCATGGGCCGCATTGGGGCCGAGTTCGCCAAGCGCGCCATGGCCTTTGGCATGAGCATCGTCGCCTACGATCCGTATTTGTCCAAAAACCGCGCTGAAAGCCTCGGTGTGACCCTGTGTGAAGATCTCGACGCTGCGATCGTGCAGGCTGACTACATCACCATGCACATGCCGCTGACGCCTGAGACGAAGCACATGATCAATGCCAAGCGCTTGGCTTCGTTGAAGAAAAGCTGCCGCATCATCAACTGTGCCCGTGGCGGTCTGATCGACGACGCTGCTTTGGCCGAAGCCCTCACCGCTGGCACCATTGCGGGAGCGGCGCTGGACGTCTTCGAAGTCGAGCCACCTCCAGCCGACTACCCGCTGCTTAGCGCTCCGAACACCGTGTTCACCCCGCATCTCGGCGCCAGCACGGAAGAAGCTCAGGAAAACGTCGGCATCGAGATCGCTGAAGTCATCAAAGCACACCTTCTGCAAGGCACCGTCGTCAACGCCGTGAACATGCCGAACGTCGATCCGAAGGTGCTCGCTGAGATCGGTCCTTTCTTGAAATTTGGCGAGTTGCTTGGTCGCCTCGTCTCCCAGTTTGCTCCCGCCCGCTCCAACGTCGTCAGCATCCACTACAGCGGCAAAGTGGGCAGTGGTGATACGACCCTTATTTCCCGCGCAGTGCTCAAAGGCTTCCTCGAGCGTGCCGTCGGAGCCGAACAGGTCAATTACATCAATGCCAATGGCGTTGCTGAGAACCTCGGTCTGCGCTTCAGCGAAAGTCGTCTGCCGGAAGCTCGCGAATACACCGATCTCATCGAAGTTCAGGCCAGCAACGGCAGTGAAACCGCCAGCATTGCCGGCACCTTCTTTGCGGGTGACCCACGCATCGTGAACGTCAACGGCCGCCGCATTGAGGCACGCCCTGAAGGCACCCTGCTCTTCATCGAAAACATTGACCGCCCGGGCATGATCGCTGCCTACAGCGCCACGCTGGGCAAGAACCATGTCAACATTGCCGACATGAGCCTGAGCCGCGACAAAGAGTCCGGCAAAGCCCTCACCCTGCTCACCCTCGACACCACGCCAAGCCCTGAAGTCATTGCCGAACTGGAAAAAATCCAAGGCATTAGCAAAGTGCATTGCGTCGCCGTGTAGCCGCGCCTGCCAGGGCGTGGTGCATTGCGTCGCCGTGTAGCCGCGCCTGCCAGGGCGTGGTTGGTCGGTTGAATCCATCTCCATGCCCACCTCCTTCCAGTGTCTGCCGATCATCACGTCGCTCGTGATGCTCACGGCCTGTCATCGCCCGGAGGAAATCAAATTCAGTGGCAGAACCATGGGAACCACTTGGAGCCTGCTTTCTGCGCAGGCCACCGACAGCATGCGCCAGCTCATCCAGAGCCATCTCGATCAGCGGGAAGCCGTGCTTTCCCATTGGCAGAAAGACAGCGCCGTCACTCGCTTCAACGATTCACGCAGCACTGACTGGCAACCTGTGCCGCCTGAGCTGATCCAAGTCATCGAACTCGCCCGCGACATTGCTTCCAAGACCGGCGGCGCACTCGACATCACCCTCGCACCGCTGATTGATCTATGGGGGTTCGGCGCTGCTGGCTCAGCCAAAGCGATCCCAACGGAGCGACAAATCGCCGAAGCCAAAACCCGCTGCGGCTGGAAGCATCTCCACTCGCGACTTGATCCGCCCGCCTTAAAAAAGGACATTCCCGATCTGCGCCTCAACGTCGCCAGCGTCACCGAAGGCTTCGTGATCGACGAACTGATTTCGCGACTTCAACAACAAGGCCTGTCCGACTTCCTCCTCGAAGTCGGCGGTGAGGTCGCCGCCATTGGCCATGCGCCCGCAGGCACAGCATGGCGTGTCGGCATTCAAACCCCCGAAGCCACGCCTGGCGATGCGCTGCAAACCCTCCCGCTGAGTGATCTCTGCATCGCCACCAGTGGGAACTACCGCCACCGCATTGAAACCAACGGCCAATCTTACAGCCACCTCATCGATCCACGCAGCGGGCGTCCCATCACGCATCCACTCACCTCCGTCTCCGTGATTCATTCCTCCAGCGCCCTTGCCGACGGCTATGCGACCGCCCTCATGATCCTTGGCCCGGAAAAGGGACGCGAGACCGCCGAGAAGCTCGGTTTGCGCGTCTTTTGGATCACCGCAGACTGATGCGGCCACACCTCTACTTTTCTTCGCCAGGGAAGAGTAACCAGCGATCCGCCACCAATTCAGAGATTTTCAAGCAGTGATCTGACTGAGCATTGGGCGGGAACGCCAGACGCACTGTGACCACGGACTTTGCTCCCAGCCTGCGCATCAGTGGCAGGGGCGCGTCTGACGGCAGATCATGTGGCAGCAGGACGCCGATGATGCTGGCCATTGCAATGCCCGCAGCGCTGTCACGGGGCACATAACCGGTGACATGCTGGAGACCGTCGGCACTGCGCAGTTTCACGGCCAGCCATCGCCATTTCTCGCCAAACTCGTAGTTGTAATAATCACTCTCACTGGCCACAGCGCGCATCAGCACGGATCGTTGGGGGCGTTCTTTTTTCAGATCTGCCCAACTGATTTCACACCAAGCCGCCCAGGATTCCCAGTCCAGCATCAGCTTGCCAGTTTTCGTGATGTGAAAATTGGCCCGCATCCCAGAATCAGGTCGCGTCGTACATTCGACGGTCAGGCAGAGCACCTTGGAGCTACCAGCACTCATGTAACCGGCGCCCAGCACTTTGCCACAGAGAGGATCATTCTCTCCGCGCTGTTCATAGTGCTGCTTCATCAGCGGTTCACATTTTTCCGGGTCATACACAAAAGCCAGCCGCTCCCGGTAATCTTTCGTTTGCAGATACTCCCTGAGGATAGCCCCAGCGTCCACAACAGTGGCCGTATTCAGCGGCAGCGACTCAAATTGGATCGCCACATTCGCGTTGCGCGCATTGTACAAGGGCCCACTGGCTTTACTCAGCGCTTCCATCTCCATCTGGGCCACTTGAGCCGGCGTCAGCGTTATCGGCGCATCAGGGGCTGGTGCCTTGGGTTTTGCTTTTGGCTTGGCCGTGGTGCCTAGCAGCAGGCTAGGCGCGGAGGCTGCTGGCTTGATAGCCGTAAGCTCCGGGCTTGTCGGATCTGAACTCAGCTCAACGCTGGGTAGCGAGCTCGCCTTTTCTTGGGGACCCCGAAGTAAAAAGTAGCCAAACCCTCCCACAACGCCTGCGATGATGATCGGCATCGCATACGACAGCACCGTGATCAGGAACTTTTGGTGACGCCATTTTCTCCGGCGTCTTGAAGGGCGTGATTCGGGTGTTTCTGATGTCTCGTTCATCTCGGTAGGCTGATTCTGTGCTTGCTCGTCTTTACTGGGGAGAAACCCATGTCTAGCCAATCTGCTTGCCATGCCAAGCTTTGGCAAATCCTACATCGGCAAAAAAACGTCAGCTTCGCAGGATTCAACCTTGAAACGGGCATGGAAGGTCGTTGAGTTGCGCCAGGGCTTGGTTTCACAAGGCTTCTTCGACACGAAGCGGCTGTGTCTTGGGTGACACTGCCCGAGAGGCGAAAAGCCTTGTGGAATCAATGACGGATGCAAATCGGCAGTCAGCCATTCCTGAATCTAGCAGACAATCCACGGGGCGTGGGATGTGGAACGAAGAGTAACTTTGGCCGTATGATTCGGAGACAACAAAGCAACTGGAGACTCCATTTTACAGGAAAACAGAAAGACATGATTTACAGGTCAGAACCCATTCCTGTTAATCCTGTGATTAGAAACTCGAATCACGAACAGTCTCATATCATCCATGGCGGGCGAAACTTCGCGTAACTTTAGGGCAAGTTAGTCGGGAGGTTCAAGGATCAGCGGCCGAGAGGTGGCTCTTTGGTCAATCTTGAGTTCCTGCGCGCCCAAGCCGATAGCTTGTCACCGCAGAGGCACGATGAACGCAGAGGTCTGAAAGGGATTGTTCTTCAATCTCTGGGCTCATCGTTTCTCGGGGGTCAATCTGGGCTAGTCCGCACTTAGCCCGCTGATGGATTCCCGGGCAAACGCCTGGATCGCTGAAAAATCATCCCCGTGAGGGCAGTGCCCTCGCGTTTGATTGACTGTCGGCAGCTTGATGAACTCCATGTTAACCAAAAAAAAATCGAAATTTCTCATGCCCTCGGCCGCCTTTATGCTATACCTGAAAACACTATCCTGTAGTGTTGTAACTTTGATAGTAACTAAATCTTGGGTTTTTCTATCAACTTCTACGACGCTAATGCCTGACTATCACCCTGTTCTGATCCACTCAAAATTCGCCCGATCTGTTTCACTTCGCCCAGCGCGTTTGGCAACCTACCTGACTGGCGCTGTCGGCAGCAGCTTCCTCATCGCTGCTCCGCAGGCAGAGGCTGCTATCACCTCCATCACCTTCGGTTTCGGTTCCGTGTTAAACTTGAATTCGAACCTAGTGCAGTCCGAGACCCCGATTCTTTCGCCCTCAGAGAGCTTTGGCAAGATGTATGTCGATGCCGGCACCTACTTCAACGGAGCCAACACGGAGGAGTTTATTACGCTCGGCCTAGATGCGCTGCATAATAAGGGTTCTTTTTACTTTGAGAATCTAGTGGAACCGAACCCTTTTTATGGAAAAGCTAAATTTCTGGCCCAAGGAAAAGTCGTTGGTGACACGACAAATGGCAAATTGGGACAAGCTACCTTTTCTTCCCCTGGTCCTGGTTTCACTATTACCGACAATCAGACCAACAAGTTCCTGGGGTTCCTGACCAGTGCCGGCAATTGGGGCTGGACCAAAGTGAGCTGGGATGCGACGACGAAACAACTGACCTTCCACTCCGCCTACGTCGAGTCCGTGGTAGGCAGCACCATCGCCGTGGGTGACACCGGTGTGGTGCCTGAACCAAGCCGGGCGCTGCTGGCATTGGCCGGTCTGGGCGCTGCGGCTCTGCGCCGCCGCCGCAAGCAGGCCGCCTAATCGCCTCTTAGCCACATTGCTCAAAAATCGCTCAAGTGCGGGCAAACATGCCCGCACTTTTGTGGGGGGCTGCTTTTGAAATGAATCCCAGTGTTGCGGCTGAATCCGCTGCATGATAACTTCAAACCTATGAGTCAGGTCCTCAAACTACCGCCCCAAGAACTGCGCGCTTCCCTGCACGGTAGGATCGATGAACTCACGGATGACGAGCTAGAGCTGGCTGGACAACAACTGGCCCTGTTTGAATCGAAACGGGCCTTCGACAAGCTACGCGAGGAAATGAGCGAAGACTGGCGCACAGGGCGCATCACGCAGGAGAAGGTGGATGATGCTATTCGTGACTACCGAGCCACTCATCTTTACCGCACTCCAGGTCGGCCATGACCGTGGTCATCGACACGAATGTCGTGCTCGGCATGGCAGCGGCTTCAAACCTCAACCGATCACACCGGAAGATTTCATCACTCGATATTTGCCGAGCCTGTAACTCATCCCCCTCTCTGACTGCATGAATTCCAAAAAACTCCTTCTCGTTGGCTGGGACAGCGCCGACTGGAAGATCATCCAACCCCTCGTCGATGCCGGGCAGATGCCGGCGCTGCAACGTCTGCTCGAACAAGGCACCTCCGGCAATCTAACCACGCTGGACCCGCAGCTTTCGCCGATGCTGTGGACGAGCATCGCCACGGGCAAACATGCCTATCATCACGGTGTGCCAGGCTTTACCGAGGTGAATGAAGCAGGCCAAGTGGTGCCGGTTTCTGCCGCGACCCGACGCTGCAAGACGGTGTGGGAGATGCTGGGAGAACGCGGACTGAAATCGCACGTGGTGAGCTGGTTTGCGACGCAGGGGGAACAGCCCGCGCAGGGTTGTTTGGTCTCGAACCTCTACAACAGTTTCAAACATCGCGAGAGAGACGCGCCGGAAGACTGGCCGCAGCCTGCGCCGGGCACGTATTGGCCGGAAGACCTGGCCGAGCACCTCAATGAACGCCGCGTCAGCCCCTGGGACATCGATCCCGATGAAGTGCTGCGTTTGTTCGTGCCGGAGGCAGCCAGCATTGATCAGTCCAAGGATCAGCGCCTCTGGCATCTGGCGCAGCGATTGGCAGAAGCCAGCAGCGTGCACTCCGCCGCCTGCTGGCTGATGGAGAACCGCCCTGACTGGGACTTCACAGCCATCTATTACCGCGCCATCGACGAGATTTGCCACGAGTTCATGCCCTTTCACCCTCCGCAGATGCCGGGAGCACCTGAGGCTGACTTTGCCCTCTACAAAAACGTGGTGAACAGCGCCTACCGCTTCCACGATCTGCTGCTGGCCAGACTGATGCAGCTTGCGGGTCCCGACACTGCCATCATGCTGGTGAGCGATCACGGCTTCCACAGCGATCACCTGCGCCCGACCTTCACACCGCGGGTGCCGGCAGGCATCACCGTGTGGCATCGCCCTCAGGGGATCTTTGCCGCGGCGGGTCCTGGCTTCAAAGAAGACGCGCTGATTTACGGCGCGCGTCTGCTGGACGTGACACCGACCATCCTGACCTACTTTGATCTGCCCGTCGGCCAGGACATGGAAGGGCGTGTGCTGCGCGAGGCCTTTGAAATCGCGCCGGAGATGAAGACGATCCCGACCTGGGAAAGTGAGTCCCAACCGCGTCCAGCCCAAACCACGCCACTCACCGACGACGACAACAAAGCGCTGCTGCAGCAGTTCGTCGATCTGGGTTACATCAACGAGATTTCCGACGATCTCGGCGAGGCCGCCGAGGAGACCAACCGCGAGAACAGCTGGAACATGGCCCGCGCCTGCATGGACACCGGCCGCCACGAGCAGGCGCTGCCGATGCTGGAAGATATTTTTCATCGCTACCCCGAGCGTCTGGATTACGCGCAGGTGCTGGCCCGTTGTTACCTGCGTCTGGGCCTGCTCAACGAGGCGGAACAGACTGTGGCAACGATTTTACAAGGCTTTGGCGAAAAAACCGGCGCCCACATGATCCAGGCGAACATTGCCATCGAGCGCAAGCAACCCGCGAAAGCCCTGGAACACCTGGCCATTCTCGCCGCCGAGCGTCCGGGCGATTTGCAATTCCTCAGCCTGCGCATCGAGGCGCTGCTGAAACTGCACCTCTGGGAAGACTGCCAGCAGACCTGCCGCAGCACGCTGGAGGTCGATCCGCAGAATGCGCTGGCCCACATCGGCCTGGCCCGTTCCGCACTGCATCTCGATCAGCCAGAAGAAGCCGTCGATCACGCGCTGTCTGCCACCGGTTTCCAATACGGCAATCCACGCGGGCATTTCCTGCTCGGTGTCGCCCTGGTCACCCTCAAACAGTGGGATGCCGCGACCCAGGCCCTAGGACTGGCCACGCAGCTTGCCCCCCACTTTTATCCCGCCTGGCGCTACCTCGCCCATGCCTTGCGCCAAAAGGGCAACAGCGAAGCCAGTAACGGCGCGCTTTTGAAGCTGAAACTGCTGCGCAGCGAGCAGCGCCAAGCTGAACGTGCGCGCACCGAACGCGTCCGCCGTGAAAGCACCGCCCGCGTGCCTGCCCTGGCTGCCGAAGGTCAACGCCGGCTCGAAGCCAAGCGCGAGCAGGCCGCCGCGATGAAAAGCGACATGCCAGCAGATCAGGAGTTTGTGCTCGTCAGTGGTCTGCCCCGCAGCGGCACCAGCCTCATGATGCAGATGCTCCGCGCCGGTGGCATGGAACTCATGCACGATGGCAAACGCGAAGCTGACATCGACAATCCCGAAGGCTACTGGGAATGGGAAGACATCAAGAACCTGCCCAAACGCCCGCTGATCATCGAACAAGCCCAGGGCAAAGCCACCAAGGTCATCAGCGCGCTGCTGCCCAGCCTGCCGCCAAAGCACAAGTACAAGATTCTTTTCATGACCCGGCCCGTGCAGGAAGTGGTGGCCAGCCAGTGGCAGATGCTGGAACACAAGGGCACCAATCCGAAGACCGAACGCGAGCACCTTGAAACCGCGCAGCAAAAGCACGCGCTGGAAATCCTGACCCTGCTGCGCCAACACTCGCGCGTCAGTTTGCTCGAGGTCGATTACCCTGCCCTCGTGCGTGATCCAGAGGCCGGTGCCAAGCGCATTGCCGATTTCCTCGGTGACGAACGCGTTCCGCAGCGTCAAGCCATGTCGAAGGTCGTCAAACCCCAGCTCCATCGTCAGCGCAGCGCATGACACCGGTGTTCTGGCTCTTTGGTCTGCCTTCCTCCGGCAAAACAACCCTTGCCAAGGCTCTGCGTGATCATCTTCAGGCCGCAGGCAAGCCCGTCATCCTGCTGGATGGCGATGAATTGCGCTCGGGTCTCTGCGCGGATCTCGGTTTTAGCGACCCAGACCGCCGTGAGAACCTGCGCCGTGCTGCGCAACTTGCCAAGCTGCTGGCAGGTCAAGGCAGCACGGTGATCTGCGCCTTTGTCACCCCCAAGGAACATCACCGGCAGCAGGTGCGGCAGATTCTCGGAGAACAGCTGCGGCTCATCCACATCGACTGTCCCCTGGAGGTCTGCATCGCCCGCGATGTCAAAGGACTGTATGCCAAAGCCGCTGCCCGACAAATGACGGGCATGACGGGCACGCAAGACGATTTTGAAGTTCCTCAAGAGAGCTGCTGGTCCGTCCGCACCGATCTTCTCGAAGTGCAAGACGCCCTGAATCTGATCCACAGCGCAGGAGCCTTCTGAGAAAGCGCTACTGCGTGGCGAACTTCGTCAGCAGACCGCGTTTCCGAGTCAGGTTCAGGATCCAGACATACAACCAACCGGCGAGGGCGAGGTAGATGACATTGAGGCCGAATGAGGTCCAGAGGTAGCTCCAGTCCATGCTGCCGCTTTTCATCACCGCTCTCATGCCTTCAAAGATGTAGGTCGGCGGGAAGCACCAGGCGATGGGTTGCGACCAAGCGGGCATATTCTCCACAGGATAAAACACCGCCACGGCCGGCTGGAAAAAGAACGGAATGGCCCAGGCGAGCGATTCAGCC
>CAMBPS010000068.1 GCA_945869675.1 Prosthecobacter debontii | reverse complement strand
GATTCGAGTCTGTATTAAAGATATCTTAGTTTAGCATCTAGAGCCCAGGCCACTTCCATCAAAACCAAAAAAATGAAGGCCAAATGTTAAACCTAGATCCGGGAATGGAAGATCGTTGAGTTGCGCCAGGGCTTGGTTTCACAAGGCTTGTTCGACTCGAAGCGGCTGTGTCTTGGGTGACACTGCCCGAGAGGCGAAAAGCCTTGTGGAATCAATGACGGATGCAAATCGGCGGTCAGCCATTCCTGAATCTAGCAGACAATCCACGGGGCGTGGGATGTGGAACTAAGAGTAACTTTGGCCGTATGAGTCGGAGACAACAAAGCAACTGGAGACCCAATTTTACAAGAAAACAGAAAGACAGGATTTACAGGTCAGAACTCATTCCTGTGAATCCTGTTTTCCTGTTAATCCTGTGATTAGAAACTCGAATCACGAACAGTCTCATATTATCCATGGCGGGCGAAACTTCGCGTAACTTTAGGGCAAGTTAGTCGGGAGGTTAAAGGAAGAAGACCAAGTTCAAAAGCCCGGTTTTGCAACACTCCAACAAGCGCAGACTTGTCAGGCTTATTGCTTTTCCTATCGCTAGAGCGCGTCTTTTACAGCCCCAAAGGGCGACACTCTCTCTATGTGTCACATTCTACTCTGGCACAATGATTTGGTCATCGGGCTCAACCTGGACATCCACTTGAGGATTGCCTGCGTTAGAAGTGAGGTTATGAATAGTTGGGACTCTTCCTGAACGGATGAGCTTGACCTTTTTCATGTTACCAAAAGGTGTCGGGCCACCGGCCGTCATGATGGCTTGGGTGAGAGACATATTTTGTTTGAAGGGAATGGCTCCAGGCTTATTAACGCCAGTAATGGTGACATTCCGCGTAGGCCCACCTTCGCCGCCTCCACCGTCGATAGAGACGAGCACATTTGGCCGCGTGTAGATTTCGCGGGCGACATAGGTCTGTTCAATGACCTTTTGAAGGCTTGACGGCTTGACGCCCTGCGCCTTGACCTCGCCAATGTGAAGTAGATTCACCGTTCCACTATCTGAAATGGTGTAAATACCGCGAATCTGAGCCACTTCGTTGTCAGGGATGGCACCAATGCTGATCGTTATGCGATCTCCTTTGCGCAGAGGCAGCTCACCGCTTTGCGCCATGACTGAACTTAAGCTAACAAAAAGGAACTGAAATACAATGAGGGCTTGCTTCATGGTTCGAAAATTGTGGATAAGGATACTAAAACAGATCTCCTGGTGGCATGTTCGAAGGTTTTGCGATTGTTGCAGCCATTACTGGAGAGGCTGGACGTTTTCGACGTTTTTCAGGCTTAGCACCAGAAGCCGCGGGCTGATTATTGGATGAATAGTAGGTGTAATAGCTAGTGTAGTAGGCGTATTGGGAGTCACTGCGAATATCCACATTGTTGAGCACAACACCGAGCACTCGGCCTCCTACGTTTTCGACCGTTTGTTTCACGCGCAAGAGCATATGGCGTGGAAGTTTCCGGTGCTGAACCACAAGCATTGTCATATCAGCCACATTAGAGAGAACAGATGCATCACTGACACCAAGAATCGGCGGCGAATCAATCAAGACTAAATCAAATCGACTTTTCACGTCAGCGATCAGTTCACTCATGCGCTGTGAGTTCAAAATGCCCGCACTATCAGCTGGCAACATTCCGCTTGGCATAAAATAGAGATTCTCTACGGGTGTCCGAACGACGACGTCTTCCAGCCTCACATCACTCGTCAGATAATTGGTCAAGCCCGTTGCATTGCTCACTTCAAAAAGTGCATGCATGCTTGGACGGCGAAGATCGGCATCAATCAAAAGAACACTATATCCGCCCTGAGCACAGACCGTGGCTAAATTGCAAAGTGTCGTCGATTTCCCTTCCCCTGCCCCGCCGCTGGTAACGGTGATGCAGTTGGCATCTGGATTACCACGATTAAATTCAATGTTGGTTCTGAGAATACGATAGGCCTCTGCATCTGGATTAAACCCACTCGTTTGGTGTAACACACCAACATCTTTAGGAATCACTGCAAGAACTGGCACACCCAGGAAGCGCTCGACATCATCAAGGCTTTTGACCGTCGTATCCATGTATTCTAAAGTAAACGCTAACCCAAAACCGAACAGAAGCCCAAGGATACTGCCCAGAGCCAGGTTCATCGCCACGTTCGGCTTCGCAGGGCGGCTCTCCGCCTCTGCTTCGGCATAAATGGTGGCCGGTGATTTAACCAAAGCTAGGCCTGCTTTAGTTTCTGAATAGGTCTCCTTAAATTTCACCAAGAGTGCCTCAATGTAGGTCACCTCGTCTAGTGCAATTTTGTAATCGTTATAAGTGGCCTCCTGATCAATGAGATCTTTTTTAGCCCCATCTGTATAGGCTTGCAGTGACTCCTTTCTCTTTTTTGCGGCCTCCAACCGATTTTGTAGACCTGCTACATGAGACTGCACCTCACCCAAAATGAGTTCTTTATATTTAATCACCTGACTGTTCAGTGCAAGAACCTGAGGATGCTTATTGCCCATGCCTTGCTGGGTCATTCCTTCACGTATAACTTGAGCTTCCTGGTATTTCGCCATCATTCCCATGACATTCGCGTTGTCCAATTTTAGACCTGATGCGCGAGCCATCATTTCATCACCCTTCAGCTTGCTTAAGCCCTCCATTTCAGCACTCAAAGTCTGCACTTCTAAATCTGCTTGAAGAAGTGCTTGCTCGCGCGATACCACCATCGATTCTTCGCTGGTCTGAACCACAGCTCCAGGTGTGAGCGAATTGCTACCAGATGATATCCAATCCCCAACGATACCTGCCTTCTTTTTGGCCTCCTGCATTTTCAACCTAGCTTGCTCGCGCAGTTGTTCCTGTTCTATGATTTGTTGGCCGATTGTCTCTAAAGCCAAGCGCTTTTGACTGGATTCCACCTCCGTTCTTTGAGTCATGTAACTTGCCGCCACCGCATTGGCTATATCAACTGCCATATTCGGATCCTGATCATAGTATTCAATCACAACGAAATCTGAACGCACACTTGATTGCGTATCCAAATTGCTTTTCAATTTACCTAAAGCAGCCTGTCGATTCGGCAATGCCCAGCGTTTTTGAAGGTCGAGCTTTTCAACCACCGGATAAAGCGTTTCAGGCTTAGTGATGGCTTCAAACTCATTTTTGATAACCACGTCGCTTGGAGCCATCGATTCATCACTACGATTACTGAAAACGTTGACCTTATTGGTCATACGCTCAATCTTCATTTCCACGCGGCCACGATATTTACGTGGCATGATGTAAGTGATAATCGCAGCCGTGGCGAAGACCAAAAGAAACGCCAGAAGGATCAGGCCAAATCGGTTTCGGATCACCTGCCAGGAGTCCAAAGCCTGACGCTGAATGTCTGTGCCAGAATCGTTCATAGTAATATTTAAATATCTATATAGATTAAAGATTTCAGCTCTTATGGTGAACCAGCGGTTTGCCAAGGCAATTCGCTGGTTGAAGGCTGCTATTTAGAATGATGCTGTAAGACCCAGGGAAACGTTATTACGCTGGAACTCGCGCACAGCATCGTCAGACATAAGTGTTGAGTAATTATAAGACGCGTCGACTGCTAAATTCTCAAGAATTTGGTAGTTAACTCCGGCAGAAAGCATCAAAGTATGCTCAGTGACATCGACGACTGCACCGCTTCCGTCGAAGATACTGTAAGCGTATTGAAGTCCAGCGTTAGCACCGAACTTTTTGGTAAACTGATGACTCAAAGTAATGCCGGTGCGCAGTGTTTGACGGCTATCGTAGTTTTGCAATTCTGCTCCATCAAATGCCACAGAGCCAAACCAGCGAGCTTGTGTTCGGCGAGCGACAGCATAGTCCATAGCGACTTCAGCATAGGGTGCCGTATTGTTGATTCTTTCAGATTTGAAGAATTCAGCACCTGCTCGGAATGATCCACTGAAACGTTCACTCCAAGCGTGATCAACACCAGCAAGCGCAAACTGAGAACTGAAATCTCTACCACTTGAATTTTGAAACTGTGTTGTTCGGTAGCGATATTCCACATTTAAACTAGTTCTTTGGGAGACCGCATAAGAGAACTGTTGAGCAACGAGATGTGAGAGACGATCTTCAGAAGCCGAGATGATTTGATCATCATATCGAATCCCTTCCACGGTGTAGGATGTCGTGGTAGAGAAGCGCTGAGACCATGCATAGCTTACATTGAAATTGTTGAAGCCATAGAGGTATTGGCCATTAAACAAACTTGTCGTTCCACCCATGGCAATGTTTGGCTGGGATCCGTAAGTGGTGTAAAAGTTGTCACTGAACCTCAGGCGCTGTGACATCTGATGAGAAATATTGAAAGCCACTCGTGCATTGTAGAAGGTTTGATCGTAATCAGCTGTGTCTTCTAAATATTGAACCGCGCCCAAATCAAGAACGGTACTCCATGGGGTGATTTGGTCAGCTTCAGTAAAGGATGCACCGACACTTCCCTGAACATAAGTGGATTGAAAACTATCATAGTCAGGAGAGGAGTAATCAAGATGATCATAACCGCCGCGCCCAGAAATACTCCAAATCCAAGGCTGGTCTTGGGAAAAATCAGTCGAATAGTTTTGAATGCCCACCAACCCCTGTGCACTCGCTTGAAGCACTGAAAATAAGACGCAAGCAACGATCAATGTGGAACGAGGAAAAATCATAAACGTTGAAGACGGATGCATTAAAAATCAGAAGCACCAGCCCAGAATCACGGGTAACAGGGGTGATGATGAACTGGCGAAATCGGATCGTGTTTGCGTTTCCTCGGAGGGCATCCGCTTAGCAATGGTGGCAGGAAAACAGGAATTACATGGGGAGGCATAGCAAAATCAGGCTCTTCGACGGGCGCAATCAGTGGGAGTGGATTCTTCACATCTTTGCCAGAGGCGGTTGTGGCCGTAAGTTGTTGAGAGCTAGCCGTAATTGCACCAGGAGAAACTGATGTCGCGCAATCCATGATGACTCCTGACATCTTTGGAGATATGGAGATAGCTGTCTGAATAATTTGATTGACCAAAACAGCATCGGCTTGCGACGCAGTGATGGCGGCCTTAATAATTTCGCAGGAACAGGCCTCGTTAATAACCAGAGCATCTTCAACAATCATAAGGACTTTTGCTGGATCTTTCTGGATAGCAGAGGAAACATCCCGAGAGATCTCACCACAGGCACCGATTTGCGCCTCAACCATTGAGGAAGATGCGAAAGCAGCGATACCAGCGAGGCAATAGCCTAGGCGAGTGATTTGCGAGAGTTTCATGACAGCAGAGGATGATGATTGCGAACTATTAACTGTAACTGGAGCGGGTAGTGGGAATCGAACCCACATGGCCAGCTTGGAAGGCTGGAACTTTACCACTAAGCTATACCCGCAGTTAAAACTATAATAACACGCAATACCTTACGCCGGCAAGATATTTTTTAGAATTAGCACAATAACTTTAAATTTCATAAAGATTGATCACTCTTCCTTTTTGAAGTTCAGGGTTGTTGCGCTAACTTAACGTCGAAGACATAGCACCTCGGAAAGATCTGGCAACTAGTGAATTCAGATGGATTCAAATCTTCTTTTAGTTTGAAAAGCCTCATCCTATGAGCAGGTATTAGAAAACCAAAATTTTCATAAAAATTAATAAAATGTGAAAACTTATTGACGAAGTCTCCAAACTTTCGTTTTAAAGAGGTGTCATCGTCTGCTCAATTCAACCGTGAAATTGTCAGACAACTTGTGTCTAAAGATTGGCAGAATAACTGCTTCAAAAAAATAGTGCGAAAAGCCGTCGCTTTATGCTATTCTACCAATCCCCCACTTTTTTGACGGGGAATTGAAGAAAAGCATAACTGCATCGTATATCATTTGTAATGTCTAATATGGAACTCGACGGAGGTATTAAAATCTATCTGCGGGAAATCGGCAAAACGGATTTGCTGACTCCTGATCAGGAAGTGGATCTCGCTGAGCGCATTAAGCGCGGCGACCCAGAGGCGCGCTCACACATGATTCGCGCTAATCTTCGCTTGGTGGTAAAAATCGCCCAAGATTACGCTAACTACGGCTTGCCGCTCCTAGATTTGATTTCGGAAGGTAATATCGGCCTAATGAAGGCCGTGGAACGCTTCGATCCAAACAAGGGTGGTAAGCTTTCCACTTATGCAGCTTGGTGGATCAAACAATCTATCAAGCGAGCTTTAGCCAATCAATCAAAAACCATCCGACTACCTGTCCACATGGTGGATAAGATCAGTAAGATGCGCCGGGTCGCCATGGCTATGTCTGAAGAACTCGGACGTGAACCAACCGACGATGAACTCTCTGAAGAAATCGGTATTGATCGCGCTAAGCTTAGCCAGCTGAAGGTTGCATCGATGCGCCCAGCCTCTTTAGACGCACCGATCAGTGACGACGACAGCACGGAGTTCGGTGAAATTGTTGGTGATGAAAATGCGCAAACGCCATTTGATCTTCTGAGCCATAAGAACATGCACAGCCAGCTTGACGGCTTACTGACCGTCTTGGATGAGCGTGAGCGTAAGATCATTGATGCCCGCTTCGGGCTTGCTGGCCAAAAACCACGAACACTTGAAGAAGTAGGTCAAGAGTTCGGCGTAACCCGTGAGCGTATTCGTCAGCTGCAAAACATCGCACTTCGGAAACTGCGCCGCGCGCTTCAGAAAAAGGAAGATCCGATCCCAAAGGCTCTTCGGAATGCTGGAGCCAAAAAGAAAAAGAAGGCCGCAGCTCTAGAATAGACTTTTCGATCTTCAACCGACTCAGGCAGGTCTTTCCGACCTGTCTGTTTCGTGTTCCCATTCAGAGGGAGTGTTACAGTTGGAGAAGAAATGCCGTTGATGATTCTTGGCTATTTGTAGATCAACAAAGCCGAGGTCATGCCCTTGAGATAAAAGCCTTTGTAAGCTTAATTGCCCATCCATCAAAGCACCTTCCATGATTGGCAACATAGCTGGAACATAGAGAGCGGCAAGCGGCTCAACTCCATAAGCTGACGAAAAACAGCGCCCTCGATCCAAGTTCTGCGCGACCAAGAATTCTTGATGCATAAAATCTGCGGTCATGCGTGGCATGTCGACAGCCAGAACCATCAAAGGCATTTGAACGAATCTCAACACGAGGTCGATAATTCCCAGAGGTCCTAACTGGAAGTCTGGCGGATCAAAAAAACATTCAGCGATTGAATCCGCTAAATTAAAATGGGCCCGCTGTTCTTCTCGGCAAGAGAGAATCAGGCGGTCGGGATTCAAAGCCAAAAGCTTATTTAACTGAATCTGCCACAGACAATCGCCATGCCATTTTAAAAAGGCTTTGTCCTGCCCCATACGCTCAGATCGTCCTCCAGCCAAGAGCAACGCGGCAAAGGGACGTGTCGTCATAGATTGCGCCGGTTGATCATTGCTCAGCAGACGGGAGTCAACAGTGGCAAATTGGCAAAATGCGCCACCATGTTCTCAAGCACTAAGTCAGCCATCGCCTGCCGTGTTTCATGAGTGGCACTGCCAACATGCGGAAATATAACTACCTTTTCTGAACCGATCAGTTCGGCAGGAACATGGGGCTCATTTTCAAAGACATCTAAACCTGCGCCACGAATCACCCCGGTATTCAATGCTACAATTAGGGCTTCTTCATCTACTACCGAGCCACGGGCGATATTGATCAAGGTGCCTTCTGATCCAAGCGCACCCAGAACTTCGACGTTGATGAGGTGTCTCGTACCGCTACCACCTGGACAAGCGACGATTAAAAAATCAGCCTTTTGGGCAAGCTCATTGAGTGAGTGACAATAATCATAGGCCACAGCCTGTGGTTGCCTGCCAAAATACGCAATCTTCAAGCCGTGTGCAGTAAGACGATGCGCAATTGCTTTACCAATACGGCCAAGACCGACAATGCCTGCTGTTTTCCCGCGTAATGCATGGGCTAACGGAAAAGCGTCTGAACACCATGAACCCGCACGGGTAAATTTCTCTGCCTCGGCAAGACGGCGACTGGTCATCAGCACCAGTGCCGTCGCAATATCCGCCACATCTTCGGTGAGAACATCTGGTGTATTGGTCACGCGAATACCGCGTTGCTGACAATGAGCGATGGGCACGCCATCATAACCAACACCAAAGACGCTGATAATCTCTAGGTTAGGCAAGCTAGATAAGAGACACTCTGAGACCCTAAAACCTCCAGGCACAACCATGCCACGGACTGCTGCGGTAGGTGCCTGTTCCAGCGTGTGCATGGCAGCCAGTGGCGTCACAAGAAAAGGTGGCAATGAAACAGGTAGATAGAGTGCAGGCATTCCAGATAAAAGTTCGCGGGTTACTTGAAAATTAATTCGGGGCTTTCACTCTAGGCCGGTGCTTTCTGACCATGTTCATTTCTTTCAGTTTTCTCTGAAGACTACGACGACTCATATTAAGAAGCTCGGCAGCTTCACTGCGGTTGTTGCCGCTGCGTTCCAGCGCCTCCAGGATGAGGAGTTTCTCTGCTTCATGAATGTCGAGTGGTGCTTTTGCTTTGCTGGTCACTTCTTCACGTTGCATGCTTTTACCACTCACATTAGCAGGCACGCGCCAACCGAGCCCGCCAGGTTGTGATAAATAAGCCGGCAAGTGCTTAGCCATAATTCGACCACTATTGCTCATGACCACACCATGTTCAATGGCTGCACGCAACTCGCGCACATTGCCAGGCCAATCATAATTCATCAGTGGCGCCAAGGCGTCTTCACCCAAGGCTTTGAAGACCTTACCATTTGTAGCAGATAACTCCTTCAGGAAATGCTCAACGAGCACTGGGATATCTCCTTTCCGAGTCCGCAGAGGCGGCATCTGAATGGTCACTACGCGCAGTCTCCAGTAAAGATCCTCGCGGAACTTGCCCTCTTCTACCATCCTCGCCAAATCCTTGTTTGTCGCGGCAACCACACGAACATCTACCTTGATTGGCTTGCTCCCGCCTACACGCTCAATGGTTTGTTCGCCCAAGGCACGGAGGAGTTTCACCTGGGTCGCCGCGTCAATCTCACCGATCTCATCAAGAAACAGGGTGCCTCCATCCGCCAGTTCAAAGCGCCCAATCCGCCGCTCTTGAGCACCAGTGAACGAGCCCTTTTCGTGACCAAAAAGCTCACTCTCTAAAATTTGAGCCGACAAGGCTGCGCAATGCACCGTCACAATCTTGGCCTTGGGCCGACCACTCAGATTATGCACAGCACGGGCTACAAGTTCTTTCCCCGTTCCACTCTCCCCTTCAATCAAAACAGTGGCGCGAGTAGGTGCTACTTGTTGGATCGTTTCTAGAATCGGCTTTAGTGCATCGGCTTTTCCGAGAATGCCTTCAATAGAAAATTTCTGCTCGACCTGCTGTTTAAGCGCTTTGTTTTCATGTTCCAAGTATCGGCTACGCAGAGCGCGCTTAACGAGCAATTCCACTTCATCCAGATTCAGTGGCTTGGTGACAAAATGATAGGCACCTCGGCGCATTGCCTCCACCGCCGTATCCACACTTCCATAGGCGGTCATCATAATACAGACGGGCGGTTTGGGCTGAGCCAGCGCCTGCTCTAACAGCTTCATACCATCATCTTCTCCCAAACGCAGATCAGTGAGCATCACATCGATCTGGTCATTTTTCAGATGCTCCATTGCCTCTGCCATATTGCCTGCCACATAACAATCAAAGTCATCCTCAAGAGACAGGCGTAACCCATCCCGAGTGTGCTTTTCATCATCAACGATGAGAACAGTGGCGAGATCGGTCATCTGGCTAGAATAGTCGTTTTGTCCATCACTGCCAAGTCTTCTGTTCCGGCTTGTAGGAGCCGGACCTTGCGCTCGACAAGTGGCAACCAAAGGCTAACTCGAGTGCCCTGACCTGCACGGCTCTCAATATCAATCTCACCGCCATGCTCTCGAATGATTCGGCGGACGATGAGCAAGCCGAGCCCATTTCCAGCGGCTCGCGTGGTCGAAAATGGCTGGAATAACCTACCCATTTGCTCCGCCGAAATACCCTTTCCTGTATCTTCGAAACTCAATCTCACCTCAAAATCGGTATATGTCCCACTAATGGTAAGAGTTCCACCTTTCGGCATCGCTTGACTCGCGTTACGGATCAAATTGTAAATAGCCTGCTTCATCTGATCTGCATCCAACGGCATGGCTGGTAGATCACTGCGTAAGTCCAGTTTCACCTTCACCTTGGCCTGCTCCAAATCAGGCTTCAGAAAACGCAGGCTTTCTTTGACAAGATCACTAATCAGGCTGCGTTGCAGCTGTGGCTTTGTCGGTCGAATAGCCGCTAGAAACTGGCTAATGATGCCGTCCATTCGTTTAATCTCACCTGTGGCGACGTCCAAATGTTCACGCATGGGCTCGCCTGATTTGCCCATTTTTTTCAATCGACGCTCCAGGAGTTGCAGATGGATGGTCAATGAATTCAACGGGTTACCAAGCTCATGCGCTACACCTGCAGCAAGTAGAGTGAAGGCATTGAGGCGCTCACTTTCAATCTGCTCTTCCGTTCGTTTACGCGTCTCGGTGACATCACGAATTAGCATTACAAAACCCAGCGGCTGATCATCATCGATGCTCGTGATGTAAAAATTTAGATAGCGATTCTCAGGATAAAACACCTCCATGTCGCGACTGATCACTGTGCCTGGAATGAGCAGCTCATTCCAGTCTAACCCTCTCATGCCTTGGGTAAGTTTTTGACCAACTACCTGCTCTTGTTGAAAACCAAAGAGCACACAAGCGGCACTGTTTACATAAGTGACGGTTGCTTCGTCATCCAAAAGGATGACGCCTTCTTGCAGTGCCTGAAAGGTCTTTTCGAAGAAGCCTTTTTCTTTGATCAACTCCAACACAAAGCCCTGAACCTCGCCAGGCTCCAAGCGGTCCATGCGTTTGAGCAGTTTTTCGATAAAGGCAGATCTCATAGCTAAGCAGATTGGAATTCAGTCGCAGTCATGCATCTGTGTCAATCCTCCGCGATCGGCGTGTATCAACTCCTTGAGGCATGACTTTGTGGGTCTCATCCATAAATTTCTTTTACTGTGGAAGACCGAGTGGCTCAACTTTCAGAGGCAGACCATCCTTCGGAAGTGAACATGAAGTGGATCAAAACAAGCGAGGAGCGCTTGGGAAATCCTATTCTTGAAGCCTCTAGATGTTTCTAGGCTTTCCCAAAATTCAAACTTCATTTTAGTTTCAACTGCGGCAAGATAACTTTTAGCATGTCCTACCCTGGCCCCGTAGATCAAAAAACCACTCAACAGCGCCTGTCTCTCGGCTGGCAAAGCGTCTTGGATCTGGTCTTTCCCAGATCGTGTCGAGGTTGCGAACAACCTCTTAGCCAAACGGCTCCGCGAACAGGTCTGCAAGCCTGGTTTTGTCAGCCCTGCCTAGATCATCTGGACCCAATTCAGGCGCCCTACTGCGACTGCTGTGGAGAATCCTTTTCAGGCCCCATGACGCGTGCTTTTTTATGCTCGAACTGCGACGGCCGCCGTCTGGCCTTTGACTTTGCTGTCGCTGGCTACAAGGCACAAGGCCCCATGCGCGAACTTATCCACCGCTTTAAATACGGAAAAGACATTTCCCTGCGCGCTGTCTTGGCTGCCGCTTTAGAAGCCGGATTGAAAGACCCACGCCTAGCACAGGCCGATCTTTCTGAGTGGCTCCTTGTTCCCGTGCCTCTGCACTACTTCCGGCAAATAAAGCGTGGATTTAATCAAAGTTGGGAACTATGCCGGATGCTTCATGAGACGACAGGCATCCCCATCGCCCCCATTTTACGACGAACCCGCCAAACCTCCACCCAAGCCAGTCTGCACCGAAAACAGCGACTGGAAAATTTGCGGGGAGTCTTTGCCCTGAGATGGTCATTCCCTTGGAGCAGTCCGATCGTCCTCGAAGGCAAAAAAATCTTGCTTGTGGATGACGTCCTAACCACAGGAGCAACGGCCCATGAATGCGCCAAAGTATTAAAACGAGAGGCCGGGGCTGAAAAAGTGGTGGTCATCACCACAGCAAGAGGCTAGGCTGACCCTAAAGTCCGGAATGACCGGGCTGTCCGATGTAGGTTGGGGAGGCTCCCCAGCACTCTTGCGGCTTGCTAACCGAAGAGACAAAAGACAGTCCGACATAAGGGACATTCACTCTTTATACATACCATGGGATTTTTCAAAAAGCGTTCTGTCGATGATTTAGGCGAAAAGAAAAAAGACATGCCAGAAGGACTCTGGACGAAGTGTCCCTCCTGTGCTGAAAGCCTTTTTGAACAGGCGCTGGTGAAAAATTTACGTGTCTGCACCAGCTGTGGCTACCACTTCACGATCAGCTCAGGCGAGCGCATTACGAGCCTTGTCGATGAAGGAACCTTTGAGGAAATGGATCTCCATATCGACTCGGTCGATGCCCTCGGTTTTAAAGGTTACGTGGATAAAGTGAAGGCCTACCAAGCTAAAACAGGGCTTAAAGAGGCTGTCGTGACTGGCCGCGCCAGCATCGAAGGCATCCCGATTCTACTGGCTATCATGGACTTCCGATTCCTCGGGGCTTCCATGGGCAGCGTGGTCGGAGAAAAAATCACGCGCGCCATTGAGGCTGCCACGGCTGAGCGCAAGCCCGTTATTGTTTTCTCCGCCTCGGGTGGTGCCCGCATGCATGAGGGCATCCTCAGCCTCATGCAGATGGCAAAAACCAGCGGTGCCCTAGCCCGCCATTCGCAGGCTTCTCTGCCCTATATTTCTGTCCTGACACACCCCACGACTGGCGGTGTGACCGCAAGCTTTGCGACCCTAGGCGACATCATCATCGCCGAACCAAAATGCATGATCGGCTTTGCTGGACCACGCGTGGTGAAGGAAACAACCCACGCCGACCTGCCACCAGGCTTCCAAACAGCTGAATTTATGATGCAGCACGGCCTTGTGGATCTGATCATAGAACGTAAAGACATGCGCTCAAAGCTAGCAGGCCTTTTAAGTTACGCCGCAAAGACTGCCTGAGTTGTGCTTTTGCCCTAACTCCTCGTTAGAAAAAAACACCTTGCAAGCGTGGGCTCCAGCCCACACACTACTATTGTTCTTGGTTTTCTCAATCAGGTGAACATTGGTGTCCGCTCTGGTGACTAGAGCTGTGGTTTCAAAAGGCAATCCTTGCTCTCGAAACCCAATCCTGCGACAAGCCTTGGCTTGGCATGAGCGGAGACCGCGGCAAGGCCGCTTTCCCATCCGACATTCCATTCCTCCCAGTCAGGAGACTCCGCCCATCAAGCGGTGCCACTGGCCCACCCACCAACTCTCTCAGTCAGCGAAATCATGGCAGGACATAACAAATGGTCCAAGATCAAACGCAGTAAGGCCGTCATCGACGCCAAACGCGGTAACGTCTTTGGTAAGTTCTCCAAGGAGATCACCATCGCCACAAAGAATGGCGGTTCGAATCCCGACCTGAATGCCCGCCTGCGCTCTGCTGTCCTAGAGGCCCGCGCTGCAAACATGCCCAATGATAACATTGACCGTGCCATCAAAAAAGGCGCTGGCGAACTAGGTGGATCCGTGATCGAAGAAATCACCTATGAAGGCTACGGACCAGGTCGTATCGCCTTTATGGTAGAGATTGTTACCGATAATCGCAACCGCGCTGCTAATGATCTACGCGTTCTCTTCGACAAAAATGGCGGCAATTTTGCCGACCCTGGCAGCGTCGCATATCAATTTACCCGTTGTGGAGAAATACGCTTTGCCAAAGGCAATCTCAGCGAAGATGCCGCCACTGAACTAGCTTTGGAAACTGGGGGCGATGATGTCCTAGAATCCGGGGACGAATGGAGCATCTACACAGCCACAGACCAGCTTTTTCAAGTCGTCGCGGCCCTACGAGAGAAGGCCATCCAGACTAGCTCCCAAAAATTCATCTATCGCCCGAATAGCACGACCCTTCTTACCGATTTAGAGACCGCAAAAGCCGTGATCAAACTCTACGACGTCCTCGACCATTACGACGACACGCAAAACGTACACGCCAACTTCGAGATCGCCGATGAAATCGCCGATTCTCTTTCCTGACCCCTTTTGAAACGAATCCTCATGAGCGACGAACTCCCGTTAGACCTAAAGCCCACCAAAAAGGCCACTGCAAAAAAGGCGCCTACTAAAAAAGCGCCCCCTGCCAAAAAAGCTGCAGCGGCCAAGAAGACACCCACGGCTAAAAAAGCTGCTATTGCAGCCCCCGCAGAAGTAGTGCCTGCCAAAAAAACCACCGCTAAGAAGGCTCCCACAAAAACAGCTACGGTTAAAAAAGCACCCGCCAGGACATTGGCGGCTAAAAAAACAGCTGCCAAAAAAGCCGCGACAGTCGAAACGCCTGCGCCCGTGATCGAGACTCCTGCGGCCCCAGCCATAAAAGCCAGCACGCGTAAGTCCGCCCTCCAGAAAAAAGCGGCTGAGATGTTGGTAGCCATGCAAGAAACCGTGGTCGAAGTCAATGCCCAGAGTCCAAGCGAGACAGAACCCAAGATCGAAAGCGCTCCTGTGATCGAACCGATCTCGATCGAACCCACTCCAGCCCCCGAGTCCGCCCCAACAGCGGTCTTACCAGCAGACGTTCAACAAGCCGGGGCAACCAACGACCACAACACCACAAGCGAAGGCCAACCACAAGAACGCCGCAAAACCAAATTTGAGCGCTGGAAAGAACGTCGCGAACGCTTCAAACAGGAAAAGATCGCACGCCGATTAGGGCTCGAAGGCAAAGTGCCATCTGCCCAAACTGGAGAAGGCAGACCATCCAATGATGACGACTTCTCACGTCCAGCAGAAGTACCTCTGGGACCGCCAGAACCTGCTGATGGCGTGCTTGAAATGACACCCAAAGGTTACGGCTTTCTCCGCCAGCGGGAACGCATGTATGCCCAGCATCCAAATGACGCCTTCATCTCCGGTGACTTCGTGCGACAATACGGCCTGCGCGAAGGCATGTATGTTAAAGGCATCTCCCAAAAAGGCCCCCGCGGCCCGCAGATCACCAGCGTTGCAGAGGTCAATGGTCGTGTGCCAGAGTCCATGCGTGACATGCCTCTTTTCGAAGAGTTAAAGGCCGTCAATCCTAACAAAAAGATTCAATTTGAGACGCGTAAAGATCGCTTCACCACACGAGTCATTGACATGTTCACACCTGTCGGCCGCGGTCAGCGTGGCCTGATCGTCGCGCCACCCCGCGCAGGCAAAACGACCCTACTTCAGCATATCGCCGAAGCTGTCGTCGAAAACCATCCGGGCATGCATCTCATGATTTTACTCGTCGATGAGCGACCCGAAGAAGTCACTGAATTTAAGCGCATCCTGCCCAAGGCCGAAATCTACGCCAGCTCGAACGATCAAGACGTCAAAAGCCACACCCGTATCGCCTCCTTTGCCATCGAACGCGCCAAACGCCTCGTTGAATGTGGTGATCATGTCTTCATCCTCATGGACTCCATCACCCGTCTGGCCCGCGCTTTTAACAATGCCAAACAGGGCGGTGCAACTGGTAGCGGTGGTATGGGTGTCGGTGCCATGGAGATCCCACGCCGACTTTTTGCTGCCGCACGTAACACTCGCAGCGCAGGCAGCCTTACCATTTTAGCGACCGCATTGATCGAAACTGGCAGCCGCATGGACGATGTCATTTTCCAAGAATTCAAAGGCACCGGAAACATGGAGCTCGTGCTCGACCGCAAGATTGCCGAACAGTTCTATTATCCCGCCGTGAACATCTTCAAATCTGGGACCCGGCGTGAAGAACTCCTCTTGCAGCCATTCCAACTGGATAAAATCCACATGCTACGCCGCGGCCTAGCTGGTCATAAGCCCATCGATGCCATCCAGCGCGTCCTTCAGCTTTTTGAGCGCTACCCTAGCAACGCTCAGATGCTCGTGGATCTACCCAGCAAAAGCTAGACACAAAAATGGCTTATTCTTGAATCCGCTTAGCCTGAGTTTAAAATCAAACCACTTAGCGTCCTATTCCTCTCACGGCTTTTTCTGCATCAGAACAGAGCCGGAGAGGATCTGACTGTTACTTGATGTAGTCGCAGGAATTGACGGGGCAGCATCACGTGGGAGTTCTGGTAGCAGGAAGTGGCCTGCTCCGACCGGAGAACTACCGACCTGAGTAAGAATGCCAGCAAAGCTGCCCGTACGCTTGAGTTTCTTGCCGGCAAAGGCCGTGCCAGTGCGCAACTCGGTATCTTCCAAAACAAAGGTTCCAGAGAAGAGACCTGTGGTGGAACTGAGCGTGGTGATTTTAACACTGCCGGGATTTCCTGGTGTAAGAACAGCCGGCAGTTTGGCGACATTCTTGGCTAGAATATCAAACTCGAAAACATCTGGATCGATGGACGCTGAGCTCAATCCGCCATCAGCAAAGAGCAGTTGCGCTTTGTCCACGCCAACGGTCAAACCAAGCACCAAAGCCGTCCCCGTTGGCGGCGTAAACCTACCACCCACAGCGGTAAGATCCTCGGGGCCATAGCCCGAGGGATAAGTGCGCGAAACGGAATTAGCTGGGCGCATCCAAGAGACGGCACCGCTGAGGATGTCAGTGACAAGATCAACATCGAGTTGTCCCAGCAATGAACCCTTGGAAAGAAGGGTCCCGAAAAGCAAGACCTGTCCCTGAGGGCCTGAAAAGGTACCACAGGTAAAGGATTCGCCATCACCGGTTTTCCCAACCACTATAAGCTTTCCATCTTTAGCTGGCGTGAATGAACCATAACCATCTCCACGCGGCATTGAGGCAGGAAGAGCAGGCGGTTTGAGCGCAAAGGTGTAAAGCTTGGCGGCTGAAGGCGCCAGATTCAATGGGGTCCCGGTGGCTTTCCAAATCAAGCGCCAGCCTTGGATCTGCGCGGTGTTTGTGCCATCGCTTAGGCTGGCTGTAGCAAAACGATTCGTGGCAGGATTGGCAGTGTCCAGGGTGAACTTTAAAGTAAGAGGCCCAAGTGTTCCTGTGCGTTTGATGGTCACTGTGGCTTCAGGCGCGGCTGTTTGGCTAATATCCATGACCCCAGTCAGAGAATACTTTAGGGTCCCTAGAGTGACGGAGCCACTCAACACACCTGTATTGACGACGGTCAGATCGACGCGCCCACCAAGATTGCCGTTGAGCGAGGTATTTCTTGCAATAATTCCGGTATAAACGCCTTCCACATTTTGAGGTAAAGGGGCAATATCGATTTCATCCGTTACGGTCGTGAAACCAAGACTGTTGCGTGCTGTCAGTGTGACGGTGTAACGCTTAGGAGCGGTAGGCTTGCCTGTGATTAGGCCCGTTGCAGTATTCAGTTTCAGGCCTGGAATTGCTGGTGCCATCGAGTAGCTGCTAGGAGTCAACGCTGAGCCGCCGTCACATTTGATCTGATGGGTGTAAGTGCTGCTGACTTGTCCATCAGGCATATTTTGAACTAAGGTGATTTGTGGCTTCGCATTAAACACCTTAACATCAAACGTCCCCGCGATCAGCATGTCACCACTCGCAACACTGGCTTCACAAGTGTAAAGAGCTGAGCTGGTGCCAGCATTGAGATTTGCAAGGATAAGCGTCAATGGCGTCGGATTTGTGAGGGTCTCGATCACCGGCGGCGTTCCCGACGTCTTTTTCCAAGTCAGAGTCGCTCCTGAAACGCTCACCGCAGGCTTGATCGTCGTGCCAGCCAACTGCACGAAATTCTGCGCTATGGGCTTAACCACCGCCAAGGCCACCGCTGGGGTTTCGATGGTTTCTCCCGGGATACTGACAACGACACTGTAGCTCCCAGCATCGGTTAGTTTCACGGCATTAAAACTCAATGATGAAGAAACTGCGCTTTTAAGGATAACTCCATTTTTCTTCCAAGCATAAGTCAGTGGCAATGTTGGATGAGAGGCCGTTACCGCCAATGTCGCCAGAGCGCCTTCCCTTCTGATCAATGCCAGCGGTGGAACGTCAATTCTTGGCGTATTGGTGCCAGTTCCCGCGAGACTAATCTCAAATGGATTTTCATCCGCATCATTGCTAGCGATTGTCAGAACGGCTGATCGCGCGCCTAAAGCAGAAGGTGTGAACGTCACCGCAAATGTCTTGCTGGCTGCAGGTGCGAGCGATTCCACCCCGAGATTCCCAGCTACAAAATCTACGGCATGAGTGCCGCTGACGCTCAGTGACAGCCCAGTCAAATCTTCTGTCCCTGAGTTTCTCACCGTAAACGTGCGGATTTCCGATTGAGCACGAAACTGGCTGCCAAATTGGACGGTCGAGCCCCCATCAGTCAACCCTAAACCAGCAGGCTGTTCGACCTCGATTTCAGGAAAATTACCGGTTCCCGTGAGACTAATCTCGAATGGGTTTTCGTTGGCATCATTGCTATCAATTCTCAGAAGAGCTGTTCGTGGGCCTATATCAGAAGTTTTAAAAGTCACCGTGAAGGTCGTGCTGCCCGCAGGTGCGAGCGATACCGCCCCGAGATTCCCAGCTACAAAATCTGTGGCATGAGTGCCGCTGACGCCAAGTGAGAGCCCCTTCAACTCTTCTGTCCCTGAGTTCCTCACCGTAAAAGTGCGGACTTTCGATGAATCACCATAGGGGATGTCAAAATGGACGACCGAAACCCCACTAGTCAATCCTGAAGCAGCAGGCTCCTCGACGTCGATTTCTGCTAAACTAGGAGGACCGCTGCTTACCCCAACGATTTTCGTGGAACCAAAGCCCAAGTCTCGACCTGAGATGATGGGAGACACAGCCAAAAGATGAGTACCGGCAGCTGAGGGTGTAAAAGCAAAGGTAGTTCCTTCAGGCAAGGTCGTAATCGAGGCACTGCTGGTATCAATCAAATTACCAAAGGTGATGTCGTCGATGTACCAACCATAACCATCTGACGTCTCAGTGAAAAAACTACCACTATTGATGCCGAAATTGAAGCGTAACTGGATGGTTTTCCCGGCAAACGTTTCAAGAGAGATGCTGCGAGCTTGGAAAGTTGTCTCTCCTGCTGTTGCGGTTCCAGCCTGAGTATAAGCAGCCTGCCAAGACAGACCGTTATTGGTGGAAACTTCCACTCGTGCTACCTGAGCAGTTGCCGCAATCCCTAGGCGGCTGCGAAAAGACAAGCTAGCCCCTGCTTTCGCATGAAAGCTATTTTGATAGGTCAATGTCTGTGGGCCGACTTTGGGGCAAACCAAATGGTAGCTGCCATTGCCTGCGAACTTCACGGAAGTGGAAGTCGCATTATATGCCCCTGATTGATTCACGGTCATCCGTGCCAGATTATCGGCACTGTCGGCAGATGCATTGACATCGCGCATTGCGCGACCTTTGTAGCCGGTCGCTCCCAAGACTGGATTGAAGGTGTAATTGGAAGTCTGCCCAGTTTGAATCGCATCACTGCCAGTGAGCGATGCAGGAACAAAAGCTGGTTTAAAATCCACCTTCACATTGTCATCATCTAAAGTAGGGGCGGTATTAGAAGCACCCTCTGCACCTAAACCGGTGAAAGTCACTGCACGTGCAGTCGCAGTGCTCAGAACAGGCACAGCGTAGCCGCCCGAAGCAGAGGTGACTGCATAGGAACTAGCCCCCTCGACATTCACGGTCAATCCACCGATGCCTTCACCCAAATCGTAGAAGTTGTTGGCATTCAAATCATAGTAAGCAACACCTGTCACAAAAGGTGTGCCGTAACCGTCTGCGCTACTGTCCGTGCCAAAGTCTTGAGTCACTAAGTGTGGGCCCACCGAATTTGAACCAACGGTATTGCTTCCTAAAATAACGGCAATGCCCACTTCGCGATTGATTCCCACATCAGGATCGATTCCCGGTTCAGGAGTTTCGTCGTGAATAGCAACTCGGTGGCCTCTTCCGGCCTGCATTCCGTAGGTGGCACCAGGGCCATTTCCCCAATCCACCTGGAAGCCATCGTGGCTATAAAAAGTGTCCCTAGCGTAACTGTAGACATTCTCACTTA
>CAMBPS010000067.1 GCA_945869675.1 Prosthecobacter debontii | reverse complement strand
AGTCCGACGAGGTCGGTGCTTGGGCGAAGGGCTTCGAAAGCTTGGCTTTCCTTCTGAATGTCTGCTTCGCTGTAGTTCATGGCCTTGATAGAAAGGCCGATGCGGCGCTCCACTTTGTCCACTTTGATAACGCGGGCTTCGACGTCGTCACCAACGTTGATGATGTCCTTGACCTTAGCCACATGATCTTCGCTGAGCTGAGAGATATGGACGAGACCGTCGATATCACCTTCCAGTTCCACAAAGGCACCGAAGCTGGCGATCTTGGCGACTTTGCCCTTCACGACATCACCGACTTTGAAGCGGTTGTCGATGATCGACCATGGGTCGGTATCGAGCTGCTTCATGCCGAGGCTGATGCGCTGATTGGCTTTGTCGATACCGAGAACGGTAGCTTCCACATCCTGGCCCTTTTTGAGCATTTCGGATGGGTGATTGATCTTACGTGTCCAGCTGAGGTCGGAAACGTGGATCATGCCGTCGATACCTTCTTCCAGTTCCACAAAGGCACCGTAAGCGGTGAGGTTGCGGACTAGGCGAGAGATCTGGGTGCCCACAGGGTAGCGGACGTCGATGTCATCCCAAGGATTGGTGTCAAGCTGACGGACGCCAAGGCTGATCTTGCGCTCGTCCTTGTTGATACCAAGAACGACTGCATTGATTTCCTGACCGACCGTGAGGACGTCAGATGGGCGGGCGATACGCTTGGTCCAGGACAATTCGGAGACGTGGATGAGTCCTTCGACTCCTTCTTCGATCTCACAGAAGGCACCGTAAGCGACGAGCTTGGTGACCTTGCCCTTGACGTTTTGGCCCACTGGGTAGCGGCCTTCGATGTTTTCCCATGGGTTGTTCTGGAGTTGTTTCAGACCAAGGGAAACACGCTCTTTCTCGCGGTTCACTTCCAAAATCTGCACTTCCAGACGCTGGCCGATACCGACCAATTCCGTTGGGTGGTTCAGGCGGCCCCACGACATATCCGTGATGTGGAGGAGACCGTCCATGCCGTTGAGGTCCACGAAAACACCGAAGTCGGTGATGTTCTTGACCACGCCGATAACCTTATCACCCGCGTTGACGGATTCGAGGAATTTCTGGCGCTGCTCGGCACGCTCTGCCTCGATAACTTCGCGGCGGGACAGGACGATGTTTTTGCGGTCGTCGTTGATTTTGACGATCTTGAATTCGAAGACCTTGCCAACGAATTCGTTGAGGTCCTTCGGTGGAATGATGTCGATCTGGCTGCCAGGGAGGAAGGCCTCGACGCCGACGTTGACCATAAGGCCACCTTTGACGACAGATTTGACCTTGCCTTTGACGAGTCCGCCATCGCGGAACACGGAAGCGATTTTTTCCCAGTTCTGTTTGTAGGCAGCCTTCTCTTTGGAGAGAACGACCATGCCTTCGTCGTTTTCGAGTTTCTCGAGGAGTACCTCGATCTCGTCACCGACTTGAATGTCTTCATCTTCGAATTCGTTGGAGGGGATGGCTCCTTCGGATTTGTAACCGATGTCAACGAGGACGACCTGCGGTTTGATTTCAAGAATGCGACCTTTAACGATCGATCCTTCGTGGAGTTCACGGAATGATGCGGCGATCATTTCCGAGAGTGTTTGTGCGCTCATGCTATTGTTGGGTTGGGAGTGTTGGTGGGTGAACCGCTCATCATCTTCCACTCCGGAGGATCAAGGCGGGCTGATGTCCCGCACAACCAGGGGGCTGCCGGACAAAAGGGTCGCCATAGTCGAGTCATTCTGCCTTTTGGCAAGAAGAGAGTTTAGCATTCCGCTCACTGGATCTGCAAGGTCGGCGGCAGGGGCAAAGGGCCAGATGGTGCTTCATCAGGGAAGATGACCGTGATGGATCGGACGTTTTCCTGGTGGGTTTTACCCTCTGTGAGGAGCCAAGCTTTCACAAATTCAGCCACCGATTTCCGCGCAGCCTCTCGCACCAGATCGAGGTGGGCTTGATTCCCAGCGCGCTTTTCAAGTGTAGGCGTGAGCTCCTTTTCCAAAGCAGCCAGATTCTCTGCCGCATTGAAGCGCAGCCAGCCAGCTTCGGACTTTTTTTCCATGCCCTCCGTCCGGATCGCGGGAGGTAAAGTTGGCCGCAAGATGGGACCGCGAACGATGCAGACCCCCTCATCAAGACTGAACTGCCACTCGTCCGAGAGCCTGATGTGGTAGCGATAGACCACCGGGGTGCGAATCTCAGAAACCGTCGTCCCCAGATAAACCGCCTGATTGAAAGCGCTCTTCATGTCAAATTTCGTCACTGTCTCGTCGGTCTGCATCGTCGCGACTTCTAAAATGTCACCTTGGGTGGAGGCAATCTCAGTGATCGACTGGCGAAAAGTCGAACTGATCTCCTGCTGAAGCAGTCGAGCCGGCAACTCGTTGAGCCAAGCCGCAGCCTCTTTGAGAGTGCTGAAAAAGAAAAAAGCTAACCCTGCGAAAATCAGAAACAAGAAGAGCAGTCCCATCGCCACCCAGCGCAGGCAACCTGAGGCGGATCGAACTTTTGGAGGAATGAGCGCTGAGGCAGCCATGCAAAAAGATGACGCAGCACACGCACCGGCTCCACGGATTTCTTCAGGATAGAAACCAGCATGCTTGACCCGTGCTGTTTCATGCCGATAGGCTGACGCACTCTCCTCCAGGGAGATTTTATGAAAAAGCCAAACTCACGTGCATTGGCAGGCCTTCTTTTGGGTCTGATCTCCCTTTCTCTCATTTCAGCTCAGGAGGTCGCCCCCTCGGCACCTGCTCCAACCAAACCGACGGAGGAGGAGATCGCCAGCCGTCGAAAAGCGATGCTGGATCAAATCGAGACCTTTGGCTGGGCCCGCGAAGGCAAGGCAAAGATTGGCAGCATGGCCGAGGTGAGCATTCCGAAGGGCTGGCGTTTCACCGCAACGAAGGGCACGGGCGACATGCTAAAAATGTTTGATAACATCCCAAGCGGTGAAGAGCTTGGACTTTTGACCACTGAAGGCATGGGCCCTTGGGTTATCTTTCAGTTCAATGAAACGGGCTACGTTAAAGACGATGAAAAAAATGACCTGAACGCGGATGAACTTCTCAAAGGCCACCAAGAAGGTCAGGAGGCGAGCAATGAGTACCGTAAGGAACGGGGACTTGGCGCGTTGCACGTTCTAGGTTGGGCGCTGCCGCCACGTTTCAATGATCAAACCAAAAACCTGGAGTGGGCTCTGCGCATTGGCTCCGAGGACGGCGGTGAATCCATCAACTACAACACTCGACTTCTTGGCCGCAGCGGTGTCATGGAGATAGAGTTGGTCTGTGCTCCGGATGAAATGCAGACTTTGCTGCCACAATACCAAGCCATCATGGCCGACTTCCAATACCTGACTGGTAACACCTATGCCGAGTATCGCGAAGGTGATAAAGTGGCAAAATATGGCCTTACCGCCCTTGTAGCCGGGGGTGCCGCCGTCGCAGCTGGAAAGATGGGCCTGTTTGCCAAGCTTGGCGGTCTGATTGCTAAGCTGGGCAAAGGCGTCATCGTGGTGATCGTCGCCATTGGTGCAGGCCTTAAGTCACTGTTCACCAAGTTGTTCTGCACCAAAGAACCCTAATCTGCCATGACTGACGGGCAGTGGCTGTTCACTCTTTTTTTGCTTCTGTACTTGGCCGAGAGTCTCAGACTCCAGCCAAAGTCCACTTGGTTATGGACATCCCGCAGCAGGCTGAGCCGACCCTTTTTGCCACTCGATTTTGCAGGCAGGCATTTGATTCTACTGCCCATCCTGCCACCTCTTCAGCCTTTTGGAAATCTGCGCAGTTGGGAGCTCGCGCCCTGCCCAAATGGTCTGGAGCTTTTGGATCAGCCAAACTCCCATCACCCCATCTTGCCTTGGGAGAGTGTGCAACCCACTTTAGAAGGAACAAAGCTGATCCTCACGACTGAGCATCAGCTGCAATGCATCAATCAGACCAGCGCCGAAGCCTGGCTCGAACGGCTAAAGCGCTGGAAAAAGTCCTCTGATGCCGCTAGAGAAAAGGATTTTCTAAAACTGACGACGAAGAGCCTCAACGGGGCAGAACTAAGCGCTGTCATGCAGCAGGTTTCCATTGAGACACGCCTGCTTCGACTTTTTGGGACCCTCATTTTCGTCACCTGTTTTGGCGTCATCACCGTGATTTATCGCCGCTTCGGAGATGGCAACGAAGTGCTCTATGCGGCAGCGGCTTTGATCAGCCTTCAATGGATTCAAGCAGTGCTTTTTTGGCGCGCTAGTGGACGCCTAGCTCATCCGTTAAAGCATCGTTTCTGGAAGATGTTGGCTTGTGCCTTTCTTCCACAACAGGCCATGCGCGCAGCAGATCATCTGTGTGAAGCCCTGTCCCCAGAAGCGCATCCTTTGGCGGCCATCTCCAAAATGGGCGATGCTGACAAACTGAAGTTACTGCGCAGCTTCTGGAAGTCCCTGCAACACTCAACGGCTCAATCCGCAGCCCTGCAAAAGCGGGTCTTGGCGGCCTTTCTCAAAGCCCAAAACATCAGCGAAGATCAGCTACAAGAGATTCCGGAAAAACAAGTCGGCTCCATGGCTTACTGCCCACAGTGTTCCGCCCAGTTTCGCGATCTCACAGCACGTTGCAAAGACTGTGGTGATCAGGAATTGAAAGCGTTCTAGACTAACCTTCGAGCATTGCGCAAACCATCGGCACTGATCACGGCCTGATGCCGTGCTGCGACCTGAAAGTCCACATGGTTCTGCCACTGCATGGGCCGCAGAGATGTGAGGCCCGTAGCCCGCATTCGATAGCCGTAATCCGCGATCTCCCAGCCAAACTCACTGTGCCGGCGTCGGTAATCTCGCCGATGAATCCACGCACCGAACTCATCCTTACGCCAGACTTGCGGATCATTCCCAGGCACCGCCTGAGCCGATTGCCACACACTTTCAACCACTTCAGCATCGTAACTGCCAAGGGGTGTTGTGTCGTTGGAATCGTCTGTGTGCATTTGGGGAGCGCAGGTACTACGCAGAGTCCGGCAAGTCTCCAGTCTTTCCTTTGGATCTTCGAGCCACAAAATTTTTCGATAGATTGAGAGATCGGGAGTGCCTTGATACCGTTAAACCTCCGCACTCTGGCGGCTGCGCCTACAGAAAACCTCCCGTGCTTTTGGCGACGGGAGGTTTGGAAGTGAATTTTAGAGATCTACACGATAGCTCAAGCCAAAGCCTTAGCCACAGCTTCCGCGGTTATGCCAAGCTCCTTGAAGACCGTGTTTCCTGGGGCGCTGATGCCGAAGCGATCGATGCCGATGATCTGACCCTGAGTGCCGACGTATTTCCACCAGAGACCGGAGACGCCTGCTTCGATAGCGACGCGCTTGGTACAGGCAGCTGGTAGGACGGACTCACGATAGGCAGCGTCTTGGCGATCAAAGCGCTCGAAGCAGGGCAGGCTGACGACGCGGACGCCGGGCTTACCTTTGGCACCTTCGACGGCCCATTGAACTTCCGATCCAGTGGCGATGACGATGGCTTCAAGAGCCGTCGTTTCCTTAACGAGGATGTAGCCGCCTTTGAGCGTGCCTTCGCGGCGTGCCGTAGCGCTAGCTCCACCCTGATGAGGCAGATCCTGGCGACTAAGAGCGAGCAGGGTCGGGCCGTCGGCGCGGCTGAAGGCAGCGGCAAAGGCACCGGCGGCTTCTTCGGCATCGCCAGGGCGGATGACGTCGAGGTTCGGGATCACGCGTAGACCACTGACGGTCTCGACGGGTTGATGGGTCGGGCCATCTTCACCGACACCGACGCTATCATGCGTGAAGATGTAGGTCACAGGGAGTTTGGCCAAGGCAGCCAAGCGAATGCTTGGACGGCAGTAATCAGCGAAGACGAGGAACGTGGCGCAGCTGCCAAGGAAGAGGCCATCATAGGCAATACCGTTGCAGATCGCGCCCATGGCGTGCTCGCGGATCCCAAACCAAATATTACGACCCGTGCGATTGGTTGCACTGAAGTCACCACCACCCGTGATGTAGTTTTTCGTCGAGCCAAAGAGGTCGGCACTGCCAGTGATGAGGTTTGGCACTGCTTTGGCGAGATGATTGATGATCTCACCACCGCTGTTACGGGTAGCAGCTTTGCCTTCAGATGGATATTCAGGGATCACCTTGAGGAGATCTTCAGCCTTCAGGCTACCATTGCGGGCGGCGTCAAGCTCGGCAGCAAGGCCTGCATTGGCGGCGCTCCAAGCAGCAAAGGTGGACTTCCACTCCGCATGCGCAGCGGCACGCTTGGCCTTGAGGTCGGCGAAGTAGGCCTTCACCGCGTCGCTGACATAGAAATGCGTGCCTTCAGGGATACCCAGACCCTTCTTAGCGGAATCGACGAACTTAGCGCCGCCTTCTCCGTGGCCTTTGGCGGTGCCAGCCACTTCGGGGATGCCTTTACCGATGATCGTCTTAGCGATGATCATCTTGGGCTTGCCATTGTCATTCTTCTTACCTGCAGCCACGGCAGCGCTGACAGCTTCCAGATCGTGACCATCGATGGTCACGGTTTCCCAGCCGAGAGCGGTGTAAAGAGCTTGCGCGTCTTCACTCTGAGTCACGTTGGCCATGGCATCCAAAGTCACATCATTGGAGTCATAGATGACGATGAGATTATCGAGCTGGTTATGAGCAGCAAAGGCGATCGCTTCACGGGCCACACCTTCCTGAAGGCAACCGTCGCCAGCAAGAGCGATGATGTGATTGTCGATGATTGTGTGGTCAGCCGTATTGTATTTGGCGGCTGCCATTTTGCCAGAAAGCGCATAACCAGCTGCATTGCCAATGCCTTGACCGAGTGGGCCAGTGGTGGATTCCACGCCAGGAGTTTCATGGAACTCTGGGTGACCTGGGGTGATGCTGTGGAGAACACGGAACTTCGAGACATCGTCAATGCTCACGGCATAGCCGCTGAGGTGCAGCCAAGAATAGATGAACATGGAGCCGTGACCTGCACTGAGGATGAAACGATCACGGTTCAGCCATTTCGGATCGGCTGGATCACACTGGAGGCTTTCACCAAAAAGAACGGCACCGATCTCAGCCGAGCCGAGAGGAAGGCCGAGATGACCTGAGGAGCACTTGTGAACGGCATCCATGGCGAGACCACGGGCTTCATTGGCAGCTTGAGCAAGGAGGGCTTTATTCATGAGAGATTGTAGGACAGAGTGCGTGATGGATTTAAAGCAGCGCGAAAGGCGGCCCAGCGCACGGGCAGGTTCTTTACTGGCGTGAGGTGGCTTTTCAAGGAAGAAAACTAGTGTGTGGGGAAGACTGCGCCCCTTGCATTCCCAGAGATTCCCCCTACTTTGTGCGCCCTTTTTCCCCAACTAAGAACCAATACAACCATGAGTAACCTGAAACACGTCGCCGTCGTCGGTGCCACCGGAGCGGTGGGAGTGGAAATGCTGCGCTGCCTCGAAGAGCGCGGATTCCCCGTCGGCCAGCTCACCCTTCTCGCCAGTGCACGCAGTGCCGGAAAGACGATGAAGTTCAAAGGTGAAGATGTCACCATCAAGGAACTCACGGCCGACAGCTTTGCTGGCGTGGACATCGCTCTCTTCAGTGCAGGTGGTGGTATCTCTCGTGATTTCGCCCCCCATGCGGTAAAAGCTGGTGCCGTGGTGGTGGATAATTCCTCCTTCTTCCGCCAGGACCCAACGGTCCCGCTCGTGGTGCCTGAAATCAATGCAGCCGATGTAAAAAGCCATCAAGGCATCATCGCTAATCCCAACTGCACCACCGCCATTTCCCTCATGGCGCTTTACCCCTTGCATCAGGCCTTTGGCGTGAAGCGCATCATCGCCAGCAGCTACCAAGCCGTTTCCGGCACCGGCGCACAGGCTATCGAAGAACTCGCCAAACAGTCCCGCGAATGGGCCAGTGAAAACCGCGCCTGGGATGCCGCTAAGCTGGACTCCAAGCCGACCGTCTATCCCCATCAGATCGCTTTTAACGCCATCCCGCATGTGGATTCGTTCCTGGATAGCGGCTATACGAAGGAAGAAATGAAAATGGAAAATGAAGGGCGCAAGATCATGCATCACCCGGACTTCCGTGCCAGCGTCACCTGCGTTCGCATTCCTGTCTTCCGTGCTCACAGCATCGCCATCAGCGCCGAGTTTGAAAAGCCCGTCGATCTGGCCACCGCCCGCGAGATCCTCAGCAAAGCCCCAGGTCTGGACGTCATCGACGATCCAGCCAACAAGCAGTATCCCCTCGCCCTCGACATCGCGGGCCGCGATAACTGTGCCGTCGGCCGCCTCCGTCTCGACTGTGCCTTGGATAATGGCCTTTCCTTCTGGATCGTCGGCGATCAGCTCCTCAAAGGTGCCGCGCTGAATGCGGTTCAGATCGCTGAGTGCTTGATCTGATTAGAGATCGACCCAGTATCTATGTGATTCACGAATCTCGCTGTTTTGTGAATCACTTGATTGCCCTCATTGCAATCTAGCTTGTCATCCCTGTGCTGATGTGGAGAATCGGCAGCATGAAATACATCCTCGCATTGGATCAGGGCACGACGAGCAGCCGCAGCATTATCTTTGATCATGCAGGGAGAGTCGTCGCAACGGCGCAGCGGGAATTCACCCAGCATTATCCGAAGCCCAGCTGGGTGGAGCATGATGCGGAGGAAATCTGGCAGACACAGCTTCGAACGGCCAAAGAAGCGCTGAAAAAGGCCAAGCTCACGGCCAAGGACATTGCTGCAATCGGCATCACGAATCAGCGGGAGACTACCGTTGCTTGGGATAAGAAGACGGGCAGACCAGTCGGCAAAGCCATCGTTTGGCAAGATCGGCGCACAGCGGGCTTCTGTGATCAATTGAAGGCTAAAGGAGCCTCTGCCATGATTGCTGAAAAAACAGGGCTTGTCGTGGATGCCTACTTTTCGGCCACCAAGATGCGCTGGTTTCTGCAAAACAATCCTGAAGCCAAAACACTGGCCAAAGCAGGACAGCTAGCCTTTGGCACCATTGACTCCTGGCTGCTGTGGAATCTCACCCACGGGCTTGTCCATGCCACCGATGTCAGCAATGCTTCACGAACCATGCTGTTTAACATCACGGAAGGTCGCTGGGATCAGGAACTTATGAAGCTCATCGGCATCCCTGCCAGCACCTTACCTGAGGTCAAACCCTCCAGTGGTTTCTTTGGCGAGACCACACTTCTCGGCGGGCGAATCCCCATTGCAGGCATGGCTGGAGATCAGCAGGCAGCGTTGTTTGGCCAAGTCTGCACCAAGCCCGGCATGGTCAAAAACACGTATGGCACTGGGTGCTTCATGCTCATGCACACAGGCACCAAGAAGATCGCCTCAAAAAACAAGCTGCTCACCACCGTGGCCTGGCAACTCGGAGAGGGGCCACTTGAATATGCCGTGGAAGGCAGTGTTTTCATTGCAGGAGCCGTGGTCCAATGGCTAAGAGATGGCCTGGGCATCATCAAACATTCCTCGGAGATCGAGCCGCTAGCAGCGCAAGTGCCCGATACGGGCGGCGTGTATCTGGTGCCCGCTTTTGCCGGGCTCGGCGCACCGCATTGGGATCCGCACGCACGGGCACTGATGTCGGGTATCACTCGTGGCACCACCAAGGCCCACATCGCCCGAGCTGCGCTGGAAGGCATTGCTTACCAAGTGACCGACATCCTCACCGCTATGCAGGCTGATGCAGGGGTGAAACTGCGTGAGCTTCGTGTCGATGGCGGTGCCAGCAACAACAACCTGCTCATGCAATTTCAGGCTGACCTCCTGGGCGTGCCTGTGGTTAGGCCCGTCGTCACAGAAACCACGGCACTCGGTGCAGCTTATCTGGCTGGCTTGGGCATCGGTTACTGGAAAGACCCGTCTGACATTGCCACTCAATGGCAGGCTGAACGCCGCTTCCTGCCCACCATGAAAGCTTCGCAGAAAAAAGCACTGACCGCAGGTTGGAATCAAGCGCTTGAGCGGACGAAGCTCGGATGAACTAAGCTATTGATTTAGAGAGCTCATCTTTGCTGTTAAATCCGTTAAAAAATCTTGGCCTTCAAAGCCTTGGGCGGATGGCGGTCGGCTTCGATATAGGGGACAAAGGTAGGCCAGAAGATTTCCGTTGGAAGCGCAAAGGTGGTGATGCGGTCCACACGGGCAATGTTGATGCCGAGTAGGTGGCCCTCAAGATCAAACAAGGGACTTCCCATGTCCTGAGCAGCCAGTGGCAGGTCGTGTTGGATGACTTGCGCGAAGTTGTCCGTCCGAATTGAGATGCCTCCGTTGGCAAAGTCTTCCCCTTCCCAATTTTGCAGGATCTTGCTGCGGCTCGCCAGACGAAGTTGCACATGAGCTACTTTTCCTGAACGACGATAGACAATCTCAATCTGTTCACCTGGCTGACGATCACGAACGAGTTCATGTACCTTTTGATAGGAATTGAGTGTGTGTCCATCCAGAGAAAGAAGCACATCGTCTTCTAAGAGCCCAGCTGCGGCAGCTGGGCTGTCCTCGGCGATGCCGGCAATACGCACGCCTTTGCTGTTGGTTTTTTCATCCATTCGCACTCCCATGGCTGCGCCACCGCCGGGGATCTTGCGGCGCTGAGCACTGATGACGCCGATACGCACGGTTTTGCCACCTTTCACGGGTGCCGCCAGCCACTGACCATAGCGCGTGGATCGAGCTTTCGATTCAAATGTAAGCGCAGGCAGTCCACTGACACCGACAGCCTGAGCTAAAACGAGATCATGAATGGCTGAGCGATGGATCTCACGAATCGCGACGGTAACGCTGGGACTGATGAGGACTTTGCACCGTTCGAGCTTCGGCGTGTCGCTGGCTTTGGTAAGAAAGTATCCCTCAGATCCAACCCAGGACGCGGTGCTGAGGGTGTGGCCATCTGCATCAATCACCGGAGCGGTCATGATCTGAATCCGCTTCTCTAAGGCGGCAACAGCAGTCAGAGTTTGGGCACCATTCGTGCGCTCTGACGCAGATAGAGGGGCGCGTGAATCAGCCTGTGCCAAACTTAAGGTAGAACACATCAAAAAGGTGATTCTCCAGTTCATGCAGCATCCTCCTTGGGTAGACTACCGAGTCGGACTTTAAAATCGCTCAGGTTACCTGAGCGCTGGACTTGGATTTGAATTTCTGTGTCCGCAGCTCGGGCACGAACGGCATTGAGAAACTGCGACTCCGACTGCATGGGCTCACCATCTAGGCGAAGGATAATGTCTTCTGGTTGGATGCCCGCCAGCTCTGCTGGGCTGTCTTTAGCCACTCGATTCACTTTAATAACTTCTGCATTGGTATCAGCATCAATTTCGACACCAAGGTAGCCACCACTACCAGTTCCCCAAACGTGGATGATCTGGCTACTTTTTAAATCATCCCATGATCGAAAAAAAGGCGCCATGGAGACATGCATGTTTTGATCCCGTTCCTCCCAAATTTGGCTATGAATACCGATGACTTCGCCATCCAGATTAAACAATGGTCCACCGGAATCGCCACCCATGAGCACACAATCGGTTTGCAGGGAGTTAGCGGTTTTTTTGACGACTTTCCCGACACGTAAAACCACGCCACGTTCTTTATCAAAGCCTCCTGGATGCCCCAGAGCGAAACACCACTGACCCGCCTGAATTTTGAGAACTTGGCGGCTAACTTTCACGCAGGGCCACTTCACCTCATTGTCATTGAGTTGCATCAAGGCAGCATCGGCCGATTGATCCAGTCCCAGTGTGGTGGCGATCACGCGCTTCCCATCTTGCAAAATGACACGCATTTGGCGGCCTGGTTTTTCAGCTACATGAGCTGCTGTGAGGATCAGCCCATCCCCCGTAATGATGACACCACTAGCCGTTCCGTCATTCGTTTGAATCGCCACAACAGCAGCCTGAACATGTGGCAGCTGTGTCTGCACAGTATGTTGGATTTTGAATAAATCCGCTAAAGTCGTTTTTGCCGGTGGATTCTCCAGCGCCTGCACTTGCCAGCAGAGGCAGAAGAGAATGCTGACAAAGAAGAAACGCATGAGAAATGTAACGACCGTAGAGAGAGACTACTGTCTCGAAATGTTCATCTTTTGGAAAGATCGAAGAGATCATCAAGGCCCTCTACGTCTGCCATGCCAGGCGGTTACGGCAAGAGACCCTGACTCATCCGGGAATCACAAGGCAGAGATGAAGACAGGTGCGCGTCAGGCTGGAGATTTAAGCAAGCGGCCTTACCAATTGCTCAAATCATCATGCAAATGCTCCATCGCACGCGAGTGAATGGCCCGCTCTGGTAAGTCTGGGCAACCGAAAGGCACGATTTCCACCTTATTGTAGCGGAGTGCCGTGATGCCATTGATGCCGTTCGGATCAAGCAGGGCCTTCCAAGCTTCTTCGGCAAAACGGGCAGCCAGAATGCAATCGCCTGGCGTGGTGTGACCACCGCGCTGCAAATGACCAAGCACGGAAGGACGAACCTCTAAGTCCTGGAAGGGAGCGCCTTCGCGTTGGAAGTATTTCTGGAAAGCATCCCGCAGGATGTAGGCACCATTGCGCGACTGAGGTGGCTCAAAACGCACGCCTTCCGCAATCAAAATGATGGCATGACCACGGCCACGCGTCATGGCTCCTTCGATCTTCTTAGCCAAGGCAGCCATGCTCACGTCAGTCATGGGGCCACCTTCGGGGGTGATCACCATCTCCGCCCCTGAAGCCAAGGCTGCCATTCGGGCCAGATCACCGCTTTCACGACCCATAGTTTCCAGCACCATGACCCGGCGATGACTGCGGGCCGTGTCGATGAAGTGATCGACAGCCCAAACGAGCGTATGAACAGCCGTATCGACCCCCAGCGCCATTTCGGTGAATTGCAGATCATTATCAATCGTGGCTGGCACGCCAATAATCCGCAAGTGACTCTCCTCAGCCAGCAGGCGCGCACCTGTGAGCGATCCATCGCCACCACTGACAACGAGAGCCCGAACACCGAGCTTTTCTAAAAGCGTAATGACTTCCCGACGGACCTCAGGTTTGTGAAAATCCAAGCAGCGCGCCGAGCCCAAAATGGTGCCACCTTTGCCCATGATGCCAGAAACGCTGGCATGATCCATTTGAATGATGTTTTGCTGCCCGTCGATCAAGCCGCGGTGACCGGTATTACGCTCAATTTCAAGCTTCAAGCGGACGATGGCTTCGGGATCACCCTCGGTCTGACGAGCCGCACGAACGAGTCCGCGATAGCCATCGCGGATGCCATAAACGGGCGTTTCGTGGCGATTCAGTCCTAACCGCACCATCGCGCGCAGAAAGGCATTCATTCCAGGGGCATCACCGCCACTGCAAAGGACGGCTACGGGGCTTTCGGGAGAGAGAGACATAGTAGAGTAGGCCTTCCATCAAACGGAGGTCGGACAGGAAGGGGTGCCAGTCATAGCGTGCCAAAGCGGCATGGCAAGCCACGGCTTTGCCTCGAATGCAGGATACGCGTGACAGCAGCACTCTTCCTGCCACCATGGGCTAATGCTTCCCAAGAAACTGCGCCATCAACTCATCCGTCTCTGGCGGTTCGGGCTGCTAGCGGCTGCACTTCTGGTCATCCGAGAGTCCATCAGCCTTCGGAATCAACAAGAGGCCGCAGCAGCCATCCAGCCTCTGCGCTTGCGTGGTGACTTTCCTCGAATCCAGAGTCTCAGTCCAGTTCATCCCACCAGTGGCTGGCGCGCAGCCCTCGGTGCCGAGGGAGAAATTCTGGGCTATGTGGCCATGACAGCGCCTGAATCAGATACCTTCATAGGCTACTCAGGCCCAACGAATTGCCTGCTGATCTTTGATGTCAAAGGCAGCCTGAGCCACGTGCGCCTGCTTAAAAGCCATGACACCTCCGAACATGTAGCTGAGGTCGTGGCTGACCGAGCTTTTTTCACTCAATTCGCCGAGCAGATGAAGAAGCCTGATGCGGCCAAACCATTGCATGTCGTCACAGGAGCCACTTTAACCAGCACCGCCATTGCTCAAGGCGTGCTGGCCAAACTAGGCCAGGCCACAGGCACATCTCTACGATTTCCAGACGAGATCACGCTGGCAGAGGTGCAGAAATTGGAGCCCAAGGCCGCGCAGTTGCGGCCAGTCAATCGGCGTCCAGGCAGTCACGAGGTCCTAGATGGCAACGGCACTCGAATCGGCATCGCCACCCGCACCTCACCCGTGACGGATGCGCTCGTCGGTTATAAGGGGCCGACGGATTCGCTGATGCTACTAGATGCCAGCGGCCAGATTTTAAAGCGGATGTCTCTGCGCAAAAGCTTCGATTCCAAACGCTACGTGGCCTATGTCACCGGCGACAATTATTTCCAAAATCTCTTCAATGACATGACGCTGGAGAAGCTGGCTGATCTAGACTTTAAGCAGGCCAAAATCGAAGGCGTCTCTGGAGCCACTGAAACCAGCTGGTCGGTCGCAGAAGGTCTGAAATTACGGGCAAAAAACCTCTTGGAGACGCAGTCAACCGGCTGGCTGAGAAAGATCCAATGGCGTTGGCAAGACACTGGGCATGCCATCACGCTCATCGCCGCTTTCATCATGGCCTTCAGCAGGCTGCGCGGCATCGCTTGGGCACGGCATTTGCATCATGTTTGGCTGGTTCTTTATGGCGGTTTCATCGCCAGTGAGCTTTTGTCTCAAGGCTTACTCACTGGCTGGGCAGCGCATGGAACGCCTTGGCAGAATGCACCTGGACTGCTCATGCTTGCGGTCATTTCTCTGCTCGGGCCGATCTTTACCAGCAAACAGCTTTATTGTCATCACATCTGCCCGCATGGGGCTATGCAGCAGCTACTAGCCCGCCGACTGCCTTGGCAATGGCGTGTGCCAGCCAAAATTGAACGCTGGCTGACACAGATTCCCTTTGTTCTACTGGCCCTCATTTTCATCAGTCTCATCCGAGGATGGGCTATCAACTTGAATGCGCTGGAACCCTTTGATGCCTACGTTTTCCGAGTCGCCGGCTGGGCCAGCCTCGCCATCGCTCTGATCGGTCTCATCACATCGCTTTTCCAGCCGCTAGCCTACTGCAAATACGCTTGTCCCACCGGTGCCCTCTTCAAACTCATCCGCTTCACCGGCGATGCCGACCGACTCGGAGTGCGAGACTGGATCGCTGCTAGTTTGTTGGTGGTGGGCATGGCAGCTTGATCAACTCACGTTGCCATCAGTCAACACCGTCATTAGCGAAGCCAAGACATCGCTCACTGGATGAACCGCCAGAATGCGCGAGCCTTCATCATGAAACCTAGATCCGGGAATGGAAGATCGTTGAGTTGCGCTAGGGCTTGGTTTCACAAGGCTTCTTCGACTCGAAGCGGCTGTGTCTTGGGTGACACCGCCCGAGAGACGAAAAGCCTTGTGGAATCAATGACGGATACAAATCGGCGGTCAGCCATTCCTGAATCTAGCAGACAATCCATGGGGCGTGGGATGTGCAACGAAGAGTCACTTTGGCCGTATGAGTCGGAGACAACAACGCAACTGGAGACCCAGTTTTACAGGAAAACAGAAAGACATGATTTACAGGTCAGAACCCATTCCTGTTAATCCTGTTTTCCTTTTAATCCTGTGATTAGAAACTCGAATCACGAACAGTCTCATATCATCCATGGCGGGCGAAACTTCGCGTAACTCTAGGGCAAGTTAGTCGGGAGGTTGAACCAAGCCATCGTGCTGACTCACGTATCTTCGGCATTTCCCAAGCGTATCTAAAACGATGCCAACTCCTACAGATGCCCAACGCCAAGCCATGCGTAAAGTCCCAGATCAGCCTGTGGTCATGCACCAACGCTGGGAGAATCTGCTCTTCCTGCATTGGGCCATGAATCCAGCGGAAGTGCAGCAGCGACTCCCCCCAGGACTGCATGTGGACACGTTTGATGGAAAAGCCTGGATCGCCATCGTACCGTTTTTCATGCGTGGCATCCGCCCACGATTCTGCCCCGCCGTGCCTGGCTTGAGCCACTTCCTGGAAATGAATCTGCGCACCTATGTCCATGATGATCAGGGACGCCCTGGCGTGTGGTTTGATTCTCTGGACTGCAATCAATCCCTAGCCGTGTGGACAGCGCGCACGCTGTTTCATTTGCCCTATCAGAATGCCCAGATGTCTGCCTCCAAGACACCCGCAGGCATGATCCACTACCGGTCTCAGCGGCGTGGTGATGCCGCGACATCTGAGTTTGCTTATCGAATCAAGCCAGAGACCAATCTTGCTAAGCTTGGCTCTCTCGAGTTTTTCTTGGCGGAGCGATACCTGCTCTTTACCCAAACCCCAAGTGGCCTGCGTTGCGGCCGCGTTCATCATGCTCCCTATCCGCTAGCGGAAGTCGAGCTAGAGAAATGGGATGCCGATCTCTTTCGCCTCAATGGTTACGACGAGCCAACACGGCCACCCGATCACGTTATCGGCTCGCCTGGCGTGAAGGTGCAGGTCTATCCGTTGACAAGATAGCCCTTGCCATCACAGAAGAGTTTCGTTTGGTGCTGACATCTTAACCTCTCCATCACCATGCCAATTTACGAATTCTACTGCCAGGAAAACAACACGCTCTACCAATTCTTGGCCCGCAGTCTAGCCTATCGAGACAGAGTGCCGAATTGCCCTGACAATAGCGCTTTTAAACTGGAAAAACGCGTCTCCCAGTTCGCTGTCATCGGGAGGGCCAAAGAAGAAACCGCCAATGATCCCTTTGCTGGGATCGACGATGCCCAAATGGAAAGCCTCATGGCTGACATGGAGGGGGACATGAGCGCGCTGGACACGGACAATCCTGATCCACGGCAGCTCGGTCATTTCATGCGCAAAATGACCGACCTCATGGGTGACAAAACACCACCAGAACTCCGTGAAATGGTGCGCCGACTGGAATCAGGCGAAGACCCCGAGAAGCTGGAGTCTGAGTTTGGCGGCATGGAAGAAGGTGGCGAAGCCGACGCACTTTTCTCTCAGGTCAAAAAAATCATGCGTGTGGGCAGGCCCCCGGTGCGCGATCCAAAGCTTTACGAAATGCGCGACTGGTTAGACCAGTGACAGCGGATTTTTGAACGCTAATAATCAGCAATGAACGCTACTAGAAAGGCCTCAAACCCTACCATTTCCCTGTTCTGACATAAGCGTTCATTAGCGGTTTAAAACTCTCCGCGTCTCACATTCCTCAGTGGCAGATGACACGGGCCTGAGGCATATAAGTGCATCATGACTCCAGATCGCCCACGCAAACCCACCGGTTCACGCACGCCACCTCGCTTCTCTCAGCAGCGTCCGCCAGCTCCAAAACATGGGCGGCCAGCACGGCGCCCGGCGCAGGATCGCAGTCAAGGCGGCACATCTTGGGAAAAGTCAGCCGATTGGTATGACCGCATCTTGGGCGAACGCGGATCAGAACTTTATCAAGCCGTCGTGATCCCAAATGCTCTGGCCATGTTGGCTCCGAAAAAGGGGGAGCGCATCTTAGATCTAGGCTGCGGACAGGGCGTTTTCTCTCGCGCACTTTCAGAAACAGGCGCCCAAGTCACTGGCGTGGATGCTGCGCCCAGTTTGATCGAAAAAGCACGCACTTACAGGAGTCGCGCGCCCATTCATTATTTTGATCGGGATGCCGCTAATCTCGCGGGCATTGGCGAATTTGAGGCAGCCTCTGCCATCCTTTGCCTGCAAAACATGGAGCATTTAGAAAAAGTCTGTGCCTCTGTGGCCAGTGTATTAAAACCGGGTGCTCGCATGCTTTGGGTGCTCAATCACCCCGCCTTCCGCATCCCCAAACAAACAAGTTGGGAATTCGCCAAAGATCACTCGGCCCAATATCGACGTGTCGATGCCTACAGCAGCACGCTCAGCATCCCGATCCTCATGCATCCAGGAAAGGCCAACAGTGAAAGCACCACCTCCTTCCACCGCAGTCTAGAATCCCTAAGCCAAGCCGGATTTGCCGCAGGCATGGTCATGGCCGGACTTAGTGAGTGGCATTCACACAAAGAAAGTCAGCCTGGACCGCGTGCCCGCGCTGAAAATCATGCCCGAAAAGAGTTTCCTCTCTTTTTAGCCATGCTGTGGAAAAAAATTTAATGCACATTTTCGTGGGTGGTGATCAAGATCGGAAAAAACTTGGGCAGAGTTGGCACGGTGGGTGCTGAAACATTCTTTGCGGAGCCAATCCACTTCGTAAAACACTATGCTCAAAATCAACCACTCAAGTCACTGGCGCAGCTTACTCTCCGCTGCGGTCGTCGCCACCACTGCCATCGCCTTCAGCACCAGCTCATCCTGGGCGCAAGATGCGGCGGCACCTGCTCCTGCTGCTCCGGCTCCGGCTGCTGCACCAGCACCCGCCCCTGAACCCGCTGCTGCCACTCCTGCGGATCTAGAGAAACGCATCGCGGACGTCGAGCAATATTTCAACAACATGGCTCCCGCCGCTGATGGCAAGCTCGCCAATCTCTCGGGTCCAGGCCACAATGGCTTCCTGATGATCTGCGCTGCTTTAGTCTTGTTCATGACCCTTCCGGGTCTGGCTCTCTTCTACGGTGGTCTGGTTCGCTCGAAGAATGTTCTCAGCGTTCTCGCTCAATGCCTTGGCATTGCCGGTCTTGTGACGATCCTATGGTATTTCGTCGGATACTCCTTCGTCTTCGGTGAGCATCCAGCTGAAGGCGCACCCTGGTGGTCCCCTTACCTCGGCAGCTTCAAATACTTCTTCCTTGAAGGTGTAGGCGCCGCTCCAAACACAAACTACGCTGGCTGGCCTAGCCAATCGGTGTTCTCCATGTATCAACTCATGTTCGCCATCATCACTCCGGCTCTGATCGTGGGTGCTATCGCTGAGCGCATGAAGTTCTCCGCAGTGATGCTCTTCGTGGCCATCTGGATGTTCGTCGTTTACTTCCCTCTCGCCCACATGGTGTGGGGCTTTGACGGTCTCATGAACGGTGTCTGGAACAGTGCCTCCGGCCTTCCTGCCATCGACTTTGCTGGTGGCACCGTGGTTCACATGTCCTCCGGTTGGTCCGCTCTTGTTCTTTGCATCATGCTTGGCAAACGCCAAGGCTTTGGAAAAGAAAAGATGTCTCCACACAGCATGGTTCTTTGCATGGTCGGCACCGGAATGCTCTGGGTCGGTTGGTATGGCTTCAATGCAGGTTCTGCTCTTGCTGCTGACGGTCTCGCCGCCAACGCTTTCATGACCACCACCTTGGCTGCCGCCACTGCCTGCTTCGTGTGGGCTCTGATCGAAAAACTCCACAAAGGTAAGCCTTCCATCCTTGGTTTCTGCTCCGGAGCTGTTGCAGGTCTGGTGGTGATCACCCCTGCCGCTGGTTTTGTCGATGCCAAAGCTGCCATGATCATCGGTGTCCTCGCCGCTGTGGTTCCTTACTTCGCAGTGGTCTTTGCGAAGAGCAAGCTGGGCTATGACGATGCTCTTGATACCTTCGGTATCCACGGTGTCGGTGGCACCATGGGTGCTCTCGTCACTGGTATCTTCGCTAACAACAGCATCAACGGTAACCTCACCACCGTGAACGCCTATGTGAACAAAGACATGGCCAAACTGATTGTGGATGCTGGTGGCACCGGCGGTATCCTGATGAACCAGTTGAAAGCATGCGCCTTGACCATCGTCCTGAGCATTGTTGCTACGCTGATCATCACGATCATCGTCAAGCTTATCGTGGGTCTCCGTCCGTCACCAGAAGAAGAGTCCATCGGTCTCGATCTCTCTGACCATGATGAAGCCGGTTACGAACATTAATTGGAATCAGGTAATCCCTGACTGAATCTGAGGCCGGAGTGCGAAAGTGCTCCGGCCTTTTTCATGCCCGAATCAGGAGACCAAGAACAGGAACTAGCACTGCCAAATCCGCCCACACTCGGTAAGCATCCGCAGACATCGTCTCACGCTTCCGGTTTAATTGGACTAACAAGACCAAGCCAAAAGCAGTCGCCCCAGCCAAAACTCCCAAAGATCCCGAAATGCGACCAGTGAATACCAACATTAAAACGCCGCCCACCGTTCCAAAACCCAAAGCCAGCCAGCGGCCCTGAGATTCACGAGAAGAGATACCGGTCAGATTGCTGATAAAGAGAACACTGAGCAATAACAGTTCAATTGTTCCCGACAAAGCCTCTCCACCTTCCAGGCTAAAGCGAGTCCAAGCCAAGCAACCAAGGGCGAAAAGCAGGCCGCCAACCACGTCTTTGGAAAGTGCCGTCATCAACCGCTGATGAAGACTTCGAAAAATCAATAAAGCCAAAATGCCCACCGCTAAGACGATCATCAACAGCTTGAAGGCAGGTGAAAACGGCAAGGCATGAGCTAGGTACATCGTCCCCAGACAAGTTAAGGGCATGACTATCCAGCGAAACCGCCCGCCACCCGCAGCCGGAAAAAGAATCAGATAAAGCAGCATCAAAACTCCCAGTGACGCACACTGCCATAAAAGTCCGCTAGG
>CAMBPS010000066.1 GCA_945869675.1 Prosthecobacter debontii | reverse complement strand
TGTCATTTTCGATCCGCTCGATCCGCAGCACTTTGCCGTGTTCGTCTAACCGAATTTTGTTCTCCGGGAAGTCGAGATCCAGGGAGCCGTTCAGAAAGCGATGCTCACGGATCTGTTGGGCCATAGCATTCGTATCATGCAGCATTTGCTCAATCTCATTGATTGGTGCCTTTTGCAGAGCTGCAAAAGCCTCCTTGTAAGTGAAGCGTCGTTTCGAGTGAATGACAGCCGCGTAGAACTTGGAGCTGACCACATGGCCTTCTTTGCTCAGCACAAATTCCACGCATTTGGTCAGGCGATCCACTCCTGGCTTTAGTGAACAGAGTTCATTGCTCAGTGCCTCGGGGAGCATGGGGATCACTCGATCGACTAGATAGGTAGAATTGCCGCGTTTTTTGGCTTCGACATCCAGCGGACTGCCTTGCTTCACATAGTGGGAAACATCGGCGATGTGAACCCAAAGCTTCCATTGTTCGCGGCCATGGCGTTGCAGGCAGATGGCATCATCGAAGTCCTTGGCATCATCAGGATCAATCGTGATCACGTTATGTTTCCGACAATCCTCTCGGCCCTTGATCTCTTTAGCGCTCGGTTGATTGTCCGAACGCGATTTGGCGATGCTGTTGGCCTCCGCCAGCACGTTTTTGGGAAAGTGGAGCGGCAATGCGTAATGGCGCAGCACAGAGAGCATGTCCACGCCTTCAGCATCGGGCGCGCCGAGTACTTCCACGATCTCGCCTTCGGGCGGCATTTGACGGGATTCCCACTGGAGGATTTCCACGACCACCTTATCGCCTAAGTTGGGTTTGCGGCCGACATCCTTCGGTTCAGGCACATGGATGGCGCTTGGTAGCCTAGGATCATCCGGTGTGACGTAGAGAAACTGGCGTCCTTTTTGCAGTGTGCCGACGAATTGCGTTCTGCCGCGTTCCAGAATTCGCACCACCGTGCCCGTGTTTTCTTCGGGGGTCACTTTACGCAGTCCCTGTGGTCGCACGTCTCGGCGGACCAGCACCTTATCCCCATGCATGGCGGTTCCTGTAGCACTTTCTGGAATACCGATCTCGCCGATGCCTGATTCTTCTGGCTGCACAAAGCCGCGCCCGCCGCGAGTGATCTGGATGATTCCTGGGATTAAATCGGCCTCTTTGGCTAGAATGTAGCGGTTACCCTTGGTTCTGAGAATCAGCCCTTGCTGCGCCATGTCCTTCAGGCATTGCTGGAGTTCTTGTTGTTGTTTAGCCTGCAAACGCAGATGACTGATAAGCTCGGGGACATTGGAGGGAGAGTAGTCTGCCTGTCCGAGAAGCCTGAGGATTTTTGATTCCATCTTCCAACATGGCACAAACTTCTGCTGACTGCACGAAATGTATCGCTTGGGTCTTTCTGAACCGTAACTCAAGTATGATCAAGTTTCTGTTCCACGGCGTCCTTCTCGTTTTACTGGCCTCGCTCACCCAATGCACAACCCCTATGAAAAGTCCTGCTTTAATCACGGTTCCTCATGTCGATCTGACACGTTACGCAGGCGATTGGTATGTTTTCGCCCACATTCCCTATTCCCTAGAGAAAGGCAAAGTCGGTTCTCTGGATCGCTATGTCATGCGACCAGATGGAAAGATGGATAATATTTTCCTTTTTCGTCGCGGAAATCTGGCGGCTCCGCTTGAGCAGTGGAAGGGGGTGGCCTGGGTGCACAACCGTGAAACCAATGCCGAGTGGCGGGTGCAGTTCATTTGGCCGCTCCGCGTGCCCTACCTCATCATTGACCTTGATCCAGATTATCAATGGAGTGTCGTTGGTTATCCGAACCGTAAACTCGCCTGGGTGCTGAGTCGGAAGCCCGTTTTGGATGAGGCTACTTATCAGGCTATTTTGAAACGGATGACCGCGCAGGGTTACAATCCTGCTGCTCTAGCCAAAGTGCCTCAAATCACAGAATCTATCGCAGCAGCCAGATGATTTGAAACGCACGCTCCACTTGAGAACATCTGACGAGTTGATTTCGCCAGATGAGTAAGGTGCAGGCCTTTGTTTTTCTTGGAAGGATTAAATCTTCAGAATCTCACTGGTCTCGGCTTTGAGAATGTCTTCCAAAGTTTCACGGCGGGAGATTTGAATCACCTTTCCGTCCGGCTCCAGCCAGAGTTGGGGAGCTTTACCAATCGAGTTGTAATTGCTGCTCATGGCGTATCCATAAGCGCCTGCGTCACGGAGGGTGAGCAGGTCGCCGGCAACAGGCAGGGGAAGGGGCCGTGGTTGGATGAGCTCTTTGTCATCGCGGGTGAAGACGTCGCCACTTTCACAAAGTGGACCTGCGACGACGATCGGCACCAGAGGTGCATCTGCGGGGCGACCAACGATTTCAATGCCGTGCCAGGAACCGTACATCGCTGGGCGGACGAGATCGACGAAACCTGCATCGACCATGGCAAAGGTGGCTCCGTCACCTTTTTCGTTGGGCTCTGTGTGTTTCACGTCAGTGACGCGGGTAACGAGTGTGCATGAAGGTGCCACATAGTAGCGGCCTGGCTCGATCTCCAGACGCACAGGGCGACCAGCTGCGGCACTGGCTTTTTGTTGGGCGGCAATGAGCAGTTCTTTCAGGCGCTCCAGCGGCACGCTAGCGTTTGGGTTTCTGTAATTGTGGGGAATGCCACCGCCGAGACTGATGGCCTCAAGATCAGGCAAGCCTGGGATTTCACTGACAAACTCATCCGTTAGGCGATTGAGATTGGCCATGAGTTCTTCAAACTGCGGCCCGCTGCCAATATGGGCATGAAGCATGACGATTTGCATGCCTGCCGCCTTGGCTGCAACCGCAGTAGCTTTGAGAGTGGAATGCCAAATGCCGTGCTTGGAGCTAGGACCTCCGGTGTCACAAGAGTTCACGTGGCCGTGACCGAATCCTGGGTTGACTCGAAGAGAGATTTTACCGCGATAACCAGCTGCCGCCAGGTCGGCAATTTGGCCTGGGCTGCCAATGTTTGGAAGCACTCCATGTTCACGAATGACTTCCAACGCATTGTCGCGAAATACATCTGCGGTGAGGCAAATCACTGGCGGTTCCTGGCCTCCGGTATGTCCTGCTTGGAGGGCGCGGAGAACTTCATTACCGCTTACAGCGTCGATCCAGATGCCCGCGGCTGCCATCTCACGAAGAATGGCTGTGGCTGGGCAGGCTTTCATGGCGAACCGAGCTTGCAGATATGGCGCATTGGTCAATTCCTTGATATCTGCAATACGCTGACGAATGACGGCTGCATCATAGAGCCAAAAAGGTGTGCCGACAGAGGAGGCTAGAGAGTTGAGAAGAGATGACTCGTGAGACATGAGGATGAAAAAAGAGGGAGCAAGGCTGTCGCATGACTGGCTTGCAATCAACCATGGATTGCAAACGGAAGAATCGTTACGCCGCTGGACTTCGATAGGTCTAGGCCTTCTTGGCTTTTCCCTTTTTGCTTTTCTTGGTGATCGATCCGGTGGTGCCTCCGCCGGCAGGTACAGCGTCTTTGATGAGGGTGTTAAGTCGGTGGCGCATCTCGGCTAATTTTTCCGGTTCCGAATCGGCCAGGTTATTTTTTTCGGCAATGTCAGAAGCGAGGTTGTAGAGCTCCATTTTGCCGGATGATGTTTCACTGCTTTTGACGTCTTCGGCGTCTTTGTCGGAGGGATTGAGCAGGAGTTTCCAGTCGCCCATGCGCAGGGCCATTTTGTCAGAGGCCATGCCAGGAAGGAGTAGGGCCTCGTGTGGCGATTCCGCATTTTGTGTGAGCACAGGCCAGATATCGAGGCCATCGGGCGCTAGTGTTTGTTCGGCTGGCGCGCCGGTAAGTTTAACGAGGGTTGGAAACCAATCCACAGCGTGCAGGGGTTCATCGATGGTGATGCCTGATGGGATTTTTCCGGGCCAAGTGGCAAAGGAACAGACGCGGATACCGCCTTCGTAAAGGGTGGCCTTACCGGCACGAAGCGGCGTATTCATGGTCGCACTGCCTGGGCCAGGACCACCGTTGTCACTGGAGAAAATAATGAGGGTGTTTTGGCGTAGACCTTTTTCATCAAGCGCGGCCGTGATTTGGCCAATGGCTTCATCCACGGCAGTTAACATGCCAGCAATGGTTTGTCGAAGTTTCGGCAGGTGCTTGTAGGGCTCTGTATAGTTGTCTGGCACCTGATGCGGACTGTGGATGCCATTGAACGGAACGTAGAGAAAGAGGGGTTTATTGGCGACTTGCTCGCGGACGATGCGGCAGGCTTCTTTGGCGACGAGGTGTGTGGTGTAACCTTCTTCGACGAGTGGCTTGTCATCGCGATACCAGTCAGTTTTGCCATCGCGATCATGGGTGAAGTAATCGAGTGCGCCAAAGTAGTGCCCATACTGGTGGTCAAAGCCGCGGTGCGTCGGTGTGTAGTTTGACTGAAACTCGCCGAGGTGCCATTTGCCACAGATAGCCGTGGTATAGCCGACGTCCTTCAAAGCTTGGGGTAGCAAGCGCTCAGCCAAAGGCAAACCCCACGGAGCCCCAGGCCTAACAACGTTGTAAACACCGGTGTGGATGGCGTAGCGGCCCGTCATCAGAGCCGAGCGGGTGGGGGAGCAGACCGGTTGCACGTAGTAGGACTTCAAAACTGCTCCTTCCTTGGCCAGTTTGTCGATGTTTGGGGTGCGGATGTCTTTGCCGCCATTGAAGCCACAATCGGCGTAGCCAAGATCATCGACCAAGAAATAGACGATGTTGGGTTTGGAGTCGGCAGATGTCGCGAGCGTGGCCACAAAAGCCAGGAGGAATGAGAGCGTGTGAATGCGTTTCATGATGAGCAGTTACTTCTTTTTCTTTTTGGCTTTCTTTTCGGTCTTGCGATCTTTATCGCCATTCCAGCGTTGATCTTCCCAGCGTGGTGGTTGCATGGAGGCATTCCATTGATCGAAGAGGGTGGTCATCTCAGTTTTTTTGCCCGGATTATCAGCACTAAGATCTTTTTGTTCACCCGGATCGGTGGCGAGATTCACGAGCATGGGCTCCATGTCTTTGCTGGCTTTGACGAGTTTCCAGTCACCCTGGCGAACGGCTTGTTGCACACCGAAACGGAAGTAGAGCTCACGCAGCGCTAGCTTGTCAGTCTTGCCTTCAAGAAGTGGGAGAAGATTCACGCCATCAAGCTTGATCTTCGGGGCTTCGGCACCGGCGGCGGATAGCGCTGTGGGCAGCACATCAAGTTGAATCACGGGATCACTGATGATTCGACCTTTGGGAATATGACCCTTCCATTGCGCCATCCAAGTGACTCGGATGCCGCCTTCCCAGACGAACCATTTGTGGCCACGCAGTCCCATTTGCTCAGCGATGGGCGAGGCGCCGCCGTTGTCGCTGATGCAGAAGATGAGGGTGTTTTCTTCCAGATTCAACGCACGCAGTTTCGTCATCACGGTACCGATGGCTTCATCCGCTTCAGAAATCAGAGCGGCGTAGGCTTGCTCGCGTTTGTCGAGATGGTTGAACTTTTCCAACCATGCTGGCGAAGCCACCACTGGAGAGTGCACGGCATTGAAAGACAGGTAGAGAAAGAATGGTTTATCTTTATGAGAGTCGATGAATCCACAGGCTTCGTGAGCATACATGGGTGAGGTTACTGGCGCACCTTCGAGTTCTTTGATCCGCTCATTTCCACGATAAAACGACGGGCCTTTGCCTTCACCAAGATTGCCGACGGTGCCCATGGCAAAATCAAAACCACGCGAGAGCGGCATGAACTTCGGATCCGTATCACCCAGGTGCCACTTGCCAACGATGCCCGTGATGTAGCCCGCAGGCTTCAAATGCTGGGCCATCGTCGTTTCCGTCAGTCGTAGTTCACGCCCTTCTTTAGTCGGATTGGCATCATGCCCCGTGCGTGCCTGATAGCGCCCAGTCATCAAGCCGACGCGGCCTGGTGAGCACACGCAGCCGCTGGAGTAGCCATTCGTGAAACGCACCCCATTCGCTGCGAGCGAGTCCATATTCGGCGTCGGAGCCAGCTTGCCACCATAGGCACCGGGTTGTGCCCAGCCCATGTCGTCGAGATAAAAGATGACGACGTTTGGCTTTGTCAGCTCAGCGGCATTGAGCTGAGACAAACACAACGAGACGATGGCAAGGATCAGCTTTTTCATGCAGGAGGCCCCATGAAACGATGAAGCATCCTGCATCTGGCAGAACATTTAGTCTTTGATCAAAAATTCGTCCGCGTCGGCTTGCCTTCGCTGGACTGAATTTCGATCCAATCGATCTCGATGACCTGCTCTTGCATCGGTAGATAAAGGCGCACAATGCCCAGTGGACCTGTAGCAGGAATTTGAACAGTGACATCTTCCCAGTCCCCACCCTTGAGGGTAAAGCCAGCGCGCTGGGCTTTGGCTTCGGTCCCGTTGGCAAGCCAATCGAAGTGACTGGAGCCTGCTTTGGCCTTGATACGGAACTTCGCCGTGCTCCGGTCGCTGTGTTTGCTGGCAGACATGCCGAGGAAGCAGGTATCACCGATGTTAGTGATGCGCAGGACGCCGTCTTTGACTTCAGCCTTGCAATCACGGGCCTTCCAGCCCTGAAGCGCGGGGACGGCATCGTCTTTTCCTTTCGCGGGCGCTTTTGCCTTGGCCTTCGGTTGCTGCTTGCCTTCGAGTTCGGGATGATACTTGGCAGGATCAAACGCCGGATTTGGTGCGGGCACGACCGCCTTTGTTGCGAGGAGAAACTTTTCGATCAAGACGTCGAGCTCCGCGACCATTTCAGGCTTCTGAGCGGTGAGGTTGTTCTTTTCGCCGAGATCATCGCGCAGATTGAAGAGCAGATGGCGATGCGCGCCCTTCTCACCGGCGTGGAAGATGCGAATGAGCTTCCAATCACCGCGGTGCACGGAAACAGCTGGCGGTAGCCAGTCCGGCACGCCGGGATTGTGTGGAAAAAATTGGAAGACAGCTTTGTCGGCAAGCGGATCGCCTTTCAGCGCAGGAAGGATGCTTGCACCATCAAACAGTTGGCCTTTGGCAGGCTTCAGCGCGAGACCTTCTAGTAGCGTGGGATAGTAGTCCTCACTCTGGATGATCGCGTCACTGCGACTGCCTGCTTTGGCGATTCCAGGCCACACAACGACTCCAGGTACACGTGTGCCGCCTTCAAACATCGTTGCTTTGCCACCTCGCAGTGGGCGATTGCTCGTGGGTGTGGTGCCATCGATTTCGTTATACATGTTGCCACCGTTGTCGGCGGTGAAGATGATGATCGTGTTGTCTGCGAGCTTCAGGCGATCCAGCGCATCAAGCAGCGTGCCGATGGCGTCGTCCATGCTTTGAATCATCGCGGCGTAGGTCGGGCTGCGTTGGGAATCCTTCGGATCGATACGGCCGCGATGCTTATCGATGTTTGCCTTCTTTGCATCAAAGGGCGCATGCACGCTGAACATCCAGTAGTTCATGTAGAAAGGCTTGTCCTTCTGCTGCTCCATCCATGCGACAGCCTCCGCCGCCATACGGTCTTCGATGTGCTCATGGGGCGACTTCTCTTTAAAATTGGGAAACTTCCATGGTGCAACATACGTGCCCGCTGGCCCCGGGCCCGGCGTGTGTGGCAGATCGACGTCAAATCCCTGCTGCAGCGGCGAATACGGCTCAGGACCGAGGTGCCACTTGCCAAAATGCGCCGTGGCATAACCCGTGTCCTTCATCGTCTCAGCGATGGTGCGATATTCCGTCTTCAAACGAGTGACCGGATTAGGCTGAATGGCTTTTTGATCCGCTGGAGCCTTCTTGCCCATCGTTGCCTCTAAAACAACCTGAGGGACATGGCAGTTTGGCACGGTGATGCCCGTTCGTGCCGGGCTCTGTCCTGTGAGCAAGGCCGATCGAGTCGGTGAGCAGAGTGGACTGGCCGAATACGCCCGGGTGAACGTCATGCCACGTTTCGCAAGGCGTTCGACATTCGGCGTCAGATAATAGGTTGTGTTGCCATAAAGCGTCGTGTCACTCCAGCCGAGATCATCAGCAAGGATGACAATGACGTTTGGCTGTGCTGAAAAGGCAGAGAGGGGCAGAAGCAGGGTGGAAAAGAAAACGAGAAGGCGCTGCATGGTAGGCACTTTCTAACGAAGGCATCCTCTTTAAATCTCAGCAAATCCTGTGTCGGATTCAGCAGGATACTCGTCTCTTCGTTTTGGATGGAATGAAGAATGGTACACGGAGAGGGATTCGAACCCCCGACCAACTCGGTGTAAACGAGCCGCTCTACCACTGAGCTATCCGTGCAAAATGGGCAGGAAGGATTGTGGGGCGGGATGTAAAGTCTGCAAGCACTTTGACGTGCGAATGACAAAACATGGTCGCCTTCGGCCATGAGCGCGTGCTTGGTCAGTTGCTTGATCGGGTTGGGAAGCGTCAAGCAATGATCGATGGCTTCTTGGCTGGGGGCGGGTTGCTCCCGAATGTGGGTTTGTGGCGTGAAAGAGCTGAAGTTGAGGCGCTCAAGTCATGCCCTACAACTCCCGAATGAAGATGTTTCCGTAACCGGCCGCCTGTGAAAGGTCGGCCAGGCCGATGCTACCCGTGGTACTGTGATCGACGTTGACTTCAAACGTCTTTGGATGGGCATCTTGGGCCTCGGTGATGATGACCTTGGCGCTGTTGCCTTGGAGCAGGGCCTTGATGCGATACCATTTTCCGGGTTTCACCTGGTCTGGGCCAAGCATGATGGGAGCGTTGCCTCCAGCTCCGAAAATGACCAGCGGATGGCTGAGTCCGCGCACGCAGAGGCCCGCGGCTGGTTTGCTGAGGTCCACATCCTTGGGTAAATTCACATCGCAGATCACCTCGCAGTTGCCAAAGGAAGCCTGACTCCACAAAGCACTGCCGGTTTGGCCGGCTAGGAGCTTGATCGACCAATCCTGGCTCTGCCATTTGGACCCGCCAGCGGCAGGGACTTTCCAGCCACGGAAATCCGTGCCGGTGTAGAGTGGTTTCCAACCCTGATCCGCGGGAGCGGTCATTTCGGCTGGAGTGTTGCTGCTCGGCAGTTCCATGATCTTCACGTTCCTAAACTCCACTGGGGCACCTTCAGATTCCAGAGCTAGGTAGCCCTTGCGGTAGTTGCAGTTGTCGCCACCACTGACCACCTTGCCGTTCACCGCCAAGGTCAGTCGACCATCCTTGGCCTCGATCCGGTAATGGTTCCATTCAGGGCTTGGTTTACTGCGATCCTCGCTCGGAAAGCTGCGTGAGCCACTGTGCTCGCCATGCGGGTCCATCGTCGCTCCATGGATGGGGAAAACGTCGCCATGGGTTGTGAACCATCGTGGCTTGGAGGGATCGGCATTTTTCATGTAGCCATGATCCAGCACCTGCACCTCGATTCCCCGCAGGAAAGGCACGCCAGGAGAACTAATGGGGGTGCCCCAGACAAAGATGCCTGAATTTCCGCCTTCCCTAAGATGTCGCCATTCGGCCTCAAGGATGAAATTTTCGTATTGTTTTGCGGTTCTAAGCGCCCCAGTCGGCTTGCCTGTGCAGGAGATGACGCCGTCTTTGATACTCCAGGTTTCAGGGGCACAATTGGCGTTAACCCAGCCATCTAGGCTATTCTGCTGAAACATTGACACCCAGCCATCTTCGGCGCGAAGGCTGGTCATGGCGAGCAGGGTGAAAAATAGAAGCTTAGTCATAGTGGCGTTGTTGCTGGGTGGCAGTGGAGGTATGAACCTAAACGCCGACTCCAGCTGTTCTCTATGAGTTTGTTTTTCCGTTTGCCCATTTGAACGCAACGGCTTACTTGCGCGCCCGTTTCACAACTGATTTTTTGCTATGCTCGAATTCTTCCGCCGCCATCGTGGTGCCTTTCTCACCACACTGACTGTCATCATCATCCTTAGCTTCTCCGTCTGGGGTGGCTGGAAAACTGGAAATGGAGAGCAGATGGCTAGCACTTCTGATCCTGCCTTTACCATTTATGGCAAAGAATACACGGTGGGAGAAATGCTGAAGTATCAGCGCTACCAGCAGGTCATCTACATGCTGCAAATGTACGATCTACTCGGTTTATCCCAAGCTGCCCAGGAGCCTGAAGCCAAGGGCAATGATTTTGTCTTTAACCTGCTGGTGCTGCAGCGTCAGATGGACGATCTGGGCATCCACCCCAGCGATGCTGAGGCTAAGACTGAGCTGGAAAAGCAAAATGCGCTCCAGGAAAATGGCAAGTACAGCCCACAACGTGCCTACAACCTGCAGCAGAACCTCGGCATGTATGGTCTGAGCGGCGGTGATATGCTGGAAGTGGCCAAGATCAGCATTGGTTACCGCAAGGTGCAGGAGCTCATCGGCAAGAACTACATCCCATCTCCGGTCGAGACTGAAAAAGCCTACGCTAGCCGCAACCAGACCCTGAAAATTCAGACCATCGACTTCAAACTCGAAGACTTCAAAAAAGCCGTTCAAGTGAAGGACGATGAACTTCAAAAGTACTACGACGAGAAGAAGGATACGTATAAGAGTGCCGAAAAGCGCGCCGTGAACTACGTCCTCTTTGAGAATCCAAAGGACGTGCCACCACCGCCAGCCCCAGATCCAAAAGTTCCCGATGCAGCTAAAAAAGCGGAAGACACCGCCAAAAAAGCGGAAGAAGAAAAGCAGGCCAAACTGAAAGCCCAAGTAGAACTCGTGAACAAGTTCAATGAGGCCAGCTTTGATGCAGGAGCGAAGTTTGAGGATATTGCCAAGAATCTCAAAGTGAAGGCAGAAGCACTGCCTGCCTTTGCCAGCGATGCAGCTCCAGAGGCCATCAAGGATGAAGCCGACTTGGTGAAGCAAATTTTTGCCATCAATAAAGAGCATCGCCCGATCAGTGACCCGGTCAAAGGCACGAAAGGTTACTACATTTTCACCGTCACCAAGATCGAAGAATCCAAGCAGCAATCACTGGCCGAAGTGAAAGATAAAGTGAAGGAAACTCTCGTTGCTCAAAAAGCTCAAGAGGCCTTGTCCAAAGCTGTCAATGAAGCCCGCACTGCCATGAATGATGGCTTAAAAGCTGGCAAGAAAGTCGAAGATTTGGCTAAGGATAAAAAGTTGACACTGGCACCGGTCAAAGAACTCAGCATCTCCGAACCTGCCGCTGATCTGCCAAACGCCTACCAAATCACCCCTGAAGCCGAGAAGACGCCCGTTGGTGCCGTGACCAAAGCCATCGATACCGAGACTGGTGCTTTGCTGGTTTATGTCTCCGCTCGCGAGCTTCGCAAGCGCGACGACAGCGCCGCCCTCCGTAAAACCACGGAAGACCGCAATGCCGGCGACGAACGCAGGCGTCTCTTTGAAGCCTGGTTCGCTAGCAAGCGCAAGGAAGCCGCTGTGCGCATTCAAGTGAAACAAGAAGCCTGATCTCACGATCATGACTGACGCCGCCTTGCCTCTCGAAGATCTCTTTGATGAGGCCAACGGCCATCTCGCCGTCGGCGAGATCCCTGAAGCCGTGGTGATCTATCGTCAGTGTGTGGAACGTGATCCTCACTTCTTTGACGGCTGGCACGCTCTCGGCATGGCCTTGCTGAAAACCGAACAAATCAAAGAAGCCATCGGTGCCGGCCTCATGGCCACCACCCTGAAGCCCAACGATCTCCTTGCCTGGACATCCTTAAGTCAAATGTATGTCCGCAACGGCCAAATCGCCGAAGCTGAAGACGCCAAAGGCAAAGCGCGTATTTTGTCACTCGGCGGTCGTGTGGCTTTCTAGTTCTTAGTGCTTGGTTCTTCGTTCTTGGTCCTTTTGTTTTCAAGAGATCTCCTACTAAACTAGGAACAAAGAACCAGTAACCAAGAACTCTCCCATGCTCCCCGCCCTCACTGAACTCATTCGTCGTCGTCGATCCATCAAGCCGGTGGACATGGATTCAGGGCGTGAGGTGGAGCGCGCGCTGCTGATGGAATTGATCGAGAATGCCACCTGGGCACCCAATCATGGATTGACAGAACCTTGGAAGTTTCATGTGTTTCAGGGCGCTAGCCGTGCGGATTTGGTGGCGATCCTGCAGCAGACTTATCGCCAGATCACAGCGCCTGCCGAGTTTCGTGAAGATAAGCTCAAAAAGATGGGTGAGAATCCCTTGCTGGCTAACGTCGTCATCGCCTGCGTCATGGAGCGGAATGGCGGTACTAAAATCCCCGAGATCGAAGAGATTGAAGCTTTGGCCTGTGCGATCCAAAATCTCCAGCTCAGTGCCACGGCTGCCGGGCTGGGTTGTTACTGGTCGTCGCCGCCATTGCTGGAGGCTGCACCCTTCCGCGAATGGCTTGGTCTGCGCTCGGAAGATCGCTGCATGGGGCTGATTTATCTTGGCTGGCCAAAACCCAGTTTGAATTGGCCTCGCAGTGTCAGACAGCCTGTCGAAAACAGGATCGTCTGGCATTGAAAGGCAAAGGAAAAGACCCAAGACGCAGCGCTTATTTGTCCACAGGCTGATCCAAGAGTTTCTCCAAGGCTGCTGCTTCGGTCACCGGTTTTTGGCAGGTGTAGTTTTGACAAACGTAGGCGGCAGGTTGACCATTGACTGGTTGCATGCTGACTAAGGCTTCGTTGTGGCTGCCTAGCCAAGTTTGAGCAGATCCGCCATCGACATGGAGCAGGACGGCGGTGGGCAGGAGTCGACTGTGGATGACGCGTAGCAGGGCCTGGAAGTCAGGGGATGCGGAGTCGCCTGCGAGCACGATCTGCTGTTTGCCTCGATGGAGGAAGTCTGCGGCAAGGACAAGCATGGGGACAGCGCTGGGACTGCTTTCCAGCGTGGTGCCAAAGAGGGTGATGATCTTTTTAGCCTCATCAGCATAGGCTTGCTGGTCGAGTATGACGGACAAGCGGGCTAGGTTCAGCGCGGCAAGGGAATTTGGGGAGGGCTCGGCGCCATCGTAGTCTTCTTTGATGCGGAGAACAGAGTGCGCCATGTCGGTATGCACGCTGTAGTAACCGCCTTTGTCTTTGTCTAGGAAGAGAGTGTCCATCTCGCTTTGCAGAGCTACGGCCCATTGCAGCCATTTTACATTCAGTCCGGCCTGATAAAGATCGATCAGCGCGTGAATGAGCGCGGCGTAATCCATGGCAAAAGCCTTGGGGCCGCGCTCACCCTCACGCCAACTGCGGTGCAGGCCTTTGCCGGGCTGAGCGCAGAGCTGGTCATGCAGAAACTGGGCTGCTTGGCTGGCGAGTTCGATGAATGTTGATTCGTTTAAGGCAGCCCCGGCACGTGCCAGGCCAGAGATCATGAGCCCATTCCAGGCGGTGATGATCTTGTCATCCAGATGCGGACGCGGGCGTTGAGTCCGGGCTTCAAAGAGGATCTTTAGGCCGCTTTCGACGATGGTTTGGACTTCCTCGGGCGTTTTTTTGAAGAACTCAGCGGTCTTCTTGATGGAAAAGGCGCGGAAGAGCGTGTTGGTGCCTTTGAGTTCGCCATGGGGATCGCTTTCAGGACGGGCATTGCCATCGCGTCTGGCACCATAGGCATAACGAAAAAGGCTGCCGTTTTCTTTACCGATGAGAGTGTCAATCTCGGCGGCAGTCCAGATGTAGAAGGCACCTTCCGTTTTATGGGCGTCGCCTAGCTTGCCAAGGCTGTCAGCATCTTCAGCGGAAAAGAATCCGCCTTCTGCATGGCGCAGATCGCGCTGGGCATAGCTGACGATTTGACGGGTTACATCAGCCAGAAACGGCGCGCCTGTGACGAGGTAGCCCTCCGCATAGGCCCAGAGGAGCTGGCCCTGATCATAGAGCATCTTTTCGTAATGCGGGATGTGCCAGTAACTGTCGACGCTGTAGCGGTGAAAACCGCCACCGACGTGATCCCAGATGCCGCCATTGGCCATGGCTTTCAGGGTGCGGAAAGACATCTCGGTCGCCCAGTCGCCTTCGGACTTCTTTTCGGGCTGCTTGAGCCAGGCATGATGGATGCGCAGCAGCAGGTTGATGGAGGTGGAGCGCGGGAACTTGGGTGCGCCACTGAAGCCGCCTTCATGGTAGTCGTAGTTGCTGGCTAGTTCGTCATAGGCCTTTTGCAGGATGGTTTCCGTTTCGATGGCGGCACCGATGTTTTCACCATCCAGATGCTCCTGCAGTTTTAAAATGCTGCGCTCAGAGCTTGCGTTGATTTTTTCACGCTCCTCATGCCAGGCTTTGTTCAGCTCGATGAGCAGATTTTTGAAGCCAATGCGACCTTCCTTGTTTTCTGGCGGATAGTAGGTGCCGCCGAAGAAGGGCTTTAAGTCAGGGGTTAGAAAAACGGACATGGGCCAGCCACCGCCGCCGCTGGCCGCCTGCACATAGGTCATGTACGTGAGGTCCACATCAGGACGCTCTTCGCGATCCACTTTCACCGGCACAAAGTGATCATTGATCATTTGAGCTATCTCTTCGTTTTCAAAGGATTCGCGTTCCATGACATGGCACCAGTGGCAGGTGGAGTAGCCGCTGGAGAGGAAGATGGGTTTGTCCTCAGCCTTGGCTTTGGCCACAGCGGCCTCTCCCCAGGGGAGCCAGTTCACCGGATTGTGCGCATGCTGGAGCAAGTACGGCGACTTCTCTTTGGCGAGGGCATTGGTGTGCTTGGGGGTAGCGGCGGGTTCACTCATGGTGGGGAGGTAAACGTGCCCGTCTCGGCCAGGGTTGCAAGGTCTGTCATGTTGCTTGAATTCTTGCTTCTCTCTGGGCGCATTCCCGCTAGTCTGCTGCCGAATGTCTAAACGTCTTTTTCTTCTCGATGGCATGGCGCTTCTTTACCGCGCGCACTTTGCCTTCATCAAAGCTCCCATCCGCACCAGTGATGGCATGAATACTTCTGCCTTGTATGGCTTTGCCAATGCCCTTCTGGACATCCTTAAAAATCAATCGCCGACCCATTTGGCAGTCGTTTTAGACACCTCGGCCCCAACACCGAGGCATGAAATTTTCCCAGACTACAAAGCCAAGCGTGAAGAGATGCCTGAGGATCTCGTGACCGCTATTCCGCAGCTGCATCGGCTCTGCGCGGCCATGCAAATCCCGCTGCTAACCCGGGATGGTTATGAGGCGGATGACATCATCGGCATTCTAGCCAAGCGGTCGGAAGGGCAGGGGTATGAAACCTTCATGGTCACACCTGATAAGGACTTTGGCCAGCTCGTCTCTGACACCGTCAAGATCTACAAACCAGGTCGTCAGGGCGCGGATACGGAGATCCTGGGCGTGAAAGAAATCTGCGAGCGCTGGGGGATCGAGCGACCCGAGCAGGTGGTGGATATTTTAGCGATCATGGGAGATGCGGTGGATAACATCCCAGGCATCCCTGGCTTTGGTGAAAAAACCGCCACCAGCCTGATTCAGCAATATGGCAGCGTCGAGAACTTGATCGCCAATGCCGCCAACCTGAAGGGGAAACAAAAGGAAAAGGTGGAGCAGAATGTGGAGAAAGCCCTGCTCTCCAAGCAACTGGCCACCATCATGCATGATGCGCCGCTGGCCGTTGAGTTGGATGATTTGGCGCTCAAAGGCCATGATGACGAGGCGCTGAAAGCCTTGTTCACCGAATTTGAATTCAATGCGCTGGGTCGCCGACTATTTGGAGACGATTTTAAGGCTGGTCGTGGCCGTCAATTGGCGAAGGAAGCCGCTGCGCCGTCGGGTGGCAATGGAGACCTTTTCTCGATGGAAGAGACAACACAGCAGGTATCACCCTCTTTAAAAACGATCGTCGATACGGAACACAGCTATCACATGATTCGCAGCGCTGAAGAGCGGGCGGGCTTGCTAGCTGCCTTGGCTGAACAAAAGAGTTTTTGTTTTGATCTCGAGACCACCTCACTCGATCCTCGCGACACTGAGATCGTTGGCATCGCCTTTTCATGGAAATCCTACGAGGGTTGGTTCGCGCTGCTGCCATCGAATAGAGCTGAGGCAAAGGCTGTGCTGGAAGAGTTTCGATCTATCCTGACTCGTGAGGGCATCGAAAAAATTGGTCATAACCTGAAGTTTGATCTTAGTGTGTTGTTGGCTCACGGGGTGGAAGTGGCGGGGCCTTACTTCGACACGATGCTGGCACATTCCTTGATTGAACCTGATCAGCGACACGGCATGGATTATCTCGCAGAGACTTATTTGAGCTACACACCGGTGCCGATCACGGCCCTGATTGGCACGGAAAAGAACGATCTCTTTAGTCAGAACACCATGGCTGACGTGGCGGCCAGTGATCCGCAAAAAATTACGGATTACGCGGCCGAAGATGCCGATGTGACCTGGCAACTGGCGGAGAAGTTACGCCCGCTTTTGACTGAGTATGGTGCAGACCGTGTCTTTCATGAGATCGAGTGTCCACTGCTGCCTGTGCTCACCAGCATGGAGAATTTCGGTGTGAAGATTGATGTGCAGACGCTGCGTGAATTTGGCCTTGAGCTGGAGAAGAGGGCTAACCAAATGCATCAAAAGATTCATGAGGTGGCAGGCATGCCCTTCAATCTGAATAGCCCGAAACAACTCGGCGAGGTGCTCTTTGATAAGCTGAAGCTGATGGAAAAGCCCAAGAAGACTGCGACGGGGCAGTATCAAACGAACGAGCAAGTTCTGCAATCGCTCATGGGCACGCATCCGATCATTGCCGACATTTTGGAGTATCGCGAAGTCACGAAGCTGAAGAGTACCTATGTGGATGCTCTGCCGCAAGCCGTCTCACGCGTCACCGGTCGTATTCATACCACCTTTCATCAGCTCATGGCCGCCACTGGGCGCATGGCTTCTAGCAATCCGAATTTACAAAACATTCCTATCCGTTCAGACTCGGGGAAAGAGATTCGCAAAGCCTTTGTGCCCGGGGAAGAAGGGTGGGTGCTGCTCAGTGCTGACTACAGTCAGGTGGAACTGCGCGTCATGGCTGCCATCAGTGAGGACCCTGCCATGATCGAGGCTTTTCAAAACGGGCTCGACATTCATCAGGCCACTGCCGCGCGTGTCTATGGCGTGCCTCTTGATGGGGTGCTACCCGAGATGCGGCGCACGGCTAAGATGGTGAACTTTGGCATCATCTATGGCATCAGCGCGTTTGGCTTGTCTCAAAGATTGGGCATTCCGCGTGGTGAAGCCGCCACGATCATCGAAAATTACTTCAAGCAGTTCCCCGGGGTGCATCGCTACATGGAGCAGATCGTGGCTGATGCGAATCAGCATGGCTACGTCGAGACCATCACTGGACGCCGCCGAGTCATTCGCGACATCAGCAGCGGCAATGCCACCATTCGTGGTGGTGCCGAGCGCATGGCCATGAACACACCGATTCAGGGCACGGCTGCAGACATGATCAAGTTAGCCATGATCAACGTTGCCAAGGCGCTGAAAGCCGCAGGCCTGCAAACACGCATGCTGCTGCAAGTGCATGATGAACTGCTCTTTGAACTGCCGATAGCTGAAGTTGACCAAGCCAAAGCCATCATCTTAAACGAGATGCGCAATGCCCTGACTCTTGGCGATGTGCCGGTGGAAGTGGAAGCCGGCACTGGCGACAATTGGCTGAAAGCTCACTGAGATGAACGCCCTACTCATCCATCCAGACGGTCGTCCTGAGGTCGTGTTTGGTCAGATCGACGGAGATCTCACCACGCTGGCCGTGCTCACTCAATCGGCCCTTTCTGCCCTAGAGGCGGCTGCCATTCAGTCGGGTGAATCCAGCATGGGTTCCCTCCAGCTTCAGCATGAGGACTGCTGCATCACGATTCTGCCTTTGCCACCTGAGTGCTGGCTGAGAGTGCAACACGAAAGCGGAGTCAGTGTCGCCCAAGTTCGCGCGTGGGCTGAACAAAATGTGCCGACCCATACGCCAATCAAACCAACGATTTCTCGCATCACCTCATTGGCAGATGCTTTGAATATCAATGGATTGTAATTGGAGTATTGAATAGGATCTAACCCTTTAGATCCTATCAAGGATTGGCTGATCGTTATCGACATCAATCAATCACCATCCCTAGATTCGCAGCGGTGATGACGGGAACGGGGTGATGAAGAAAATCGTCATCGTCGAAGTGCCACCATTCGCCGGGCAGAGGTTTCAGGCCGGCGCTGCGCATGGCGTGGTGGAGGAGGTCGAGGTTGCGCTGAACTTCGGGATCGTTGGGCCGGGTGGTGCTGGCGGCTTTTTCGAGGTCTTCGTCAAAATAGGTGGGCATGCGCTGTTCTCGTCCGTCCTGATCGACAAGGGTGGCATCTACGGAGATGCCGCCGCAATGGCGTGACCAGCCTGTGCTGGGCGCTAGAAACAGGCCGGTGCGGCCGCCGCGGGAATAGAGCACCTGCTGGGCCTCTGGGGGTCGCCAAGCATCCCAGATGCGGATGCCGTAGCCTTGCAGACGCAGAGTTGCCTGGGCGTTTCTGAGTCGCTCGGCGGTGGAAGCACGCAGCAGGCAGGGCATGTGACGCGGGTAGATGGGGCGACCCGCCACATTGTGTGCCGTGGCGTACCGGAGATCGACAATAATGTCCGGGATGGCTTCTCTGACATCCACCAGACCGTATGCGAGAGCTTTGGAAATGGCTTGATGGGGCACGATGGCGCTCCGCCGCTCGCTTGGGCCGGAGCTGCAGGCGCTGAGATAAAGGAGAATCAGGAGGTTTTTCCAAGCTTGCATGGCAGGCATATGGCTTTTTTGCTTCCCTTGGCTGCAATGGCAAGGCAAGTTTCCGACTTATCGCATGTCACGCTACGCACTCCTCAACGCTTTCCTTCATTTCCTGTTCTTCTTCATGGGTGCAGGGATTGGATCTTTTTTGAATGTGGTGATCTATCGTCTGCCACGCGGCATGTCAGTGAATCAGCCCCGGCGTTCTTTTTGCCCGACCTGTAAACAGCAGATCCCCATGTGGCAGAACATTCCGCTGGTGAGCTGGATCATGCTACGTGGAAAATGTGCAAAGTGTGACTCGGTCATCTCACCGCGCTATTTGGGCGTGGAGCTGCTGACGGGCCTGTTGTTTTACGCGGTCTTCTGGAAGGTCGGCGGTGATTGGGCGGCTTTTCAAGAATGGGGGCCTGTGATGCTCTGCTTATGGATTTTCGTGAGCTTGCTGGTGTCTGGCAGTTTCATCGACATCGAGCATTTTATTTTGCCCCATGAGATCACTCTTGGCGGCACAGTCATTGGATTGATTAGCGCGACCTTAGTGCCTTCACTCGTGGGAGAGGCTATGCATTTGCGTGGGTTCCTCCTTTCACTGGCTAGTGCAGCGCTGGGGCTAGGCGGCCTGTGGCTGGTGGTGGAGCTGGGTAAACTGGCGTTTGGTCGCAAAAAATATCGCTTTGATCCAGCGGAAGATTGGAGCGTGACTCAGCCTAATGAAGAGGAACCGCCTGTGGTAACGCTAGCGGGTGAAGCCTATGGCTGGGGGGATATTTACACGCGTGCATCGGACCGTATGATCATCACTTGTGCGACTCTGCGGGCGAATGATCAGACTTGGGAAAAGGTGACGGCGGAACTCTGGATGGAAAAGCTCAAGGTTCATGCAGCTGATGGAGGGCTCGAAGAATTTGCCTTGGAGGCGGTCACCAGGCTGGAAGGCACCACCACGGAAGTCGTCATCCCACGCGAGGCCATGGGCTTTGGTGACGTGCTGTTGCTCATGATGATTGGCTCTTTCCTCGGCTGGAAAGCGGTGCTCTTCACCGTTCTTGCTGCTTCTGTCTTGGGCACCGTGATCGCCGGTCTAGCGCGGCTGGTGGGCCGCAGTGAGTGGGGGGCCAAGATTCCCTTTGGGCCCTATCTGGCGGCGGGTGCACTAGGCTGGCTGTTTTATGGTCAAGAAGTGCTGGCGTGGTACCTAGGTCTCATGGTGCGTGGAGAAATGGAGGCTTTTTGATCGGATCCATGCTGCAGCCAGAGAATACTGCTAGACTTCAGAAGGATGAGGCACAGCCTAGAAACGTTAGCATCCCCTAGGCATGGCCATCAAAAAAACAGCAAGCGGCTCAGCGAAGGAAGCGCAACTGCGCAGGCAGATTCGTGAATTGGAACTGCGTCTGAAACGTGATCAGGCGACTCAGCAAGCCTTGGCTGAAAGCGAAGAGCGCTTTGCCTTGGCCGTGCGCGGCACAACCGACGGGATCTGGGATTGGAACATCCGCACCGGAACCGTGTACTTCGCGCCGAGATGGAAAAGCATGATTGGCTATGAGGACCATGAGCTGCCCAATCATTTCAAAACTTTTGAAGATCATCTGCACCCAGAAGATCATGATCGGGTCTTGCGCACGGTGAAGGAATACCTGGCGGGCGATGTAGATCATTATGCAGCTGAGTTTCGGTTTCGCCATAAAGATGGCAGTTACCGCTGGATGTTGGCGCGCGGGAATGCGCTGAGGGATTCGAAGGGTAAGCCCTACCGCATGGCTGGCTCACATACGGATATCTCAGAGCATCAGGAGGCCCTGCTGGCACTGGCAGAGAGTGAAGAGCATCTTTTGTTAGCCAAGGAAGCCGCTGAAAGTGCGAATCGCGCGAAGAGTGAGTTTTTGGCGAATATGAGTCATGAGATCCGTACGCCAATGAACGGTATCTTGGGGCTCACGGAAT
>CAMBPS010000065.1 GCA_945869675.1 Prosthecobacter debontii | reverse complement strand
TGATCGTCAGCGCCATGAGACGCTGGCGCATGATCGGCAAGTTGCAGCTCAGGCCAAGGAGGCGAGTCAGATTGAATTCGATCACTTGCAGAGCGAAATTCAGGACCTGGAGTCTAGCCGGAATGAGCTGGAAGAACGGGCTAAAAATTGTAGCCGTGACATCATGGAAAAGCGTCGCCAGCGTGACGCCTTGAACGAGTCACTCAACGATCTGCAACGTCAAGTGACACAGCGCCGCTCGCGCATTGAGATCATTGAGCAACTCCTGCAGAAAGGGGAAGGCCTTGCTGAAGGCACTCAGCAGGTTTTGAAAGGTTTGGATAGCCCAGAAATCTACTCAGTAGGTGTGCGGGGGATTTTGGCTGCCTCGATTGAAGTTGAGCCCCAGTTCATTGCGGCCATTGAATCGGCGCTTCGAGACCATCTGCAAGCGGTGCTTTTGACGGACAGTGAATTGGCTTCACAAATTCTTGATCGGCTCTCTGGCCAAAAATTAGGTAAGGCGGCACTCTTGCCACAGGACTTCGCTACCATGCGCGCAGTCCCGGATCGTCAACTAGTGCCGGAGGGCGGAATCGCTTGGGCTGTCGATAAAGTGCGCGCTAAGCCCGGCGTTCAGGAGCTGACAGATCGTCTTTTGAATAATGTCCTGATCGTCGCTGACCTCCACACGGCTCTAAGGTTGAAACGCCAACTACGCGACATTGCCATTGCGACTTTGGCAGGTGAGTTCATTGCCGCAGATGGCGTGATCCATGGCGGGGCTACGAAAGAGGAAGCGGCTTCCATGCTGAGACGCGAAGCGGAGTTGAAGAACCTGCGCATAGAGCTTGATGGTTATGAGATGCAGCTTTTGGAGCGGGAAGAAGCGGCTGAACAAATCCGTCTGGATGTTGAGCAAATGCAGCAAGAGGAGGTTTCTCTGCGAGAGCAAAGTCAGCGTGCTCGTGAAGGGTTTTCTACTCTCACGGGCAAGCTTTCGATCGTTCAGCGCGCTCTTCAGCAGGCTGTTACAAAGCTCGAAAGTGTCGAGTGGGATCAGAATCAGATCGCGACTCGGGTGGAAGCTGCTGAGGCTCAAATCGCTTGGCAGAAAGAAGAGTCGGCAACAGCTCTGGAGCAGCTGGAGGGTGCCCGCATTCATGAGGCTGAACTTGAGCAAGAGATGGAGACTTTCCTGCGCCGTGAGTTGGAATCAAGCGAGCGTCTGAATGAACTCCGCACAGCTTTGGCTTTGGAGCAAAGCGCGCTGCAATCGCTAGAGCGACAAAAGGCACCGATGGCCACTCGTCTGCATGAATTGCAGGCCGCGATTCAGCGCTTTGAACAGGAGATCAATGCTTCACGGGCACGCATTGAACAGAGTCAGGCCGAAAATGCGCGCTTTGAAGAACAGGTGGAATCTCAGCGCGCCGCTATCGGCGCCATCGAGGAGCATCTACAAGGACGAACTGAAGAGCGTGCAGGTGCTTTTGAGCGTGTGAGCGCTTTGGAAACTCAGCTGATTCAACTCCGCCAGCAAACCAGTGGGCTCAGTGAAAGTCGTAACCGCATCGAGGTGCAACTGACTCGTGTGGACCTCCGTTTGGAAAATCTCATCTCGCAGGTGCAGGATCGTTACAGCTTCCACATCAGTGCCTTTGAGCCTGACTATCATGCGCTGATGCTGAGTATCGACGAGCAAAAGAAGGGTCGTGGTCGTGGAGATAAGAAAAAGGTGTCTCTTGCTGGCAATGATTTCGCTTCTGAGGATCAGGATTCAGCGGCGGTTGAGTCACCAGACGACAACACTACTGAGATCGAAACTGAAGAAGAAGCGGAGGTCGTTCAAGTTTCCGATGAAGAAGTGGTGGATCTTGATCAAATCGTCATTCCAGGGGAGGAAGGCCAACCTGACTGGGATTATGTCAACGTAGTGGTTGGCGATCTACGGCAGAAACTTGAGGGCATCGGTCCTGTAAATATGGATGCCATTCAGGAGTTTGAAGAGCTCGAAGAACGTCACAATTTCTTGGATACGCAACACAACGATCTGGTGCGTTCCAAAGAAGAATTACTGGGGGTGATCGCTAAGATCAATGAAACCACGAAGACCATGTTTGTGGAGACCTTTGATCTGGTTCGCAATTTCTTCCACAACAACTTCCGCGAACTCTTTGGCCCTACAGCTAAAGCTGATCTCATGCTCACAGACGATACTGATCCGCTGGATTCAGGGATTGAAATTATCGCCAAACCGCCAGGCAAGAAACTACAAACAATCAGCCTGCTTTCTGGGGGCGAGCGCAGCATGACTGCGGTGGCTCTGCTCTTCTCCATCTATCAGGTGAAGCCTAGCCCCTTCTGCGTGCTAGACGAATTAGACGCGCCTCTGGATGAATCGAACATTTCCCGCTTCCTGAAGATGCTGGACAATTTCATCGACAATTCTCAGTTTATCATCGTCACGCATAACAAGCGCACCATGAGCCGTGCTGACGTGATTTACGGCGTCTCCATGCAGGAATTCGGAATCAGCAAGCCTGTTGGCGTGCGCATGTCCGCTGAGGAGAAAAAGCCGAGCAAGATGGAGGAGTTGCGCCTTGAAGCTGAAGTGGCTGCTGATGAAGGCCACCATGATACCAGCGAGGAAGACGCCGAAGCCCCTCAAGAGCCAGAGGCATTCTTGGAGACTTCTTCTGAAGAATCATCGGAGCCGTAGGCTGTTTGGCGGATCGACGGCTGCTTTTTTCTGTGAATAGACTCCGACGAATCAGGCCGTGATCAGTTGTTTGACGGCCAGTCCAGCAAGCGTGAGGCCGAAAGTACCAGTGACCATGCTCGAAGCACCAAAGCCAGCAGCGCAGTCCAGTCGCTGCCCTGGCTCGGCACTGGCTTCGCGTTTGGTGGAACAGCTGCCGTCAGCCTGTGGGTAGAAAGCGGGTTCGGTGGAATAGACACATTGAATGCCCCAATTCACCGCTAGTCCGTCAGGACTTTTGGGGAAAGCATACTCATCCCTGAGTCGGCGCCGCAGTTGTTTGATGAGTTCATCAGCGCCGGCAAGACCAAGGTCACAAGCTTTGATCATCGTTGGGTCTCTGCGACCTCCGGCACTGCCGGAAACGATGACGGGAATGCTCAGGTCTCGTGCTTTGGCGATGATGAGTGCTTTAATGGCGGTGCTGTCCACGGCATCGACAATCAGATCAACTGTGTTTGAAAGTAAGCGGTCAGCATTGCTGGCAAGGAGAAATTCTGGCACGGCAGTGATGGCGCATTCAGGATTGATGTCGCGGACTCGGTCTGCCAACACCTGGACTTTGGTTTTGCCAATCATGTGGGCCAGTGCTGGTAGTTGGCGGTTCGTGTTCGTGATGCAGACATCATCCATGTCGATTAGGGTCAGTGCACCGATGCCACTGCGGGCGAGCGCCTCGACGACCCATGAACCGACTCCGCCGACGCCGATGATGGCCACGTGGGCTGCATGCAGTCGAGGTAGGGCATCAGTCCCGTAGAGGCGGGAAATGCCGCCGAAGCGTTGGAGATAAGATTCTGTCATGGGTGATTTACGGAGGAGAATCCTTTGCGTCCGTGTCTAGGATTCAGCCGGTCATGGTAAACAATGGTCAAGCACTGTAAACAATGCATTCTGTGTCATAGGTTAGGACGAAGGACGAATCTGCCTTAAATTGGGCTTGTTTAGAAACAACGGCAATCCATTGCAATCCATTACCATCAACTGCAAAGTCCTGACTTCTGTCCTGTGGTTCCCTCTCTTCTAGCTTCCGATTTCACTTTGACCTTTCTAGGTTCCGGCACTTCTGTCGGTATCCCCATGATTGGCTGTGATTGCGCGGTCTGCGGCAGTAGCGACCCGAGAGATAAACGCTCGCGTTCCAGTGTCTGGATTCGAACACCTGAGATGAGTTGGGTGGTGGATACTGGGCCTGATTTCCGCAACCAGTGTTTGAGCGCGGGCATTCGTCATCTGGAGGCGGCTTTGTTCACGCATCCACACATGGATCACGTGACGGGTTTTGATGAACTGCGCCGATTTACCATTCCCGCAGAGGTTTCCATACCTGTCTATGCACTGCCTTCTTGTCTGGAAGTGTTGGCGCGCATGTTTGAGTATGCCTTCAATGGTGAGAACCTCTATCGGGGTTATTTGAAGCCTGATCCGCGGCCTATTAAGGGGGACTTCATGCTGGGAGAGACGCTTGTTACGCCTCTCCCTGTTCAGCATGGCAAGGTGGAGTGCATCGGTTACCTCTTCTCGCGTCAGGGGCGTAAGTTATGTGCATACATTCCCGACGCGAAGATCATTCATCCGGAATCGATGCTGGCTCTGGCCGGTGTGGATACCTTGATCATGGATGCCTTGCGTCATACCGAGCATCCGACGCACATGAATTTTGCCGAAGCTCTGGCTGTGCACGATTTGATCAAACCTCGGCGCACTTACTTCACACACCTGCAATGTGAAATTAGCCATTCTCGGGAAGAGCCTTTGTTGCCAGATGGAGTCAAGATTGCTTACGATGGGTTGGAACTGACATGGAAATGAAGATTCAGAAACAGTTCTTTTCGACGAAGACGGTTAAGCTGTTGTTGGGACTGGTTTGCATCATGATGGAGTTGAGAACTGGAGCGGCACAGAAAGCGGCTATGCCAGCCATGGATCTATCAGGAGAGACCGTGGTCATTTACAATTCAGACTATCCTCAATCGCATGAGTTGGCGCAGTATTATGCAAAAAAACGTGGTATCCCCACGGACCATTTGATCGGGTTGGAGTGTCCGATAGATGACTCGATGTCTAGGCAGCAGTACGATCAGATGATCCGAAAGCCTTTATTTGAAGCTTTTGTCCGCCGCGGTTGGTGGAAGCTGAATCAGAAAGAGGTGAAAGATCAGCAAACAGGAAAAGACGTTTCTACCATGGTTGTGGAGGAGTCTAGCGTGCGTGTGATTGCTTTGATCCGGGGGATTCCTTTCCAAATCCGCCGAGATCGTCAAAATCCGCAGAACTCCAAAGAGGATGAGGCCAGTGTGGATAGTGAACTGTGCCTGCTTGGCCTAGCGGAGCAAAGTCTCGCAGGAGCCTTGCGCAATCCTTACTTTGATCAGGGCATGCGTTTCCAGATGTATCAGGCTACGCCTGGATTGATGTTGGTAGGTCGCCTAGACGCGCCAGACGCGGAAACGGTCAAACGGATGATCGATGATGCTATCAGCACCGAGAAGATAGGCCTGCGTGGACGTGCCGTCATCGATTTGGCCCAAAAAACGGGAGCTTATCAAGAAGGTGAAGCCTGGCTGACACGAAGCGCTATTCTATTTCGTGAGCAGGGTATTCCTGTCTTTATCGATAAGGACGAATCATTGATTCCCGATCACTGGCCCTTGCCCGACACCGCGCTCTATTTTGGCTGGTATGCCTCCACTGCAAGCGGTGCCATAGCTAGTCAGTCATTTCGATTCATGCCAGGGGCTATCGCTTGTCATCTGCATAGCTTCAGTGGTGCTGACATTCGTGCCCCTGATCGGCATTGGGTCGGGCCGCTCTTGAGCCAAGGCGCGGCGGCCGCTTTAGGCAATGTCTTTGAGCCTTATCTGAGTCTCACGGTCCATTTTGATGTTCTGAATAAGAGATTGCTAGAAGGCTACACTCTGGTGGAATCCTCTTGGAATGCTACTCCCGTGCTTTCTTGGATGAATGTTGTCTGTGGAGATCCTCTTTACCGGCCTTATGCCAAGGGGCCGGGCTCATCTATGGGCGAAGGCCGTGCACGTGATTATGCTTTGTATCAAGGCACTGCTCGGCGCTTTCCCGGCATAGACAGTCGTGAACTGAAAAAGGCACTCACCGACATGGCTGAGGGCCGCATCAAGCCCCACCTGCTTGAGCTCACCGCCATGCTATCAGCCAGTGAGGGGAAAAATCTAGAGGCAATCGAGCTACTTGAACACGCAGAGACGCTCTATCTGCTCGCCGCGGATAAAGTGCGTGTCATGCTCTATTTAGCGGATCTTTATCTCAGTGAAGGTCAAAAGGACCGGGCCACTCAAATCATACGCTTGATTATCAACGACCCAGCCTTGATGAAAGTGCACGCTGCTGTGGCAGCTCAGACCCTGCTTCAGAAGATCTAACCCCTTGATTGGTGAAGTCAGGATTTATAGTGAGTTAGCCAATCCAAGGTTGACGCCAGACAATCAAGGTCGATTAACTACTAACTAAGTTCTATCGTGATTTCCTCCCCTTTCCTGTCAGTTATCTCCGGTCTCCAATTCGGTGTCGATCATCTCACTCCATTTGCATGGGGTGTGATCGTTGTTCTTGGGTTCCTCTCGACGATCAGTCTAGCGATACTTTTTATGAAGTGGTTGCTGCTGAGCCATACCGAGCAGGCTAACCGTCGTTTCATGGATCTTTTCCATGAATCTCCGCATCCTCTGGCACTCTACCTGACTAAGGATCAAACGGAGATGTCTCCCCTTTACTTTGTTTATCATTCCGCCGCTCGGGACATGGCCTTTCATTTAGTGGGTGATGAGGAGCCTGGTCGGAGTTTTTCAGTCCGATTGCAGGGCGCTGGCCGCATTAGTCCAAGTCAGATGAGTGTTGTCCAAAACGCCATGGAGCGTGCTATTGCTGCCGCTGCGTTGAAGCTTGAGGCTCGCTTAAGTTTGGTGGCCACAATACTCAGTGGTGTGCCCTTGCTTGGGATCTTGGGAACAGTGGTTGGTTTGTTGGATGTTTTTGCTGCCTTGGGAGTTCAGGATAAATCCACGCTGGCTTCCGGAGTCAGTGCCGCTCTGGTCACGACCATTGCCGCCTTACTGGTAGTCTTGCCCAGCCTCCTAGGCTACAATGTTCTTGTCAATCGCATCCGCATGATCATCATTCGGATGGACAACTTTGCTTCCGAACTTAGTGGCATCTTTGACCGCCAATTTGTGGATCATCGTAAAATCGATGAGAGCCTACCGAGTCTAGGAGCCATGGGTGCACCAGCCATGCCTGTGATTAGTTCGGTGACGACCTCTGCAGGCCGTTTATCACCATTTTCATGAAGCGTTTCTCTCATAAGCATTTACCGCGCATGGTCTGTGACATTCAAGTCACCCCGTTGCTTGACCTTATGCTGCTGCTGCTTTTGACGGTAGTTGTTCTTGTCCCCATTTTGCAGGAAGGTCCTGAAAATGCGGCTCTGGCGGAATGGTCTGCTTTGTCTTCTCCAGATAAAACCATCGAGCTCCTTGTCAGCGAGGACCTCAGTTTAAATCTTGCCGGTAATAGGATTGAAGCCAAGGACATGATCGCAGATCTTAAACAACGCCTGATAGCCGAGCCGCTTCTCGGCGTTGTGGCACGTGTGCCGCCGACTTTGTTAGCTCCTCGCTTACTTGAAATCATGCAGGCTCTGCATGCTGCTGGCGTGAAGCGGACCGCAGTTCTGGTGGGGACTTCTTCCAAATCCTAGTGCATGTCTGCCAGCGCCCGCATCCGATCCCTAGAGCCATTGATTGCTCCTTTGGTGGGCGTCGGCTTGCTTCACATTTTGGTAGGATTTCTCATTTTAAATGTCCTTCCAGAAGTTAATCGCAAGGCCGTTGCTAAGACTTCTTCAAAACTCGTCTGGAATGCTCCCACAGATTTTCTTTTTGATAAAACCTTCCATCTTACCCCGCCTACTCCCAAGGCTGCACCGAAGTCCCCAGTGATCATGGAGCCTTCTGCTCCTAGTGCTGTATCTGCTATGACTTTGGCTTCAGGTCCATCAACTGCCGCACCTCCTGCGATATCAAAGCGCCCAGAACTCAAGCCTGTGCGAGTGTCAGACACGGCTACTCCTGCTCCGATGAAACCATCGGAAAAGACCCTGGCGGATGTCTCGCAATCTAATCGTGAGCCGTTGCCTCCATTCGCCAATTCTGGTTTAATCGGGCCCGATCCCACGTCACGGACAACCAGTTCGGCAGCGCCCAGGGAGAGCAATAAACCAAATTTAGCGGCACCCATTCGACCCGTGCTACAGGCGCCTCCGGGCCCTCCCACTGCATCCGTTCCACCTGTTGGCCCTGAGGCATCATCAGCACCCGTTGCTTCTGAGTCCCGCATGCAGGGCAATCAAAAAGCGGCCAATAAATACATCACTCTTTCTGTCATGTTGCCACCGGGTAGTGCTCCAGCAAAGCCAAAAACAAATAAACCTGTTCTCAATCTTTTGGACATCGTCAACCTCAATGCCAATGAGCGTGCTGAGCAACTTGAGGCTGGCGGTGCTGATATGAGCGCAGTAGAAAAGGCCCTGCAACAGGCCATCCTTAAAGAATGGATAGCTCCCGCTGCTCAGTCCGTTCCGCCTTCTCAGCGTCGTGCTACGATGGAAATCGCCATTTTACGTGATGGCACGATCGCAGATGCTTCCATTAAAACCGCTTCCGGTTCCAGCCTTCTGGACGCCTCGATTCGACAGGCTGCGAATCGACTCAACAGAATTCCTGCCACTCTTCCTTCGAATTTCCCCAAAGAGCGCTATGAGTTGCGTGTCAATTTTCAGATCGAATAGATGTCCGCCCTCCGCCTCAGTTTCTTGCTTCTTTACTTCGGTGCCGTTTTTTTTCCGGCCTCGGCGGCTACCATACCCGCTTGGCTGAAGTTTTGGAAAGGCAAGGACACGCATTCAGTGGCGAAGAAGACGCCTAGTCTAACTCTTGGTGCTTTTAGCGGTGGAACAGGTGAAAGCGCCAAACAGGCGCTGATGAAGGAGCTTAACTCCACCCGCCAATTTAAGCTGACCAATGTCGATCCCGACTTCACCGTGACCGCCAATTCGGTGGGTGGGCGTGTCAATGGTAGGCTGGTCAATCGTTCGGGCAAAGAGTTGCTAGACCGCACCTATGCAGCACCTGGTTTGGATGAAAACCTCAAAGCCTTTGCTGACGATCTCATCTTGGCCGTGACCGGAAAGCCAGGTCTTGCTACCAGCCGAATCGTTTTTGTCAGCGATAAAACGGGGACCAAACAGGTCTATCTCTGTGACTCCAACGGACAGGACGTCCAACAGGTTACCCATCACAGTCATGGCTGTGTTTCTCCCACGCTCAGCATGGATGGCACCACCATTGCCTATACTAGTTACGCTAGCGGCTTTCCCATCGTTCAGGTTCTCGATCTTGGGCAGGGTTGGGAGCGCACAGTTACCGATACGCCTGGGAGTAGTTTTGGCGCATCCTTTGCTCCAGATGGTGAGCGGCTCGCTGTGGTCATGAGTTTTCTCGGTAATCCAGAAATCTTTGTCACCGATCTAAACGCTAATAGCGCTGCTTGCATTAGCGACAGCACAGGTGCCCCATCTAGTCCTGCTTGGCACCCAGATGGCCAGCAGATCATCTTTGCGGATGATCGCGGAGATGGTCCACGTCTTTATGTTACTGAGGTGCCGAAGAGCAATAAAGCCGAGGCCAAACTCATTCGGTGGCGCACTGGTTACGCCTTTTGTGCTGATCCTGAATTTTCCCCCAATGCTGACAGTGTTGCCTTCACCGCGCGTATCGGTGGCGAACTTGCTGTTGTCGTTAAAGGCTGGCCAACAGGCTCATCCCGCGTCATTCAAAAGAGCGGTGCTAGTCACCCCTCTTGGAGCCCCGATGGCCAGTATCTTTGCTATAGTCAAAACGGAACTCTTTATCTGCATCATCGCACCACCGGTCATCGCCGCGTTATCCTCAGCGGACAGGGCCAGATCACCGAACCACGCTGGATGAAATGAACCGCCTTTGTCTTTGTTTCAGCGCTTTCCTCGCGCCTCTCTTCTTGTTCACCCAATGCAGCCACTTCCCAAGCTTCCCTGCAGAGCCTGTCCCAGAGGTTGTCTATGCCCTTGGTTCCCGTGATGGCTTCACAAGTCCACTATCAGTAGCCTTAAAGCCAGCCTGCTCAGCGCTTGAGTTTACTGGTGTCAGCTTCGCTCTTACCGGAGTTCATCGTCGTCAGCTTGCTTCCTTAGCCACAGATCCTGCTACGATTAAAGATAGTTATCTCATCGCTGGTTACGCCCCTCCCGGCCTGCCTGAAGATTTCGCCCGTGCCCTTTCTGAGCGCCGTGCCCAGGCTGCCCGCCAATACCTCATCGAAAGCGGTGTCGAAGCTGTTCAGTTACAAACCGTCGGCTTTGGCTTCGATAGCGCCCCGAATGCTCCCGGTGCCAACGTGGTGGTGGTTTATCACCAATAATGAGTTCCTCTGGTGGCTTGTCTAACCTAAGCTGAGTTGAGCAGTAATCGTCCCGTTTGGATGAAGAATGGCAGCGAACGGGGCTGGTAGTGATCTCAGTAAGTTACCGCGAAAGACTAGCTCCGGAACCGCGTTCTCATGCGGCTCCTATGAAATCCGTCTCTGCCATCCTGCCACTCGTCTCCCTTCTCATGCTTCTCTGTTTGAAGCCATCGCTTCGAGCGGAAACGCCTGCGTATCAGCCAGAATTGTTCCAAAGCACCCAGCTCGTTTATGAAGACAGTTTTGAGGGTACTCTGAATACAGAGGTTTGGGAAGTCCGCCAGAGCAGCACCTGGACGATTCAAGAGGGAGTGCTCAAAGGCAGCCAATCCTCGAAAGAGTTCCAAGAAAAAATGGTCGCCAAGGGTGACAAAGCTCATGCTGGTTTTAAGCCGGTGATCTGGCTGAAAAAGGTGCCTGAGAATTTCGTCTGCATCCTGCGCCTGCGTTACGATGGTGCGGCTTACGGCAAAGGCTTTCCGCTGATCGATCTCGGGCATCACATCCACACGCTGACCTTCAGTGAAAAAGCCACCACCCTGACTCTCAAAAAAGACGTCGAAAAACTCGTGATCGAGACGCCGCTGTTTTCACTCAACGAATGGCATGATGTCGCCATCGAGCTCAAGAAAGGCAGCCTCATCCTCAGCATCGACGGCAAGAAACACCGCTTTGAAAGCCCCAACATCGACATGACCGGCCAAGCCCAGATTGACTTCAAGGCACTCGACCTCGGCACCTGCCAGATCGACCACATCCAAGTCTGGGAAGGGAAGTGAGAAGGGAAAGGTAGAGAACGGAGGTTAGAGGTCAGAGGTCAGAGGTCAGAGAACAGATAACAGAGAAATGACGTATCCTCAGCTCCATTCTCGGTAGCAAGACTGCGAAAGGATCAAAGCTCGAAGAGCGAAGGAGGAAGAATAACCACGTTTAGGAAGCCGTAAGATGAAGGAAGGAGAGACCCGGAAAGGCCAGGAAGTCTGAGTCAAAGGAGATTAGACGGGAGCCGGTGGTGAAAGCCTGGGCAGCCAGCCAAGGGTCCGTCCAGCGATGCGGTGCGAAGGTGGCTGTGTCTGTCCAAGCGACGAACTGAAGTTCCAAGCGCGGGTTTTCCGAGAGGAAGGCTACCTCCGGCAGAGCTAGAAATGAGCGGTAGGCCAGCCATGCCTCTGCTGGGGTGAAGGGTGAGCCGTGCATGACCTTTGGGTGAGTGAGCAGGCGCAGCAGGCCCAGCATGGTAACACGGCAAAAGGCAAGCTGGGGAGCAGCCTCAGCCTCCCAGTAACGCCGAGCTCTTTCGTGGTGTTGGTGGTCCGGGTCAGTCAGCGCCAGCCAGACATTTAAATCCGGGAGGTCACGGGCGGGCATGGTGGTCGGCTTTGGTGAGGAGGTCTTCCAACTCGGCATTGGTCAGTGCAGGGTGTCGCACTCCAGTTTTAGGGCGGACCTGCGGCAGTGGACTGCGTGAGCGCGCCGTGAAAGGCTGTCCTGCTGCTCTGGCAGCCAGTCCTTTCTCAATGAACTCGGTGACGAGGTCTTTAAGCTTGGCACCGCAGAGAGCGGCTTCAGTTTTCAACTGGCGGAAAGTCTCATCTGGAAGGTCTAAGGTAGTTCGCATAAAAGCATTTTCGCATAAAAGCGCATTCACGTCAAAGTGTTCATAGGTCAGGCCCCACCAAGTTTGAAACGCGCTTCATCCTTCCTACTTCGCTCTTCGAGCTTTCATCCTTCGCAATCTTGCTATGAAGAATGAATCGAAGGACACGTCGGTTCTCTGATCTCTGACCTCCGAGCTCTCTTCTTCTGCTCCAGATAAAGCCTGAAATCTCTTTGGCGCTTGCGTCTCTCCCTGAGGCGGAGCTGAACCAAGGACTAGGATGAGGAATTGAGGGCTAAAATCTTTCCTAGCCTCTTCTCTTGCCATTCATAGCTGTCTCCGCTTAGATAGGTAAAATACCGTATGTTCAACCTAGCCTTCAGCAACCTCAACTGTCGCGCTTCTGGCGCTACTGCAATCCCATCGTTCGGCCTTTTGGGCTTCGTCCTCGCCGTTTTGTTGTGCCTTAGCTCGGCTCAGGGGCAGGTCTATGATTGGTCGAACTTTGCTGGTAAGCCTGGGGGGCTGGAAATGCCGATGGCATAGGCAGCGCTGCGCGATTCTATATTCCCTCTGGCACTGCGGTTGACGCAAGCGGAAACGTGTATGTGGCGGACCTCAACAACCACATCATCCGCAAGATTACTGCTGCCGGAGTGGTGACGACTCTGGCGGGCACTGCGGGGAGTATTGGCAGTGTGGATGGCACAGGCGGTGCTGCGCGATTCAATTATCCCAGCGGCATTGTGGTGGACAGAAATGGAAACTTATATGTGGCTGAAATCGGCAATCACACGATACGTAAGATCACTAGTGCCGGTGTGGTTACGACGCTGGCAGGCACGGCTGGGAATTCTGGCAGTATGGATGGCACAGGCAGCACCGCGCGCTTCTATGAGCCCAATGGCATCGCGGTGGATGCGAGTGGTAACATTTATGTGGCGGACCGCATTAACTCCACCATCCGCAAGATTACCAGTGCTGGGGTGGTGACTACACTAGCGGGCACGGCTGGGAATTCTGGGAGTATGGATGGCACGGACAGCGCCGCACGTTTCTCTAATCCCAATGGCATTGCGGTGGACGCGAGTGGTAACGTGTACGTGGCGGACACATACAACCACACCATCCGCAAGATCACGAGCGCCGGGGTGGTCACGACGCTGGCGGGCACGGCAGGGACTTATGGCAGTTTGGATGGCACATCTAGCGCTGCACGCTTCTATCAGCCCAATGGCATGGCAGTTGACGCGAGTGGTAACGTGTACGTGGCGGATAGCATTAACTCCTCCATTCGCAAGATCACCAGTGCCGGGGTGGTCACGACGCTGGCGGGCACGGGCACGGCGTTGAGTTTTGGCAGTGAGGATGGCATCGGCAGTGCCGCGCGCTTCAAAATTCCCCTAGGCATTGCTGTAGACGCGAGTGGAAATTTATATGTCGCGGACTCCAACAACTACGCTATCCGCAAGATCACCAGTGCCGGGGTTGTTACGACGCTGGCAGGTATGGCGGGGGGGGCTGGCAGTGAGAATGGCACAGGTAGCGCCGCGCGCTTCAATTACCCCCGTGGCATTGCGGTGGACGGGAGTGGTAACGTGTACGTGGCGGACACATCTAACCACACCATCCGCAAGATTACCAGTGCCAGTGTGGTCACAACGCTGGCGGGCATACCGGAAAATTTTGGTAGCGCGGATGGCACAGGCAGCGCCGCGCGGTTCTACGGTCCACATGGCATCGCGGCGGACGCGATTGGGAACGTGTATGTGGCGGACTCCGTCAACAACACCATCCGCAAGATCACCAGTGCTGGAGTGGTCACGACGCTGGCGGGTTCTGCAGGGAATTCTGGCCGTGTGGATGGCTCAGGCGTCGACGCACGCTTCTATAATCCCAAAGGCATCGCGGTGGAGGCGAGTGGAAACGTGTACGTGGCAGACACATACAACCACACCATTCGCAAGATCACAAGTGCCGGGATGGTCACGACAATTGCGGGCACGGCAGGGATTTATGGCAGTGTGGATGGCACATCTAGCGCCGCGCGCTTTTATTATCCGTCAGGCATTGCGGTGGACGGGAGTGGTAACGTGTACGTGGCGGACACAAACAACGATACCATCCGCAAGATAACTAGTGCCGGTGTGGTCATGACGCTGGCGGGCACGGCCGGAAGTTCTGGCAGTGCGAATGGCACCGGCAGCGCCGCGCGGTTCAATTATCCCTCAGGCATCGCGGTGGAGGTCAGTGGGAATGTGTATGTGGCGGACACACTTAACCATACCATTCGCAAGATCACCAACACTGGGGTGGTAACGACGATTGGTGGAAGCTCAGGTGTTAAAAGCGATGTGGATGGCTTTGGCACCGCCGCAGCATTTCATTTCCCTTTTGGCATAGCTGCGACAAGCACTGGTGCACTTTATGTCTCCGATACTAATAACAATCGAATATCTAAGGGTATCTTCACGACGCTTCCTATCAACGCGCCTAGAGCCAATATCACACCTGAGAGTCTCACGGTCAATCCTAGTGGGCTGGCGACCTTCACGGCCAATGTCGTCAGCGGTATCGCGCCTTACACCTATCAGTGGCGCAAGAATCTCGTGAAGATCAGCGGCGCTAACAAACCTTCCTATACCCTTGCCAGTGCCCAGCAATCGCACGAAGGCAGCTATGATTGTATGGTCACAAATACCTATGGGAGCTTCACAACATCGGCCGCGCTGCTGACCGTGACCGATCCTGTGGTCATTGTGGCATCCCCCCTCAGTCGTTCTGCCAATCTGGACGAAGAAGTGCTTTTCTCTGTCAAAGTCACGGGCACGGGGCCTATGCAATACCAGTGGCGCAAAAATGGAGTGGCCCTGCCAGGGAAAATGGGCCCTAGCTTGAGCTTCATCACGGATGCCAACTCGGGTGGTTTGTATGATGTTGTGGTGACCAATCTTCTCGGAAGTGTCACGTCCTCTTTGGCACCTCTCACGCTGCTGACTGCTCCAGTCATCCTTGCGCAGCCTTCCAATCAGAATGCGGGTTTTGGCTCAACGGTCTTTTTCTCCGTGACCGCCAATGGAGCTAATTTGACGTATCAATGGCGCAGGAACGGTGTGGATTTGAGCAAGCAGACAGCGGCCGATCTTGTGCTTTCAAATGTTCAGAAAGCCAATGAGGGTATCTATGATGTGCTGGTCAAAAATGCTTCTGGGGTGGTTCTTTCTGTTCCAGCCGTGCTGAGCTTGCCGCAGGCGCTGGGCATCAGTGAACATCCCCAAGATGTGACCAACATCCCCGGCGATACGGCCAGCTTTTCAGTGACCGCTGCGGGTCCGGGCACGCTGATCTATCAATGGAACAAAGATGGCAAGCCCATCAAAGATGCCCGCTCCAGCACTCTGAATGTTCCGGTGATCGATCAAACGGTGGCAGGTGCCTACACAGTGACGGTCAGCAGTGGCAGCCTCAAGTTGACTTCTCTACCCGCTTATTTGCGAGTGCCTGATGCAGGTCTGCTGATCTACCAATTCACGCTGACAGGTAACTCGTTTGCGGGAACGAACAGTTCCAAAATTGCCCTTTCAGGCATGCTGGTTTTGGATCGCCTCAATCAGAGAGGTGGGATTATCAGGTTTGCCAAGAATGGCAAATTGAACACCTTCCTGACGAAAGTGGATGACGGACTGCGCACGGATTCAACCGGTCCTGTTACGAACAGTCAGACAGTGGTGAGCAAGGTGGTGAAGGCCGATGAGTCGCCGGACCAAGAGACAACCACGCTTTGGTTGCGAGGCACCGATGGCCTGGTCACTTTCTCCAACACGGACCAAACCATGGCACCCAAAACCCTAGCAGGATTTCAAACAGAATTGAATCTAGCAGGAGCCACGGAAATGGCAGCCTTGAGTTTGACGGCGACGCTGGACATGGCCGCCTCTCTGCAAGCACGTCAGGCGGGCGAAACCGTGGAGCTGACCTTGAGTCGGCTTGGGGGTGGATTGCAGCAAAAGGGGTTTCTTCGGGAGTGATCAGGCTGGGGCAGGCTGTAACTGGCTGACAAAAGAGTCGGACTCGATCTTTTTGCTTGGGAAAGTTCTTGGTTACTGACCACTGGCTCTACAAAGGATGAAGTCGAAGAGGTGGAGGAGTGGCGTATGGTTTGCCGACCTGTTTAGGGAGCTGGGCGGACTAGTTTAAGGAGGTAAATTGATGATTTCCTTTTTTTTCAAATGTCGCATCATGGATGACTGCGGATCAGCCCTGTGCCTGGTAGCTCAGGAGTTTTTATCTCAGGCAGGCAATCAACAGAGTGAATGACCTTTTTGACATCAAGTCTTGAACTTTTCTCCTCTTTCCTCCAATGTATCCTCATGAGCCTTTCGGAACAACTGCGGGAATCCCGCTCGAAGCACACGTTGCAGAGTTACGCAGCCGCTGTGAAGCAGTTGCGCGTGTTCAAGGCTGCTCTACCCATTACCTCGAAGAAATCCGAATCTTCCGAGCCTATGCGGCTGAAAGTGGGCTCATCCTCCTACCAAGTGCGTTCCCAGAGCTAAGCCGCACGCCCGATGACGAGGGCAATGAGCATCAGGTCTGGTTTCAGCGTGAGACTAACACTTACCTGAAAATCACTTGGCCGGACTTTTACGGGATGTTGGTTCTTTACCGACAGGATGAGGAAGATCGGGCGTCACCCATCGCTTATCTTGAACGATGGCACCTGCACAATGAACTGTTTGGAGACGGTGTCCGGTTCCTTGGAGCTCTGGAAGAGGGCGGTAAATTGCGGCTCATTATTCAGCAGCAGGCCATTGAGGGAGAACCAGCGACATTGTCACAAATCAATGACTTTTTTACAAGCAATGGCTGGCAGCGTTTTGTGGCGAATGGTGAGGTTGCTTACTTTGATTCAGAGCAGCGGGTGGTGATCTCTGATACGCATCGTGGAAATCTGATTTTAATGGATGACGCTTTGCTGGCTCCCATTGATCTGCGAGTACAGCCTCTGGAAGGTGCTCTGTTGGACTATGTGATCAAAGCCTGCCAGGATTAAAATCATGGCAAAGTAAGGAAGGATGAATCATCAAACTTGCTGAAGCCCGGAATCTCTTTGGCGCTTGCGTCTCTCGCGGGAGTCTGAATAATCCGTCTTTATGAGTGGTAGTTCCAAGATTCCTAGCAGTGAGATCACGCCTGAGGAGACGTTTCTCAATCGTCGCTTTTTCATGAAGTCGGCGGTGTGGGCGGGGTCGTCGGTGGCGACGGCGGGTCTTTACCGAGCCTTTGCGCCGCGACCTGAGGTGGCGAGTGTGGGGTCGGTGATCGCGTCGGTGGCTGAGCCGGCAGTGCAATCGGTGCTGGCGGCGAATGAGAAGATCAACAGCTTTGGGGAGATCGCGGGCTACAACAACTATTACGAGTTCTCGACGGACAAATCGGAAGTGGCGGACAAGGCGCGGAATTTTGTGACGAATCCTTGGGCGGTGGAAGTGGGCGGACTGGTGCAGTCGCCTCGCACGTTTGACCTAGAGGAGCTGCTCAAGATGGAGTCGGTGGAGCGCACCTATCGTTTCCGCTGCGTGGAAGGTTGGTCAATGGTGATTCCCTGGGTGGGTTTCCCGTTGGCCAAGCTGTTGTCGAAAGTGCAGCCCATGAGTCAGGCGACGCATGTGGCCTTTGAGACTTACTACGATCTGAAGCAGATGCCTGATGCGGGGTCGGCGGGCATTGATCTGCCCTATGTGGAGGGTCTGCGACTGGATGAGGCCATGCATCCGCTGACACTGATGGCGACGGGGCTGTATGGCAAAACTCTGCCAAATCAAAACGGGGCTCCGATACGTCTGGTGGTGCCGTGGAAGTATGGCTTCAAGAGCATCAAGTCGGTGGTGAAGATCACCCTGACGGACAAGGAACCGCCCACGACCTGGAACCTGGCGAATCCACGGGAGTACGGCTTTTACTCGAATGTGAATCCTACTGTGGATCATCCTCGCTGGTCGCAGGCGCGGGAGCGTCGGATCGGCGAGAGTGGCACGCGGGAAACCTTCATGTTCAATGGCTACGCCGAGCAGGTGGCCAGTCTGTATGCGGGTATGGATCTACAAACCCATTTTTAATTGGATATGACTTTCACGGCTGACTCACGATTTCATCGACAACTCATTGTCTTCAATGGTCTGCTACCGTCGCTGCTGATGGTGGTGGATGGTTGGCGCGGCAAGCTGGGCGCGAACCCGGTGGAGTTTGTCACCCGTGCGACGGGCGTGCTGACGCTGGTCTTTCTGGTGCTGACCCTGCTGGTGACACCGCTGCGCAAGCTGATGGGCTGGAACTGGCTGCTGAAACAGCGTCGCCTGATCGGGCTGTATGCGTTTTACTACAGTGTGGCGCATTTGCTGACCTATCTGATCGGGGATCGCGATTGGCAGATCCTGACGGTGGCGGCAGATGTGGTGAAACGGCCCTTCATTGCGGTAGGCATGCTCAGCTTTCTGCTGATGGTGCCCCTAGCGGTGACCTCCACCAATGCGATGATCAAACGCATGGGCGGCAAGCGCTGGGCGCAACTGCATCGGTTAACGTATCTGATCACCATCGGTGGCGTGATCCACTACTACCTGATCGTGAAGTCTGACATCACGTATCCCTTGTTCTTTGCCGTGGTGACGGCCTTGCTGCTGGGATATCGCGTGTGGGTGAGCTTGGCGAAAGCGAAATCAAATTAGCGCAACTCTCGGCCTCTGGTTGGGTGAAACGGAACATTCCTCCAACAGGTGGATTCTTCAGGTTCCCAGAACGATGGCCTTTTGTGCTAGACACAGTTCAATAAGCTGTGAGTTAAATGGGACTGACCGTGACGCGAGGCTTTGATCACAGGATTGACAAGAAAACAGGATTCACAGGAATGGATTCAGACCTGTTAATCTTGATCATCCTGTCATCCTGTAAATGGATTGCCCCGACCAGGTTCGCTCGCTGTTCTTTATCCCGGGCAACGTGGTGACGGCTCTGCTGCTGGGATATCGCGTGTGGATGAGCTTGGCGAAAGCGAAATTAAATTAGCGCACCATGACCCAGAGCGTGCTGGAGCCGTGGCCTGCAGGGAAATCGACCGGAGGCAGGGAACGCGGGTAGTCGGCGGTGCGGCGTTTGCCTTTGACGCAGAGTCGGGCCATGTGCTCTAGGGCGACGGGGTTGAGCTTGGTGCAGTTGGTGGACAGAAGGATGGCGCATTTAGGCATGGCCACTTCCAGTGCGGCGCAGAGCAGATCCTCAAAATGCTGCTCGACCTGCCAGCGGCGGCCATTGTTCCCGCGTGAAAAGGTCGGTGGATCCAGAATGATGAGGTCAAAGCGCTTGCCCTTGCTGTCGAACTTGGGCAGGAGTTCCAGGGTGTCATCGGCGATGAAGCGATGGCCTTTGTCGGCGATGTCATTGAGCGCAAAGTTCTCTTTTCCGCGATCCAGGGATTTGCGCGACAAGTCCACGCTGACGGTCTCTGCACCCGCGAGGGCAGCGGCGACGCTGAAGCTGCAGGTGTAGGCAAAGGTATTGAGCACGCGTTTCGGTTTCAGAGCACGGACGCGGGCGCGGTTCATGCGCTGATCGAGGAAGAGGCCATGGCTGTAGCCGGCGGCAAAGTCCAAGCCGTAGCGGACGCCATTCTCGGTGACGACGGTGGTCAGGGGCAGGGTGGCATCACCACTGTGCAGCACGGGAGAGATCCGCTCATCGTTCTTCAGAGGCAGAAAACGGGTGAAGATGCGGTTCGGCGTCCAACCGGACTCTGCGGACCAGGCTTCCAGACCGGCGATGAGCTCACGCAAAGCCTGCTCGTTTTTATGCGAGATCATGGCGTCATCTCCGAGCCGCTCCGCCCAGCCGCCAGCGCCTGAGGCGAGTCGATGGGCTGTGGTGCCAGCCTCCTCAAAGGTTTTGCGATGAGTCGGCGAGATCCAAGTCGCAGGAAGTACGGGTGTTCGGGGGGCAGGGAAAGGGCTCACCTGTCAGCCTGTCGCACGTTGAGTCATGAATCAATGACAGCTGATTCTTATTTCAGGTGGAGGAATCCCTGCCTCAAAGTTGGATTTTGCTTTGCCAAAACCAGGGTTCCGTGATTTGAAAGATCCAACCACGTTCAAAGCATCTGCCCCAAGCCCCCTTGAATCACCTGCCATGAGGAGTCAAAAAATATCCAATCGCTCACCTCGCCCCTTTAAGAACCAAAGCTCGACCAAGGGCTGGGGTGGTGGCGGTGGCTTCATTCCAGGCGGTAAACCACAGCTTCCGCTGAAGAAGCTGAAGCCGAAGGCGAGTGAGACCGATGCGGCAAGCTCAGGCGAACCAGGCGTGGCTGAATCCGAGGAGTCTTAACGCAGAAACGGGGAATGGTTGACCACTGTTTTGAGTTTCTGGTAGTTCGATAAGTTGTGACTTAAAACAGCCTCTGGGTGACGCGAGACGTTGATCATAGCATTGACAAGAAAACAGGATTCACAGGAATGGATTCTGACTTGTTAGTCCTGATCATCCAGTTCTCTTGTAATAAGACCTGGTTGCTTTGCGGTCTGCGATTCAATCGGCCCCAGTGAGTCAGAGCATCAAACGTCAGTTTGCTGATCAATGTGAGGTGGCTTTTTCAGCGCCTAAGCCCGTGTGCGCGCGGACGGTGAGCTCGGCAAACTTGGCCTCGGCCTCAGGATCGCGTGGTGTCAGGATGGTGCCGAGATATCCTGCTAGGAAGCCCAGAGGGATGCTGACAATGCCTGGGTTTTCCAAGGGGAACAGAGCTCCGGCTTTGCCAAAGATACCGTTCGGGCTGATCAAGATGAGGCCGATGGCGGAAATCAAACCGGTGGCGAGACTGGCGACGGCACCCGAGGTGTTGAAGCGCTTCCAAAAGACACTGAAGATGATGACCGGTAGATTGGCGCTGGCTGCAACGGCGAAGGCGAGGCCTACGAGGAAGGCGGCATTGACGCCTGGGCCAAGGAAGATGGCGAGACCAATGCTGACCGCTCCCACGACGAAAGCAGTGATGCGGGCGACTTTGATTTCCTGACCTGGGCGGTTTTCTTTGCCGTGATGAAGGACGTTTGAATAGAAGTCATGGGCAAACGAGGCCGAAGCACTCATGGTGAGTCCGGCAACAACGGCAAGGATGGTGGCAAAGGCCACGGCGCTGATGAAGGCAAAGAACAGTTCTCCGCCAAGTTCCTGAGCGAGGAAAGGAGCGACCATGTTGGGATTTGGCTTACCGTCGGCGGTCATGATGAGGGCTTTTTTAAGGATGGTGGCAGCGCCAAATCCGAAGAAGGTGGTCATGATGTAGAAGACACCGATGATGGCCATGGCCCAGACCACGGAAGAGCGGGCTGTTTTAGCATCTGGCACGGTATAAAAGCGCACGAGGATGTGTGGAAGACCGGCGGTGCCAAGCACTAAACCCAGACCCAGCGAAACGAGATCCAGAGGACCCCAGGGACCTGCTGCGGCGACGCCGAATTTGAGTCCGGGTTCCAGGAGGTTTTTAGGCGCTGCTGTGCCAGCAAAGTCGGCTTTGGACACAGCGTTGAAGAAGGTCGTGAAGCTGAAGTCATGATATTTCAGGACGAGAAAGCTAAGCAGAAGGGCACCGGCAATGAGCAGGAGTGCTTTGATGATC
>CAMBPS010000064.1 GCA_945869675.1 Prosthecobacter debontii | reverse complement strand
GAAGATCGTTGAGTTGCGCCAGGGCTTGGTTTCACAAGGCTTCTTCGACTCGAAGCGGCTGTGTCTTGGGTGACACCGCCCGAGAGGCGAAAAGCCTTGTGGAATCAATGACGGATGCAAATCGGCGGTCAGCCATTCCTGAATCTAGGCTAAGCACCACCGGGTCCGTGGCAGGCGGGAAGTCAAGCAAGTCGAAGGATGCTTGGGCAGGCGTGGTCGAGCTTTTCTATCGCCGCCAGATCGGCAAATCACTGATCATCTCACCGGATGTTGAATTCGTCACTGGCAGTAATGCATGCGCTCTCGTGATCGCGGGTGTTCGCGTTGGGATGAGTTTTTAAACTCACCGCCTGTTGCACCAAGGGCCAATAGCGCGGACAGATGCACCTCTACAATCTTGCACTGTCATGCAAAACTCCCGCGCCTTGATTTTTCTTACCTGCTTCGCTGGTCTGTCAATCTCCTTTACCTCAGCACAAACACTCCCGGTCGGCTACGATGCACCACCGGAGCTGAAGGCCTCCGAGATCCTGCAAAGCTCCTATCTATCGAATCCAAGCTACCGCGTGCGTGAGGAGGTGAAGACCTATCTCGGCCTGAACCATTATGTGATCGACTCGCCATTCGGCACCTTCGTGACTCACGGAAACCAGATGCTGCAGGAGCGCGTCCGCGAAATCCATGCGCTTGCGCAACTCCATGAAATGACGAACTCCCGCGAGTATGCCAACGGCGTGAAGGCAGCTGCCAAAGTTTCCCTCGCAGTCGCAGACGATCTGCTTCACTCACCGGTGGAAACCATCAGTAGCGTGCCCAAAGGCGTCGGCAAGTTCCTCGGTCGCATCGGTCGTGGCGCCAAGGAGATCGGCTCCGGCCGCCAGCGCAATGAAGGCGAGGATGGAGTGGTCAAAAGTGCCGTCGGTCTCTCCAGCACAAAGCGCAAACTCTGTGCTGATCTTGGCGTGAACCCTTACAGCACCAACGAAGTCCTTCAGAGCGAGCTGGATCGCGTGGCCTTGGTGGTCTTTGCCGGACAATTCACCGTCAAACTAGCGACCATGCCCATTGGCGGTGCCGCGGGTGCCGCCCTGACAGCTGTCTCGGTCACCGATCAGGCCAATAAACTGATCTATGAGCAAAGCCCTCTCGATCTCCGCAAATCGAACCTGTCCCGACTAATGGCGATGGACATCTCCCCACAGGATGCCGAGGCATTCCTCGCGGCCAGCGCGTTCACCCCCTGGAATCAAAGTCAGTTCGTAGGATCACTGGATCGAATGACTGGAGTCAAAGGCCGCGATGTGCTGCTGCGTGACGCCACGAGTATGAGCGACAGCGAGACGGATGCTGTTTTTTACGAGCAGACCGCCAAGCTCATCGTCCAGGCGCACACGAACGGCATCGTCATTGATCGCATCGTACTTATAAGCGGACTCCCCGTCTGCATCGGGGCGGATGGCTCGGTTATCGTGGCCCTCCATTGGGACTACGCCATGTGGTCGCCACGCTCGGAAAACTTCGCCAATGCGCTTGAGTCCCTTCAGCTTGATCGGACCAAGCCCGCGTCACTCATCGTGATCCTCTCCGGCACCATGTCGACAAGACTGCGGCAGGAGCTGACAATGCGTGGCTACCGTGTTCAGGACAAGATGATCCAAGGGCCGCTGAAATAAGGCTTTCCATTCCTTCCCCCTTTGAACTTGTCATGAAACCTAACGTGAAGCTGCTTTGCATCTCCCTCATAGCCTTGGTTCTGGGGGCGTGTTCCTCCATGCCGAAGGGCGTCACCTCACGCTCCATCGGAAGCGGCTACTCGCTTCGTGGTGCAACCTTGGAGGAGCTTGAGCAGACTCTTTCCGACTTGGATCGCGTCAGCACGGCGGGACTCCAGACAAAAGAGGATCGCTTGGCCTATGCCACAGCCACCGAAAGAGTTGTCGCGCTTTGGCTTTCACTCAGCAATGAAAAATCCCGCAGCGAGCCCCTGGAGGCAGGAGATCTCTACCGCCTCGAATCATCATGGCCAAAGAACCTCAAATTTGATGAGCTGATTCCCGCCAACAGCATCAAGGGCAAGCATCTCGAGCGCCGCATCATACGCGAAGGCGTAGGGGTTCCCTTCGTGGCCCATTGGGACTATCTACCTGATCGTAAAGTCGCCGAGCCTTTCATTTCGGATGGCGGTTATGTGTCCTCCGTCACAGCCACCATCGACTTCCGTCGTGTCAGAAACGGACCGAGCATCGCATCCCTCAGGTTGCACGACTCACGAGTTATGGAAAGGGTACGTCTAAACGGGCGAGAACTTCCACTGGCAGCTGATCTCACTGCCTTTGGCGAGTACATTATGTCCAAAAAGAAAGTTCAGATGGCGGGTCTGAAAGCACTGCTTCGAAGTTCTAGGTTCATGGACAAGCTGGGCCTGCTCGCGCTTGAGCATCCTGACGAGGATCGCATTCCGCTCGTGCTGGTTCATGGATTGATGTCACGTCCGGCCACTTGGGAAAATGTCATCAATGAATTGAGGGCTGATGCCGTCATCCAAAAACATTTTCAGGTCTATTTTTTCCGCTATCCCTCCGGAGTGCCAATCATATACAGTTCTGCCAGATTGAGGGAGGAACTTGCCAAACTTCACGCGATACTCGAGAAACGAGACACCCACAGCTTAAGCCAACACACGGTGCTGATCGGCCACAGCATGGGCGGACTTGTCAGTAAAGCACAGGTGCAGGAGAGCGGTGACCGTCTTTGGGTCAATTTACTGGGCGACACGCCTCAAAACCTGGGTCTCTCCAAGGCTGAGCGCGACGCACTCAGCAGCTACATGGAGTTTGATCCCAATCCGAGCGTGAGCCGCGTGATCTTCGCTGCCACCCCACATCGTGGCAGCAAGGTCGCAGACACCCGGCTTGCTCACTTTGGTCGGCGCCTCGTCAGCCTTCCTGGGCGGACCTTTGGTGCCACCTTCGACATCCTTGAAGGCATCGCCTCACGAGATCCAAAGCTCGGCCAAGTGCTTGCCAACGGCATGCCCACCAGTGTAGATAACCTCTCGCCTGGTTCGCCCTACGTGAAAATCGCCACTAGCCTGCCCTTCCGCAAAGACGTGCATCTGCACTCCATCATCGGCAACAAGGAAGGCAAGCCACTCACCGACCCTGAATGCTCGGACGGCATCGTGCCCTACAGCAGTTCCCATCTCAACAACGTCGAGTCTGAATTCATCGTGCGCTCCGACCACGCTGTGCATGAGAAGCCAGAAGCCATCGAGGAAATGCGACGTATTCTCCAGATGCATCTTAAGGCGCTGGGTTTGAATTGACAGCCCGAAAGCATCACGCAAGCATCTTTACTCAACGATATCCGCGCAGCCGTCAGCGTCAGCCTTGCGCACTTCTCCGCCTGCATCGAGCACGTCGAGGATCTCTGTGAAGATATCGATCAGGCGTTGACGGGTTAGTGAAGCTGATTGGCAGCCTAGGGCAGTGGCAGGCTAGTGCGGTCCCAGCCGCCGCCGAGCGAACGGTAAAGTTCGATGCTTGCAGTGACTTCCTGGAGTTGGGCGCGGGCGAGTGAAAGTTCGGCACCGAAGAGTTGCTGATCGTTGTAGAGGACCTCGAGATAGCTCGTGGCGCCGTTTTCATAGCTCTGACGAATCAAGTTCAGGGCCTCCTGCCGTGCGGTGACGACGCTGCGTTGCGCAGTGGTGAGACCGGCGCTTTTTTGGCGAGAGATGAGGGCGTCGGAGACCTCACGCAGGGCTTGCAGCACGATTTTTCGGTATTCGGCCTCCGCACCTTCACGAGCGGCTTGGCTGATGCGCAGGCCGGCCATCAGACGGCCAGCAGTGAAGACCGGGACGCTCACGCTGGGACCGATTTGCCACAGGCGGGTGGGATTGTTGAAGAGATCGCCGAATTCCTTGCTGCGCAGCCCGGCACCGGCGGTGAGGGTAAAGCTGGGAAGCAGTTGGGCTTTCGCCACGCCGATCTGCGCAGTGGCGGCGATCAGAGACTGCTCGGCCACGCGGATGTCAGGCCTGCGATTAAGCAAATCGGACGGCAATCCGGCCGGGGCAGGGACGACGATGCCAGAGGCCAGTCCGCCACTGCGGCGGATGCTGCCCGGTGCCCGGCCTGCGAGGTAGCTGAGCTGGTTTTCGAGCTGCGCGATCTGTTTTTCGATCACACGCATAGCGGCTTCGGCTTCGGCGACGAGAACCTCGGCCTGCTTGACATCCGTGAGGGAGCTTTGGCCGCCTTTTTGCCGAGTGGTGATGAGGTTGAGGGATTGCGTGCGGGCTGCGAGCGTGCGGCTGGCGATGGAAAGCTCCAGGTCCTGCTCACGCAGGGTCACAAACGCGGTGGCGACTCCGGCGATGAGGCCACTTTGCACCTGACGCTGACCTTCTTGCGTGGCCACGAGCTTGGCGCGTGCGGCTTCGTTCGAGCGGCGGATTTTGCCCCAAAAGTCGGCTTCGTATTGCAGCAGGCTGATGCCCACGCTGTGCTGTTCGTTGTCAAAAACCGAGGGAATGTTCACATTGCCCAACTGCAGATTTTTGGACACCTGCGTGTGGGTGAAATCATAGCCGGCACCGATCATCGGGAAAAACTGCGAACGTGCCGAAACCACACCGGCCTGCGCTTGGAGCACACGTGTGGCCGCAACGCGGAGATCGAGGTTATTGGCCAGCGTTTCCTCGATGAGGCTGCGCAGGGCGGCGTCCTTGAAGACGCTGCGCCAATCGAGGTCGCCGAGGCTGCGCGAACTTTTGCTACTACCATAGCGAAAGATGGATGGGGTTCCGACTTCCGGCTGCGTGTAGTTCGGGCCGACTTTGCAACTGGCGAGCAGAGCAGTCGTGGAGATGAGGCAAAATAGGCGTGGGGAGTGCATAGCGATCGTGTTTGTAAAAATCAATTAGCGGGCGGGCTGGGCTTCTTCCCTGCACCGCTGAGCCACATGACGAATCCGTAGCAGGCCGGGATGATGAAGACGCCGATGAGCGTAGCCACCGTCATGCCGAAGACGACGGCGGTGCCCATGACTTTGCGTGACTCGGCACCGGAGCCCATGGCAATGGCCAACGGCACGGCACCGAGGATGAAGGCAAACGAGGTCATCAAAATGGGCCGCAGACGCAGACGTGCGCCCTCGATGGCGGCCTCGAGCCAGGGTTTACCTTTCTCGAACTCCATTTTGGCGAATTCGACGATGAGGATGGCATTTTTGGCCGCCAAACCGATCAGCATGATGATGCCGATCTGCGCATAGACATTGTTTTCATAGCCGCGCATATAAAGGCCGAGGTAGGTGCCAAGGACGACGAGCGGTGTGGCCAACAACACGCTGAATGGCAGTGACCAGCTCTCAAACTGCGCCGCGAGTAGCAGAAAGACGAAAACGATGGCCAGACCAAAGATGAAGATGGCCTGCCCTTCTGCCTTTTTCTCCTGGTAGGTCAGTCCGGTCCACTCGTAGCCGAATCCGTCGGTTAGCACCTCGTTGGCGACCTCCTCCATTGCCGTAACGGCCTGCGCGGAACTATAGCCGGGAGCGGGTGCGCCGAGGATTTCCACTGCGCGGTAGAGATTGTAGCGTGTGGTGAAGGCTGGGCCGCTGGTTTGCGAAATGCGCACCAAAGTGTCCAGCGGGATCATGTTGCCGTCTTTGTTGCGGACATAGAATTTGGCGATGTCCTCCGGTTTGCTGGTGAATTCGGGCTTTGCCTGCAAATAGACGCGGTAGATGCGGCCAAAGCGGTTAAAGTCATTCACATAAGCACCGCCGAGGTAGGCCTGCAGCGTGTTGAAGACGTCGGTGATGTTCACGCCGAGGACGCGGCATTTTTCGCGATCGAGGTCCACTTTCACCTGCGGCACAGCCGGACGAAAACTGGTAAAAAGTCGCGACAGTTCCGGGCGCTTGCCTGCGGCGGCCAAAACCTTCTGCGACATGGTCGCGAGCTGTTCAATGCTCCCGCCCGTGCGGTCTTGGAGCATGAAATTGAAGCCGGAGGCATTTCCATAGCCGGGCAGTGAAGGCGGGCCAAAGGCGAGCACACGTGCATCGGGGATTTTTTGGAACTTCACCATGAGCTGGAACATGATGCCACGCACATGGGTCTTCCGCGTCTGCCGCTCCTTCCAGTCTTTGAGGCTGACGAAGAACGTGACTGAGTTCGGCGACGAGACGTTCGACATGACGCTGAAGCCCGTGACGTTCAAATAGGTATCAATCCCCTCCATCTCATCCAGAATGGCCTCGATCTTTTTCCCCACAGCTTGCGAGCGTTGAAGGGTGGCCGCGTCGGGAAGCTCTGCGGCGATGAAGAAGTAACCTTTGTCCTCATCCGGGATGAAGCCCCCAGGCACTTTTTCGCCGAGGAAAACGATTCCAGCGACGGCGGCGACCAGGATCAGCATCGCACGGGCCGAGCGGCGCACCAGAAAGCTGACGACGCCGGTGTAGCGGGCGGTGATGGCATCAAAGGTTTTGTTGAAGAGCCGAAAGAAGGCCCCGAGCGGCCCAAGCTGCGGCGTGGGTGGTCGCAGCAGGATGGCGGCGAGTGCGGGACTGAGTGTGAGAGCATTGATCGCCGAAAAAATCACCGAAGCGGCAATGGTGATGGCAAACTGCTGATAAAGCGTGCCGGTGAGGCCGGGCATGAATGCCACCGGCACAAACACTGCGCACAATATGAGCGCAATGGCGACCACCGGACCGGAAACCTCCTTCATGGCTTTTTTCGTCGCCTCGACCGGTGTGGAGCCGTGCTCTAGGTGGTGCATCACCGCCTCGACCACCACGATGGCGTCATCCACCACGATGCCGATGGCCAGCACCAGACCAAAGAGCGTCAGTGTGTTCACCGTGAAGCCGAGCAGAGGGAAAACCATGAAGGTGCCCAACAGTGCCACCGGCACTGTCAGCATCGGAATGAGCGTAGCGCGGAAACTTTGCAGGAAGATGTAAACGACCAGCAGCACCAGCACCATCGCCTCGAAGAGCGTGTGCACGATGGACTCCATGGAGGCCTTGATCGGCCGGGTGGAGTCGAGTGTGACCTGCACCTTCATGTCAGGCGGAAAGCGCTGCTCCATCTCCGCGATTTGTTTCCGGATCGCCTCGGCTGTGGCCAGAGCATTCGCCCCAGGGGCCAAATAGATGCCCAGTGCCGCTGCGGGTGCGCCGCCCACACTGGCGATGCTCTTGTAAGTCTGTGCGCCCATGTCGATGCGGGCCACGTCTTTGACCTTTACCTGTGATCCATCCGGATTCGAACGAATGATGATCTGCTCAAACTCCTCCGGCTCCTGCAGCAGGCCGCTGGCGACGACGTTGTACTGAAACTCCTGCCCTTTTTTCGCGGGCTCCGCACCGACGACGCCTGCTGCAGCCTGCACGTTCTGCTCACGCACCGCAGCGATCACATCCGAGGGCGTGAGGTTCAGTGAGGCGAGGCGATCGGGATCGATCCAAAGACGCATCGAATAATCCTGCGCGGTGAAGTTCCTCACATCGCCCACGCCTTTCACACGGGCGATGGCGTCGATCATGTTGATCGTGGCGTAATTGGAAAGAAAGATCGCGTCGTAGGTGCCCTTGGGCGAAAGCAGGCCGATGATCATGAGGATGTCCGGGCTGGACCGCTTCACGCTCACGCCCTCACGCGAAACAGACTCTGGCAGACGTGGGGCCGCCAGGGCGACACGGTTCTGCACATTCACCTGGTTCATGTTTGGGCTGGTGCCCAGGTCAAAGGTCGAACTCAGCGTCATCGAGCCATCCGCTGCATTCACCGACTTCATGTACAGCATGTCCTCCACACCATTGACCTGCGCCTCGATGGGGGTGGCGACGGATGCCTCCACAGCAGGCGCAGCGGCACCGCGGTAGTTGGAGGTGACACTGATGACCGGCGGACTCACCTCCGGGTATTCGGAGATGGGCAATCCTGTCAACGTGAACGCACCTACGATCACCATCAGGATGGAAAGCACCATCGCGACGATGGGGCGGCGAATGAAAAAGTCAGCCATGGGAGGAGTGGTGAGTGGAGTTGGACTTATTTTTTCTCCGTTGGAGCCGCCCCAGGCACATTGGACAAGAGTTCCAATAGCGGCGCGTCATCGATCTGCACTTCCTTCACCTCTACAAGCTCGCCATCCTTGGCTTTTTGCAAACCTTCAATGATGACCTGGTCGCCATCCGTTAGTCCGGACTCCACGACCCAAAGAGAGCCGATTCGGCGGCTCATCTTCACTCGACGATAAGAAGCTTTTCCGTCCGCGGCGACCACATAGACATTGTGCAGGCCTTGGATTTCCTGAACCGCCCGCTGCGGGATGAGCAGTGCCCCTGGCAGCGTGCGGGTTAGCACGCGCACGCGGCAAAATTGCCCTGGGCGCAGAATTTTTTCAGGGTTGGGGAATTCGACGCGAATTTTGAGCGTACCGGTCGTGGCATCCACCATGCGGTCCACAAAGACCAGTTTGCCGAGGTGCGGGTGCACTTGGCCATTCGCCAGCACCAGAGCAAAGGTGGGCGAATTGCTTGGGTCCTTCATTTTTCCCGCACTATTCAGGTAGGCGACCTCGCTAACCTCCACATTCGCCCAAATCGGGTCCACCGGAGAAATCGTGACCAGCACCGTCGGCTGCCCTTTGCCGACCAGCGCACCCACGTCAACCTGCTTTGCCCCAATGATCCCTGCGACAGGCGCACTCACATCCGCGTAGCTCAGATCCAGCTCGGCAGCACTTAATTGGGCTTTCCCCGTATCGAGGGCGGCCTCCGCCTGCTTTTGCAGGGCCTCTGCCGTGTCCAAATCCTTCTGCGGCACTGCACCTGACTTTGCCAGTGGCGCGAGCCTTGCCACATCCTGGTTGGCACGGCCCAGTGATGCTTCAAGCTGGCCCAGATTGCCCTTCACGGCCGCCAATCGCTGCTCGATGGGCTCCTTGTCCAAAAGGAAGAGCGGATCGCTTGCTTTCACTTCCGATCCTTCGACAAATAAAATCTTTTTCACCGTCGCCTCGACTCGAGCACGCACTTCCACATTCGCAGTCGCCTCCGTCTGAGCAATTCCCTCGGTCACGATTGGCACATCACGCTTCAAGGGCTTGGCCGCTTCGACCAAGGGTGGCCCGCTAGGGAGAGTCGGACGGGGCGGCTTACAAGAGGCTAACGTAAGAGCCAAGAAAAGGAGCGTATATTTTCGGTGCATCAGGTTGGTGTATAGTTGTGAAACACCAGATATGTCAACCATAAGAATCGATTAACATGCCTCGCGAACGAACTATTCAAATGACGTTTACGTTACACTAAAGATAAGGGCACCTCTGAATACTCATTTTCCCAGGCAACGTGGGCCATCTGGGACATTTGGATCACAGGATGACCCGTGTCCGGATCAGCGCTGCTGAACTTGTTTTGCGCTCTTGGCATCGCAACCTCAGTTCAAAGCTGGACGAGAAGGTTGCTTCAGCCCCTTCCCCAAAGGTTCGCCAAGTGACGGCAACCTAAATTCCTCCAGCCCTGCCCATGTTGAAAACACAACTTCACGGGTTCTAGTGTCGATCAAGCCGACCTCATCCAGTGTCCAGTTCATGCGCCCAAAGTTGCATGGAGCAGCACCAGCCCACAAGCCGCGCCAGGCCTCTTCACCGTCATTATGAGTTGTCAGGAGCGTAGCCTTCTAGGAATACTTATCGCAGCGCCATTCCGAGGCCGTCGAGTTCATGGTCCACCTGGACGCCCTAATCAATGGAAGCCGTTGCCAACTAAAAGAACCAGACGCGCGACAATCCAAAAGATAAGAGCCATAACTAGGCAGGACATGCCCCTGCGAACATTGAATAGCTTGGCCTCAAGCACGATGCATTTCGAATGAACCTGCCCCAGCACAGAGCGTTTGACCCCATCATTCGACTGCTTGCAGAATAAATCCGCATAGACATCACCAGGAATGTTGACGATCTGCCCTGAGAAGTAGAGGTTTGGGTGATGGTTGACGTTAGGGGATTTCTTGACAGACCGAGGAAAAGCCGCGGCAATGCCGCTACCAAAAGCAAATCCCATGGACACGATGAACAGCGCATACGATACCAGCACGACATATTCGAAAATCTGCATGCCCGACCAGCTATGCGGGTTCAGCCCTAGGCCCATATTCACAATCATGGCCATCAGGACGGCGGAAGTGCTTAGCGTTAGCTGTGCCTTCAAATCCGCCCGGTTGATCTGCTGCTCCACGTCCAGATAAAGCATGTAGATCAGGCGCGTGACGTCCACCTGCGTGTCCTGCACCAATGATGTAACGGAACCGAGGAGGTTGGCAGCAGAGGAAGAGGAAGATGAGGAGGCTGGTTGCATGGGAAGCTGATGACACTTATAGGCTAACAGCCACAGGAGGCAAGATGGGGGCAATAAAATGTCGAAATCGTCACTGATCCACTACCGCCCAATCATGATCCTCCTGCAAGTGTCGTCATTGCCCTGCGCTGTGCAGCCGGTAGAACAAGGCGTCAAGCACCATCTCCAATCCTGCTCGCGGCCGACCGCCTTGGTCTTAAATGGTTTGAATTGCCGATCATTTTACCGAGCTTCAAAGATCGATAAAACCTTGTAAATAATAGCATTCATCGCGTTTTCGTGCGGAATAAATTCACTTTATTGCCGATGTTATTGCCAATCTGTTTTGAACAGCAGAACGCGATGATTAGGTGACCGATCATGGCATCATTGAGCGAATCAGTGAGGACTGGATGCCGGGCAACTACAAATGCAATTTTCGACAGCACCCTACTGTCCTAGATCACTGCCCACTTGAAACCCGCCGGCACAGCTGCTCTTATCTTACCTGCCCAAAATTGGGGCTCACTTACTCAACAATTGATTTGACCATCTCATGCCCGCTCTCTTGAACCGATCCAAGCCCCTCCGCCTGCGGTCATTCGTGGTAGGCTGCATTCTGTTTCTGCTGGTCTTTCAGATCATCGAGAGCTGGCCCACCATCATCCAGAGGCTTGGACTCAAAGAGGAATCCAGGGCCTCCAAACAAATATTGACCGGTATTGAAATCTCCTTCTGGCTCATCGGTGCTTATCTCGTAAACCGACTCATAAACCGGTTTTTCTGGGATGGAGCCATGAGTCGTGCAATGCAGCGCACGGTTCCCAGCGTGCTCAAGGACATCGGCACCGTTTTTGTTTACATCATCACGTGTGCCTGCATCTCCGGATTTGTCTTCAATCAATCCATCACAGCGTTTCTAGCCACCCTTGGCGCCGGAGGGGTTGTCTTGGGCTTTGCTCTGCGGAATTTGTTGGCCGACCTCTTCACCGGCCTTGCCGTGAACTTTGACAACAATTTCGCCATCGGTGACTGGCTGGTCGTCCCTTCCGTTTCGGGTGGTGAGGGCACCGTCGGCCAGGTCGATGAAATCGGCTGGCGCTGCACCCGGCTTACCTGTGAGGATGGCACGACCATTGTCCTACCCAACTCGATCCTTGGTCTCGAAAAAATCATCAACATTTCGCGCCCTTCTATCATGACGCGTTTTGAGGTGAGCGTCACGATTGACTACACCGTGCCAGTCGAGCGTGTCCGCCGCATACTGCTGGCTGCGCTTGAGTCGGTTTCCTTGCAAGAGGGATTCTCCAAGGAAACAAAACCCAAGGTGCTCGTCTGCAACACAGGCAAACGCGGAGTCAAATACGACCTGCGCTATTGGATTCATCCCTGGCACCCCCTTTCGCCAAGCACAAGCCGTGATCTCGTTCTCACTGCCGCTCTCCAGCACTTGCAAACGGCTGGCATCACACCTGCCTACACCAAGGCCGAAGTCCTTCATGAGCCACTGCCTGCCAAACACTTCCATGGGCATAGCATTGCGGACAGAGTATCGCTTCTGTCGCGCATCACCATTTTTGAAAGACTGGAGGAAGCGGAACTTGAAAGAGTGGCCACCGAGATGCGTCGTATCCAGCTCGGTCCCGAAGAAATCTTGTTCCGTCGCAACGAAGAAGGCCAATCACTTTTCATTCTCATCGAGGGTCTTCTCAATGTTCAGGTCGATCTCAACAATAGCGGCCAAGAGCAGACCGTCAGTCAGCTTTCACCAGGCGAATTCTTTGGCGAAATGGCATTGCTAACCGGCGAACCCCGTTCCGCCACCATTCAAGCACGAACCGCCGCCGTCATCTATGAGATCAGCCGTCCTACCATCATTCGCCTCGTCGAAAACCGGCCCGAAATTTCTGAGTGCATGTCCCTTGCCGTGGCCCAGCGCCAAATGAAGCTTGATCAGGCACGCAACCGCACCACCAATAATGATACGACAGACAAAGTTCAAAGCATCAGCAAGCAGATCCTGTTTAAAATGAAGAACTACTTCAAGAGCTAGACCGTCTCTTGCAAAGATTGTGAACCGGGATGCGCATTGGCGTCAGTAGTGCGAAAACCGCGATCCCCGCTATCTGAGCGATAACGGCCAATCAGCTGCCGCAGTCAATGAGGCCGCTCCGCCACTGGGCATGGAACAACAATCTCGAAAGCCAGTCTAAGGATGCGCCAGCACATACTGCAGCCCCTCGAACCACATCTAGGGCCAACTCGGCCCGTCATCCAAAAAGCAATTCCCTGTCATCTATTTGAAGGCACAACGATGCTTTGTGCTCATCAAAACTGAATCAGGCGTATGTCATCGCATGACCGTTTTCCTTCGCCCTGGACTCGGAGCCACTTCTGAGCTCTTCGCTGACTACGCGCTTCCATTCACCACCCGTGCGGTGGACTATCAAGCGCCGCAGGTGCCCGACATGAGTGCTTCGGACTACGCAGCTCAGCTGATCACCGAAAACGGCATTCGCTCGGGAGATTCCCTCATCGGGGTGTCCCTCGGTGGCATGCTCTCGTGCGAGATCGCACGGCTGGTCCCTATCTTTAAGTTGACGCTGATCTCCTCCTGCACGGATTCGGATCATCTGCTGCCCTCCATTCGTCCTCTGCGCCATCTTGCCCACGTCATGCCCTGGCGCATCATCCAAAAACTGCCCTTTCCATCCTTTTTACTGAATCCCTCGCGACATCGTGCGCTCGAGATGTTTCGCAGAGCAGATGCTAGATTCATCCGCTGGGCCTGTCTCAAGGCCGCCACTTGGAAGTGCCCTTTCAGCCATCCTGACATTATTCAAATCCACGGCGATCAAGATCCTCTCTTCCCAGCTTCGCGACAAAAGATCACCCACCTCATCCGAGGCGGTGATCATCTCATGATTCTAAGCCAACTGCAGCAAATCGAGCCACTGCTCATCGCGAGACATCAGACCTCCGCGGGGCGGGCCCATTGAAAAAACACCAGTGGCGATCCGGCGAAACAAAATAGTCATTTCATCTCAAATTCATGTGAACGCCAAAGTGTGGGTTGTCGGAAAAAAAGCCGTTCCATCCCACCTCACGCCGGATAGTTGTGTGTTCATCGTACCTGAGCCCCCCTACACCACGTCCAGGGCCAAACGGCCCCAGGTCCTTCAAAAGCCATTTCCTAACAGCACGCCGATAAGTGGGAGATCAAGGATGTCGCGACGGTTCATCCATAAGGTTCAACGGTTGAGTTCCCTCAGCACGGCGAGTGTCATCGCTTTGACGCCAAACGTGATCGAAGGCGCGGGTTCGGGCCGATAGAACGGTGAATGCAGGCTCGGCAGCACTTGGCCGGTCTTCTGCGCTTTCTCGATTTTCTCGGGCATCACCGTGCCGAGCCAGGCAAGGAAGACGGGAATCTTTTGAGATGTCATCGTGTAGCGGGAGAAGTCCTCGCCGGCCATGGATGTCTTGCGTTCGATGATACTGGCTTTGCCAAAGGCTTCCGACCACACATCGCCGACGCGAGCGGTGAGGTCAGGATCGTTGTAGAGCGATGGCGTGCCGGGCACAGGCAGTTTGATCTCGGGCAATAGATTGTCGGGCAATCCAGCGGCGATACCGAGTCCACGGCAGATGCGTTTGATCGACTCCAGCACCCTTTCGCGTGTCTCCGCACTCGTGGTGCGCACCGTCAGGCCGAGTTCGACCTTGTCGGGGATGATATTGTGCTTCGTGCCGCCGTTGAACTTGCCTACGGTGATCACGACGGGTTCCACAGGATGCAATTCGCGACTATCGATGGTTTGCAAGGCCAGCACGATCTGCGAGGCGAGAACGATCGGATCCTTCGTCGTGTTCGGCATCGCACCGTGACCGCCGACACCATGCACGAGAATGTCCACCGTGTCCGTGCTAGCTGTGGCAGGACCGCTTGTCACTCCAAAGGTGCCGACAGCGAGTCCCGCATCGCAATGCAGCGCCAAACACACATCCGGCTTCGGAAAGCGCTTGAACAGGCCATCCTCGATCATCGCCAGTGCACCCATGCCGCGCTCCTCGGCCGGTTGCGCGATGAAAACAAGCGTGCCCTTCCACTTCTCCTTCGACGCCGCCAGCGCTCGCGCCGCGCCGACCCAGCAGGTCATGTGCATGTCGTGACCGCAGGCATGCATGACGGAGACATCGTTGCCCGCATCGTCCTTGGTGGTCGTTTGGCTGACATACGGCACAGAGCCGATCTCGCGCACCGGCAGGCCATCCAAATCCGTGCGGACGAGCACCGTTTTGCCCGGTCCATTCTTCAAAACCGCCACCACGCCGAATCCACCGACCTTTTCCGTCACCTCGAATCCCAAGGCACGAATCTCCTGGGCCATGCGCGCACTGGTCTTCTCCTCGTGAAACGACAGTTCGGGGTTTGCATGCAGGTGCTCGTAGAGCTGGATCAAGGACGGACGCTGACTTTCCATGAAAGCATCGAGTGGTTCAGCCGCTTGCAAACAAGCGGCGGTGAAAAGCGCAGAAACAACTAACTTCATGCAGACGAAACGCCGCAGCGCGCGCGATTCACTCAATCACCGCGAATTCCGATGAGAGCAGCACAGTCTGGCAGAGCTCTTCCCAGGCCGAGAGCCACTTCTGCGGGGCTTTGGGATTGGCTAAATCGACGCACGCATGAATGCAGCGGGCAATGCTGGGCATCGCGGGCATGAATCGCGTTAAGGCATCTATTCAAAATATCCCCACCACTGAGGCCCTCTGATAACTCCGAGAAAACCGCGTCATCCATCTGAACCCGATCCGGGTTGGGGAGATGAAGAGCGAACAACTCTCGGCCAATGGAGGCCTCTGGAACGCGGAATTTGATGTGGCGCTGGACAGCTTGATCAATTGACAGATTTCAGTCTCATGGGATTGAGTTTATGTGTTCTTAGGCCGTCAATATTGCTAGTCCTGCGCCCACCTGACAAACCCATGCCATCTTGCAAAAATAATGATGAAGAAACCAGCGCCACAACGCTGGCCCAATTGAACATGCCCGTCGCCGCAGCCTCGAGTTCAACCCTATCGCCTGCGCAACAGAAACTTAAAGACGTTTGGGAGGAGCACATGAAGTGCGAATTCGCGACCCAAAGCGTGGATGACACGATGGCCACCATGATCGAGGGCGGACACGTCAACCATGTGCCCACCATGACTGGCGGAGTTGGCCTGGAGGGTATTCGGGATTTCTATACCCGTTTCTTCATTCCCCAAATGCCGCCAGACACGAAGACCACTCCAGTTTCCCGGACCATCGGGGAAACACAAATCGTGGACGAAATGATTTTCGAGTTCACCCACACAGTGAAGATGGATTGGATGCTGCCAGGCATTGCGCCCACGGGTAAACGGGTCGAGGTGGCGTTGGTGGCCATCATCGGTTTTCGCGAAGGCAAGGTTTCGCACGAGCACATCTATTGGGATCAAGCCTCCGTGCTAGTTCAGCTGGGTCTGCTGGACGCAAGCCAACTACCGGTGGCGGGCCGCGAGACCGCAGCCAAAGTGCGCGACGCAAGCCTGCCTTCGAACCAGCTCATCGAGAGGGGTAGCTGGCAAAGCACACTCTCTATAAAAATAAACCCGTGGAAAACTTCCTTGTATCCCGCGCCGATTGGTCCAGCGATAGCCGCGTCTATTGGCCAGCTCCAGCTCACCTGTGGAATGGCGTTGTGGACGGCGAGGTTTTCGGGACGGGGGCCACCGTGCTTTTCTATGCCAACGAGGAGGTAGGCAAGGGCCCGAAATGGCATGTGCATACCTATGATGAGATCTTCATTTTGCAAGCAGGCCACGCGCTGTTCACCGTTGGAGACCGCAAAATCGAAGCGAAGGAAGGCGACGTCGTCTTCGGGCCGGCCAATGTGCCACACAAATTCGTGAACCTCGGGCCGGGCGTTTTGAAAACCATCGACATTCACGTCAGCCCGCGCTGGGAGCAGACCAACCTGACTGACCCTGAAGTTGATTAGCGCAAATTAAACGGGTAAACTTGAAAGCGTGAAAGCTTATAGAATCGACTATTGGAGTCAGCAATTGCCTTTCTCAAAGCTCACTCAAAAGGTGAGACCCAAGTGATCACTTTTCAGATGGAGAATCGGTGGCCCGTCGATACACAAGAGTTCGCTTTTATGCCGAGTGGGATACTCAGGCTCCAGTCACTCGCGAGGCCAACCCGATGACACCACCGTTTCTTTGGCTTGTTTGATGCGTGCCCTTGCATGGCTGGACCATTTCAAGCCTCACGCCCTGCGCTCCTCGCTCTTTGTTTGTTATTACTGTGCTGGACAGATTCCCGAGATCGTCCCGTGATCGGACACTAGAAATCTGTTGCCCTTTGCGGTGCCTGAAAGCGGATTGTCTGGCTCTGAACTGATTCAACCAACAGGTTTTTCGGTGCTGGTGGAAATCCAATGGGCGGCCTTAATTAGGCCTCTTAGAGAGTTCAAGGCTCACTGCCAACATCTTGACGCAGGAACAAGCGCACGAACAAATGAGACGGAATGGTTCAATCTCCAGTCCAAATCCTTGGTATCGTGGGCCAGAGAAACGGGGTGGCTCCTTGACACTTCTGAATTCGCGAATCTAACAGCCCATCTAGAGCGCTACGAAGGAGGGTCAGAGCATTTAGTGATGTTTCTTCGGGATCAAGGTCGTGTAATCAAAGTGACCAAAAACGCTCCCTGTTTTGGGTTACGTGGTGACTTGCTTGACTACTTGCTTAATATTGAGTGATCCAATCAACTTTTTGGTGATGACATTCAAATTGCTGGAGTGCTTGAAACTTCAGGGCTTGCTTCCGTTGTCACAACTCAACCCTTCATCGTCGGAACTCAATCGACAGATATACAAGTTGATGAATGGTTTCAAGCACAAGGATTTGTGAAGAATGGACATAACAAATGGAAGCATCCAACTACAAACTGTGAAATTGCTGATGCACATACAGGCAACTTGGTTGTCAACACTGATAACGCCATGATGCCGATTGACCTTCAGATACTACATCCCGGCGACGATGCCTTAAAAAGGGACTGTTGTGGCAGTTGCTGACACACGTAATCCTCCGAGTCTTCACTCAAAGACAATTAGGTTCAACTCGTTGATTATTAAAGTGGAGGCGGGGGCGGGAATTGAACCCGCGCATACCGGTTTTGCAGACCAGTGCATTACCACTTTGCTACCCCGCCAAACGCTTTTCAGCAGATTAGGATTATAGGAGCGGCGTTAGTGGGTGTCAACTGTCGGCGTTGATGTTTAAACAATCAAATTGCTCTAGTGCCAAGGCTGCAGAGATAGGACGATCGGAAGGTTGACGAGAAACGAGGGCCTGAAGCCATTCGACAAGCTGGGCTGGCAACGTCGGAGCTAGGTTCTGAAGTAGGACCGAACTCGGGTGCAGATGACTAGCGATGACTTGCACGGTCGTGTCTCCGTCGTGAAGGTAACGACCTGTCATCGCCCAACAAAGCGTGCATCCGAGAGAATAAAGATCCGTTCGAGGTGTGAGTGGTGCTTGCCCAAACTGCTCAGGTGCCATGAAGTAGATCGAGCCCATCATGGCCTGCTCACTGGCCTCTAGGAGCGGTCGCGCTTCACCAAAGTCGATCAATTTCCAAGCACCCAATTCAGATTGCATGAAATTCTCAGGCTTGACGTCCCGATGCAGGTAGCCAGCCTGATGCACAGCCGAAAGAGCGCTCAGCGAGTGTTTCACGAACTGAAAAAAATCACTTATTGGCAGCGGTTGCCGACTCAGCACTGACCTCAAGACAGCGCCTGGCATCCATTCCAAAGCTAGGTAAGCGCCGCCTGCCCAAAGACCACTTTCACGCAGTTGGATGACGTGATCGTGCTGGGTGTGAGTTAAAGCTGCGACTTCTCTCTTCCAGGCTGTCTCCACACAGGTCTCCGGCAAAAGCTTGATGGCAACGATGTCACCACTGCGACGATCACGGGCGCTGTGAAGGGTGCTGCGGGAGTTGGTCGCAATCAGTTCAAGCAATTCAAAGTCTTGGATCACAAACGGGATACTGAGTTAGACTGAATCTCTTGCAAGTCCGTCTTGCCCAAGATCGTTCCAACGAATCGATTATGCGACTCTGCCTCCTTTTTTCCTTAAGTTGCCTGTTATCAGGTATCCTTCCCAACCTTTCTGCGACAGAAACCAAGCGGCCCAACATTTTGTTTTTCTTTGCCGATGATATGGGGCGCTATGGCAGCCTTTATCAACATCTCGATGGCAAGGGCACGGTCAATGACCTGATCAAGACGCCGAATATCGATCGGATTGCCAAAGAAGGCGTGCTTTTTAAAAACGCTCATGTTTGTGCACCGTCCTGCACGCCCTGCCGCAGCTCACTGCTTTCGGGACAGTATTTCTGGCGCACGGGTCGTGCAGCCATCTTACAAGGAGCCGTTTGGGACTCCAAGATTCCGGCTTATCCTCTACTGTTGAAGGATGCGGGATATCACCTTGGCAAAAGCTTTAAAGTCTGGAGCCCCGGTTCTCCGGCGGATGCGCCTTATGGAGGACAGGCCCATGCTTTCCAACAGTCCGGAAGTCGCGTGAATCAATTCTCGGAAACCGTGACCCAGCTCGTTGCTGGAGGCAAAGAGATCGAGGCCGCCAAAGCTGAGATCTATGCCGAGGTCGCAGGAAACTTCGATTCCTTCATCGCGGCAAGACCTGAAGGGCGGCCGTTTTGCTACTGGTATGGGCCGACCAATGTGCATCGCAAATGGACCAAGGGCAGCGCCAAAGCCCTTTGGGGAATGGACCCTGAGGAGCTCAAAGGCAAGATGCCCAGCTTTTTGCCAGATGTGCCGGAAGTGCGAGAGGATCTGGCGGATTATTTTGGCGAAATCATGGCCTTCGATGCCTGCATCGGTGTGCATCTCAAGAAGTTGGAAGCGATGGGTGAACTGGAGAACACCCTAGTCGTCGTCAGTGGTGACCACGGCGCGCCTGGGTTTCCTCATGGCAAATGCAACCTGTATGACTTCGGCACGCATGTGACTCTGGCAGTGCGCGGCGCTGGCACTATCGCAGGCCGCGTGGTGGATGATTTCGTGAATCTCATGGATCTGGCTCCGACCTTCCTCGAAACTGGCGGCGTCACACCACCGGCAGTCATGACTGGACGTAGTCTTGTTCCACTTTTAAAGAGCTCAAAAAGTGGTCAAATCGACCCGTCTAGAAATGCGGTGATCACAGGGCGCGAGCGCCATGTCGAATCTGCGCGTGAAGGCTACCTCCCCTACCCTCAACGGGCGCTGCGCACGGCGGATTACCTTTACATCCTCAACTTCAAACCGGATCGCATGCCGATGGGAGACGCAGGAAAGATGGACGCTGGCGTGACAGAATTAACCGAGAATACCCACGTTAGCTTTGCCGATATGGATAGCAGCCCGACCAAAGCCTGGCTAATCGGCGAGCGCAACACTCCGCAATGGCAACAGCACTTTAACTGGGCCTTTGCCCTGCGACCCAAGGAAGAGCTTTATGCCATTGGTAAAGACCCCTTTGAAATCCATAACGTGGCCAAAAATCCCGATTACGCCACGATCCGCGATCAAATGCGTGAGCGCCTGATGGCAGAACTGACAAAGACCCAAGATCCGCGTGTGGTCAATGGCGGTGCCTTTTTTGAAACCGCTCCCATGGCAGGGCCTCTACCCGCTGATGTGAATAAGCCAAAGCGGGCCAAGGGCAAAAAGAAGTAAGCGCTACTTCTTCCAATACTTTTCGATCGCAGCGACAAGCCCAGGGATGGTATTCACCTCAGCATTCACATCGAGGCTGAGACCGTGCTTTTTAATTGCAGTTGCCGTTACTGGGCCAATGCAAGCAACCTTGCAGCCTTCAGGTAACGGCACGCCTAGATCCATGAAGCAATCCACGGTGCTAGCGCTGGTGAAGGTGATCATGTCAGCGCCTTCATTTTTCAGGCGAGCCAAGGCCTCTAAATTATCCTCCGTTTCCTTCACCGTGCGGTAGGCGATAGCTTCATCCACAATAGCGCCAAGGCCTGAGAGTTCATTGGCAATGACTTCACGAGTCTCTTGAGCACGCACCCAGAGGATGTTCACGTTTTCGAGATTTTGATGCTCTTTGAGCGCCTTGACCAGACCTTCAGCAACAAAGTCTTTCTCCGGCATGAGATCAACCGCCAGATGGCGAGCGCGCACCTTTTCAGCCGTGCCCGGTCCGATGCAAGCAATGCGCACCCCACCAATGCTGCGAGCATCGTTGTAGAGCTTGTCGAACATTTTAAAGAACGCATCGACCCCATTTGGACTGGTGAAAAGAATCCATTCATAGGTGTGACAATCCTGCACGAGTTCCCCGAAGGTCAGCAAATCGGTGGGTTCTTCGATTCGGATTGTCGGGAGTTCAATGACATCGGCACCGAGATCACGCAGTTTTTTGCTGAGCACGCCAGCCTGCTGCCGAGTGCGGGTCACAACGATCTTCTTGCCAAAGAGTGGGCGCGACTCGAACCAATTGATCTTGGCACGCTCCTTCACCACATCACCGACGACTGCCACTGCAGGGGCTTTAAAACCAGCCTCTTTCACTTTGGCAGCCATCGTGCCGAGAGTGCCAACGAGTGTCTGCTGGCAACCGTGAGTGGCCCAGCGAACGAGCGCCATTGGCGTATCAGGATCAGCTCCATTGGAGATAAATTTCCCCGTGATTTCCTCCATGCGCTCCACGCCCATGAGAAAAACCTTGGTGCCATCGGCTTTGGCAATTTTGGCATAGTCCAGACTGGTTTCTTCCTTGGTCGGGTCTTCATGACCGGTAAAAATCGTCAATTGACTGCAATGATCACGATGCGTCACTGGAATGCCCGCATAAGCCGGACCTGCAATCGCACTGGTAATACCCGGGACAATTTCAAAGCGCACGCCAGCGTCAGCCAGCTCGGCAGCCTCCTCTGCGCCACGACCGAAAAGCACTGGGTCGCCACCTTTGAGTCGAGTCACCACCTTACCCTCACGGGTCAGTTTGACGATGAGTTCGTTGATTTTATCCTGGGTCAGCGTGTGGTCTTTGGCTTTTTTGCCGACATAAAGCCGCTCTGTACCGGGCTTTGCATGACGAAGGTGCTCAGGATTGCAGAGATAATCATAGACCAGCACATCAGCAGCCTCGATGCATTCTTTACCTTTGATAGTCAATAGACCAGGATCGCCGGGGCCAGCGCCGACGAGATAACAAATGCCAGAGAGAGTGGAGGATGCGGATGCCATGGTAGAGAAATAAAACGCCCCGCATCCTGTCGAGGGAGCGAGGCGCTGTAAATTGATGATTAAAAATCTATTCACTCACCCGACAGGGTGATGAGAGTGCCAGGGGACCGCAACATGAACAGGCATGCTGCCGTTGCTTCCGTCAGGACCTGGCGGGATTCACAAGCTGAACATCTGCGGCCCCTGACCCTTTTCCGATAGGCTGC
>CAMBPS010000063.1 GCA_945869675.1 Prosthecobacter debontii | reverse complement strand
CATGGATGAAACGTTGGCCGAGGTGGCGATCGACCTGAGCGGTCGCTCCTTCCTCAGCTACCACACGCCGGAACGCGTGGAAGCCATTGGTGGCATCAATCGTTTCAGCTTTCAGCTGGTCGAAGAATTCATGCGCGCCTTCAGCTCTGGCCTGCTGGCCACCCTGCACGTGGAGATCCGTCGCGGACGCGATGCCCATCACATGGCCGAGGCCATGTTCAAAGGCCTAGCCCGTGCGCTGGATGTGGCCACCCGCCATGATCCGCGTGTGATCGGCATCCCTAGTACCAAGGACGTTCTCTAGCTCATGAATCTCGGTGTGTTAGACTACGGCGCGGGCAATCTCCGCAGCGTCTTGAATGCCTTCAAGGCCATCGGCACAGAAGCCAAGCTCGTCACGGAGCCGAAGGGCTTTGACGATATTGACGTGCTTGTTTTTCCCGGGCAGGGAGCCTTTGGCGACAGCGTGCGCATTTTAAAAGAGACGCATCTCTGGGATCCGCTCAAGGAGTGGCTCAAAGAAGAGCGCCCTTACCTCGGCATCTGCCTGGGGTACCAGCTCCTCTTTGAATCCAGCGAGGAAAGTCCAGGCGTGGAAGGACTTTGCGTGGCTCCTGGCCGCGTGCGTAAATTCCAAGCAGGTGAAGGTTTAAAGATCCCTCACATGGGCTGGAACAAGGTCCATTGGGAAGCCAACCAATCTGCTTGGTGGAGCGGGCTACCTGATCCAGCGCACCTCTACTTTGTGCATAGTTATTATCCTGACGTGGCTGATGACTCTCTGGCCCTGTGCCGCACGGATTATGGGGTGCCCTTCATTGCGGGCATTACCAAAGAAAAACTGATGGCGGTGCAGTTCCACCCTGAAAAAAGTCAGGAAACTGGACTGACACTGCTGAAAAACTCCGTCGCCACTTTAGCCGCGCGTTTATAGCCTCAGCTCATGTCCCGCCGTCGCAGACTTAACCCACCCTGGCTCCCAGGTCTGTGGCCGCTGCTGGCTTTTCTGCTGCTGTTAGCCAGCATCTTCGGTTTTTATTATGCTTTGGCCCAGGGTACCCGCTTTGAAAGGCTTCCGGAAAAGGCAGCAACGGATGGAAAAATGCCTTGATCGGCCCCCCAGGATCGCATCGCCCCTGGTTTCAGATGGCAGATGAACGCGAAATCTTGCCAATTGATGACTACGCCCTAATCTATAAGCATGTTGTCTACATTCCTATCGTCAGGCCTCTTGCTGGCCATGGCTTTTCTCTGCGGCAGCGCCAAGCTTGGCGCGCAGGCCGTGCCCGCCAATTCGTCTCCGATCATTGGCACGGTCATACCTGCGATCATGGATTCTGCTGCGCTCAGCAAGCTGAGTGCCTTGGGTCAAGAACCCGATTGGAAGAAGCTGGAAGTCTATGCCGGAACGATGAGCAAGGCAGAATTTGAAGCCGCGTGGCACGACATTTACTCAGAGGCGAAGGCGATGCCGCCGCCTTTTCAAATCAGAGACACTGCGATCAGCATTCCAACCGGCCAAGCCAAAGAACCAACCTTCAGCCTGCCTTTTTCGGTATCGGGTGAAAAGCCGAAGAGCCACCCTAAAATGTCCTGGCGCCGTGCCCGTGATCTACCTGTGCTGGGCAAGCGCCCCCCCCTGAGCGATCTCGTCATCGCCATTGACCCCGGCCACATCGGCGGAACCTATGCGACCATGGAAGAGCGCATGCTCAGCTTCAATGCCGGCGAGTCCATCCGCGAGGGGGATCTTTCACTGATGACCGCTCAGATTCTCAAAGAGCGGCTCATGGCTCTTGGGGCCGTGGCGACTTTGGTGCGTGAAACGCAAGAACCGGTGACAAAGAAACGACCTGCAGACTTCCAGGAAACTGCCTTGGCCGTTCTCAAAGACGCCGGCTTCCCGGCACCTAGCCCGACCTATGCAGGTCTGTCGGGAGATGCTAAACTGCTAACCGTGCAATGGCAGAGTGAAAAACTCTTTTATCGCGTCAGCGAAATTCATGCGCGTGCTGAGCGAGTGAATCAACAAATCAAGCCCGACGTCGTCCTCTGCCTTCATTTCAATGCCGAAGCTTGGGGCGATGCTACCATGCCTCAGTTCTCACCCAAGAATCATCTGCACATTCTTGTCAACGGCTGCTATGCGCCTGTCGAACTCCAGCAACAAGACTTGCGCTTTGAGATGCTTCAGCGCCTGCTATCCCGGACTCATGAGGAGGAAATCCCACTCGCCTCCGCCATCGCAACGACCATGAGTCAGACCACAGGTTTACCGGCCTATGTTTACACGACGACGAATGCGCGTCGGGCAGGAGACAGTCCCTATGTTTATGCGCGGAACCTGCTGGCTAATCGTTTGTATGAGTGCCCTGTCGTCTACTTGGAACCCTTTGTGATGAACCACGAGGAAACCTATCAGCGTCTGCTGCGCGGGCACTACCTAGGACGCACACTTATCGGCGAAAAACTTACCACCAGTGCCATCGAGGACTATATCAACGGCATCGTCAAAGGACTGCTTGCCTACTACCAGACCCATCGCCCTTCATGAAGATTCTGCTCATTGGCTGTGGTTTCGTCGGCGAACGTGCGGCAGACCTCTTTCACGCCGCTGGCCATGAAGTCGTCGGCATTACCCATTCACCCGAGTCTGCCGCGCGCCTGAGCGCCCAGAAGCCCTGGAAAGCCCTTGCTTACAACATCTCAGCAGCCGCAGATATCTCTGACCTACGACAACAAATCGGAGCCGTGCATGCCCTCATTCACTGCGCTAGTTCGAGCAAAGGCGGAGCTGAGATGTATCAAGCTGTGTATGTGAATGGCATGAAGCACCTATTGGCCAGCTTTCCTGAAGCTTGGCCGCTCTATACCAGTAGCACCAGCGTTTATCCACAGACCGATGGTAGCACAGTGGACGAAACCAGTTCAGCTGAGCCCACCAAGGAAACCGGCAGACTGCTACGCGAAGCCGAGAAGCTAGCGCTCGATCATCAAGGAGCCGTCGCCAGACTCGCTGGCATCTATGGGGCAGGCCGCTCCTTTTTGCTGAAAAACCTGCTGGAAGGCACTAGCGGTATTGAAATCAACGAAGGCGCACCTGAAGGTCGCCTGATCAATCAAATCCATGCGGATGATGCCGCCAGCGCCCTCGTTCATCTGGTCACCTGCAAGCTCAGAGGCATCTACAACGTCGTCGATGATGCGAAGATCACTCAACGCGATTGTTTGCTAAAACTCGCGACTTTATTCAGCCTCCCAGTTCCAGGCATCAAACCACCAGACGCGGCCCGCAAGCGAGGCTGGACGCATAAACATGTCTCCAATAGCAAGCTGCGAGCCACGGGCTGGTCCCCTCAATACCCAGATTACTTCAGCGCACTGAGCGATGATCCACAGCTCGCCGCTTCCATCCTCAGTCTCGTCATCAATGATCAAGAGAAACCTCTGCACCGCGCTGAAAACATCATTCTCATTGGCCTGATGGGCAGTGGTAAATCCACGGTCGGCCGCATCGTAGCGCAGAAGCTTGGCTTTCAGTTTGTCGATACTGATCATTTGGTCACAGATCAGGCCCGCTGCTCCATTCCTGAGATTTTTGCCCGTGAAGGAGAGGCCAGCTTCCGCAGACGAGAGTCAGCCGTGCTACGCCAACTGTTAGGCCGAAAGCATACCGTCATCGCCACAGGTGGCGGTATCATCACCCAACCTGCGAACCTCCCCTTACTCAAGCATCTAGGCTTCATCACTTGGCTAGAGGCAAGCACCGAACTATTGGCGCGCCGCACCGCAGCAAACAATGACCGACCTTTACTTCGAGGTGAGGAGCCACCGGTCATCAAGCTGCAGCGCCTCATCCAAGAGCGTGCCCCGATCTATAAATCAGTGGCTGACCTGCGCATCCTGACGGATGAACTGACGCAGCAAGAAAGTGCCTATGGAGTGGCTGAAAGCGCGCGCTTATTCTTTTCCAAGCGCCAACCAGGCGTCAGTTAGACTCACCGAAAAAGGTGAGGAGCGCTTCTTTTGTTGGTGTTTTATTCAGGACGAGGCATAAGCATGCCCCATGTCCTCGCATGACACATCAAAATCATCTCATGGTCATCAGCATTGGCCGATTGTTATTGCCCTCATCGCAGGTGTCGTAGCCGGAATCATCCTCCAACCGTTCACTCATCCCACGGACGGGTCTGCGGCTCCGAACTGGATCACGGGCATTCTTGAGGTTTGTCGCTTCATTTCAGACCTCTTCTTGCGCGGCTTAAAGATGGTCATCGTGCCTCTCGTTGTCGCCAGCATCATTAGCGGGATCGCAGGACTGAAGTCTTTAGATGGTTTTGCTCGCATGGGACTCAAAACCTGGGCCTATTACATCCTCGGCAGCCTCGTTGCTGTATGCGTCGGACTGTTCATGGTCAATACGATCCAGCCAGGACTCATCGATGGGAAATCCAACCCAACGCTCAGAGCAGCCATGGAGTCGGCGCTGGATAGCAAGAATGCTGACGAGATCGGCCATGTGATGAAAAAAGCGGAAGGAGGTGCCAGCTCGCTCTTAGACATCGTCCGCCGCACGATTCCGACCAATATCATTCAAGCCTGCGCGGAAGGTGATCTATTAGCCATCATCTTTTTCAGCATCCTGTTTGCCATCGCCATGGTGCTAGTCCCTGGGGGGCCGCCGATCGTTCTGAGGGACCTTTTTATTCAACTGACAGACGTGATGACGCTCATCACGACGTGGGTCATGAAGTTCACCCCCATCGCTGTTTTCTGTCTGGTCATTCCTGCCATCGCCGAGGTCGGCATCGGCATCTTAGAAAACCTGGTGCCCTATGTGCTGACAGTGCTCGGAGCCTTGGCCCTGCACACCTTCATTCTTTTACCTCTGGCTCTCAAAGCCGCAGGTGTGCCACCTTTACAGCACTTCCGAAACATGAGCGACTCGATGCTCATGGCATTTTCGACCGCTTCTTCAACCGCGACCATTCCTGTGACCATGCGCTGCGTGCTTGAAGAAGCCAAAGTGTCTGAGCGCGTCGGCAGCTTTGTGATTCCTCTCGGCGCCACGGTGAACATGAATGGCACAGCGCTCTACGAATGTGTCGTGGTCGTCTTTGCGGCCCAGGTGCTTGGCATTGATCTCTCCCTATCTCAGCAATTTATCGTCGTGCTGCTCGCCCTTGTTTCCAGCATCGGTGTCGCAGGCATCCCAGCAGCCAGTCTAGTGGCCATCATCATCATCATGCAAAATGCAGGCTTCACCGAAGACATGATCAAAGCCTCACTCGGCCTGATTCTAACCATCGACCGTCCGCTAGACATGGCCCGCACCACTGTGAATGTCTTTGGAGATACCGTCGGTGCTGTCATCATCGCCAAATCCGAAGGCGAAAAACTCGAAGCCAAATCCTGAGATGATGAATGACCTTGCCGAGCAAATGAGAGCCGATCTGGCCGAAATCGGTCAAACGTCCATGCCTTTTGGCAAGTATGGCCCACAACACTTTCCCCCGAACGGTATCCCCATCTATGATATCCCCGCAGAGTATTTGGGCTGGTTTGCCAATAAAGCCGGCTTTCCCAAAGGCAGGTTAGGCGAACTCTTGCGCATGGTGCATCAAATGAAGGCAGACGGATCAGACACGGCCTTTGACGGCTTCCGCAAGAAAAACGGCTACACCACCCTGAGAACGGTCAAACAAAAGACCTGGGTGATTTCCGATTCAACTGAAGCCTAGAAAAAACTGGCCCAGCTCAAACGCCTGCCGAGCGCGTGAGACTGACTGCCACAAAGTCGCAACCGGGCAGAATTCGCTTTCTAAGCTGCAGGGTCACCGAAGCGATTGGGTATTCCGCCAACAGAAAACTGGCAATTTCGGCAGCAAGCGTCTCAATCAACTGTCGAGGGCGGACGGCTGCCAGCGACCGCAAATCCAAGGCCACTGCCGAGTAATCCACCGTCTTGGTCAGGTCGTCCTGCATTTCTTCAAAGCTCCCATGCAGCCGCAAAGTGAGGTCTGCTTGAAGCGTCTGCCAGCCGGCGCGCTCCTCATCAGGCACACCAATGCGCACAGGTAACTCAAGCCCCTGAATATGGATACAATCGGCGGATTCTAGACTCATGATTAACGCTTTTTGCCACCATTACGCTCTTGCATGAATTTGTCATAGCCAGATTTAATGAAACCAAAGTCACGACAATGCGCTTTAGCATCTCCAAGTGAGATGAAGTCATAGCTCAGCAGATGCAGCAGACTGTCGTCAATGGTGTGCATCCCGTCACGACCACCGATTTGAATCAGACTGGGAAGCTGCTGAAGACGTTGGTCACGAATGCAACCGCCAATGGCGTGATTCATGGTCATGACCTCGGTAACCATGACACGACCTTCACCGTCAGGACGGCGAATGAGGTGCTGGCTGATGACGCCGCGCAGACAGTGACTGAGCTGGGCCGCCACGTAGTTCTGCTGCTCTTTCGGATAACTGTCCAAAATACGTGTGATGGTGCTTGGCACATCCATGGTGTGCAGAGTGCTGATGACCAGATGACCTGTCTCTGCCGCAGTTAGCGCCACTTTCATGGTCTCCATGTCACGAAGCTCACTGACGGTGATGACGTTGACATCCTGGCGCAGGGCGCTTTTCATGGCACGAGCGAATTCATGGGTATCAAAGCCCACCTGACGCTGGCGAATAAGACCGTGACCATGACTAAAGACAAACTCAATCGGGTCCTCGATGGTGACGATATTACAGGAGCGCTGACGGGCAATGGTCTGCGTCATGCTACACAGCGTGGTGGTTTTACCACTATTGCTGACACCTGTGATGAGGATGAGACCATCTTTTAGCTCACACAAACGCTCCACGGATGGGCCATGGCCTAGCTGGGTAAGTTCTGGAATAGTATCTGGAATGTAGCGGAAGGTCCCCTCGATTCGGCCCATGGCAAAACAAGCGTTGCCACGAAAACGGCCGAGATTTTCCACCTCGATGGCAAAGTCCAGCTCCCAATCCTCTTCCAATTTCGCGCGTTGGGTGTCCTTTAAGCCGCCAAGAACGAGTTCGCGCACGTCTAAGGCATCCATGATCTCATCCGTGACGGGCGTCATGCGACCATGCAGACGCATCATCGGGCTAGCACCTGCGGAGAGGTGTAAATCTGAAGCACCCGCCTGCATGGCCATGGAAAGGTACTCAATAAGATCGTATTGACGCATAGGTAAAAAAGAGGTGCATGATTAAATCTGGCCCCCATTGAATTGTCGAGTGATGTTTCAGAAACATCACCTGTCCTTGGCAAAGGCTCAGGTCTGGTGCATGGAGTGAATCCCTCTGCCCCAATCTCATGCTTTCTGCCAACGAACTCACGCTCAGCTACGGTAATCAACGTCTCCTTGAAGGCATCACTCTAGCCGTCAACGAAGGTGAAAAGGTCGGACTTGTGGGCCGTAATGGCTGCGGCAAAACCAGCCTGCTCAAGATTTTGGCAGGAGTGGAACGCGCTGATACGGGTGAGCTTTCCATCCAGCGTGGTCTGCGTGTGGGTTATCTACCTCAGGAGTTCGAGATCGACCCAAATATGAATGTCCTGCAAAACATTCAGTCAGGTGTGGCGGATTTAGTCAGCATGATCGAGCGTTATGAAGCCGGTGATGGCAGCGAGGCCGAACTCTCCGATATTCTTCATCACATCGAAGCCGCCGATGGCTGGAACCTTGATTCACGCATCAAGTCCATCACCACTGCGCTGAGTGCCCCACCTTTAGATTCGCCGGTTGGCTCGCTCTCCGGTGGAGAAAAACGCCGTGTGGCCCTTTGCCGCGCTTTGATCGCCCAGCCTGAATTGCTGCTCTTGGATGAGCCAACCAATCATCTGGATTCCGAATCCATCCGCTGGCTGGAAGAGTATCTGCGTAGCTTCCCCGGAGCTGTGATTTTCGTCACGCATGACCGGTACTTTTTGGACGTGATTGCCACGCGTATCCTGGAACTCTCCGATGGCCGTTGTTATTCCCATGAAGGCAACTACACCGCCTATTTGGAAAGCAAAGCGGCACGCCAACAAATCAATGAGCAGGCTGAACGCCGCAGGCAGCGCTTTCTCCGAACTGAATTGGAATGGGTTCGCGCAGGTGTCAAAGCTCGCGGCACCAAGCAACGCAGCCGATTGGATGCCTTTTATGCCATTGAGGGGCTCGAAGCTCCCGTCGAAGAGCGTGAGATGGATTTACTCCTGCCACCGGCTGTCGCCATGGGAAACATTGCCGTGGATTTAGACGGAGTGGGAGCGTCCGTGACGGATGAGTTTGGTAAGGAACGCTGGCTTTTCCGCCATCTGACCGCCTCACTCAAGCCCGGCCAATGCACCGGGATCGTCGGCCGCAATGGCGCAGGCAAGACCACCTTGATCCGTCTTTGCATGGGCGAACGCACAGCTGAGGAAGGGCGCATCACCATTGGTAAAAAAGTCGCCTTTAACTACATCGACCAGGCACGCATGCAGCTTGCAGGCAACGGCACCGTGCTGGCAGAAGTCGCCGATCAGGATGAAACCGTCTTCTTTGGCACCCAAAAACTCAGCGCCCGCAGCTATCTGCGCCGCTTTCTCTTCAACGATGACCGCACCAATGAACGCGTGGACCGTTTATCAGGTGGTGAGCGCGCCCGACTCATGTTGGCCAAGGTTTTGAAACGCGGTGGTAACGTCATCGTGCTGGATGAACCAACCAATGATCTCGATCTCCAAAGCCTGCGCATTCTTGAAGAAGCGGTCAGCAACTTTGATGGCAGCGTCATTGTGGTAAGCCATGACCGATACTTTTTGGATCGTGTTTGCGATCAAATCATCGCCTTTGAACCTGCGGGTGTGCATGTGCAGGAGGGTAACTTTAGCTACTATCTGGAAAAACGCCGCGAGCGTGAAGCCCGACTTAAAGCCTGGGTCGAACCGGCAAAAGTCGAGAAACCAGTCACGACCGCTCCCAAGCCCAAACCAAAGAAGATGAGCTTCAAGGAAACCGCTGAACTCAATGCCATGGAGGCCACCATCGCCGAGGCCGAAGAACGAGTTCAGGCGCTAGACGCCACATTGAATGACCCCACTTTTTATATCACCCGATCCCAAGAAGCCTCCAAGTTCAGTGATGATTTAGAGGCCGCTAAAGCCGAAGTCGCCCGCCTTTACCTGCGCTGGGATGAACTGGAGGCGATCCGTGCGGCCATGAATGTGTGAGGTTTTTCACAGGACTATTTACAAAAGTTCGCCTTCCCATTAAAGTTTACGCCCCATGAAGTTCTGCCCCCCTGCCCTCCTGGCCCTCGCTCTATTTTTCTTGAGCGTGCCTGCTCCTGCCCAAAGCAGTGCTGACACAGAATCCTCCGAACAATTTTTCAGAGGTTATCTCATGAAAAATGATGCCGAAAAGATGGAAAAGGAAGGCAACCTCGCAGGTGCACTCTCCCTGTATCAGCAGATGCAGCAGATCTTTAACAGTGTCTCGCAGTCCAACCCGAGCTGGCAGCCCGGCATGATCAGCAATCGCCGATCCCTTACAGAACAAGCCATCGCCCGAGTCATCGCCGCTCAATCCATGCCAGCGGCAGCGCCCACCGCTGCCGCCCAACCCGCGGCAGCACCGGCAACCATTTTTGGTGGAACACCCGCGCCGATTCCTCAACCAGGCATTGTCGCAGGACAAGCCATCAGCGGCAGCATGAGCTCCGTGCCGAGCCTCAGTGATGCTATCGCTCAATGGGAACAGAACATGCGCCAAAGGGTCACTCAGCTGGAAAACCAAAATGGCCAAATGCAGGTCGATCTCACCAAATGGCAGCAGTGGTACCAGTGGGCTTCTGGCGAAATCACGACAGCCCGTGCTGACAAGCTGGCGCTGGAAGGCAAAACCGTGAAACTTGAGGAATCCATACAAGCCATGCGCGCTGAAGTAGCAGCAGGCCGCGCCACCCAGGCTCAGTTAGACATTTTGACCAAAGAGAAGATCGGTATCGAAGTGGAGTACAAGAAAGTGATTCAGAGAATTACTGCCGCAGAGAGCGCCAGCAAGGATGCCACGATCAAACTCAACGAAGCCGCTGAACGCATCACCGTTGTTGAAACCGAGCGCAACAAACTGCTCGCCGAACGCGAATCCCTAGTCAAGGAGCGGGACAACTCCAAAGCCACCAGCGACGAGATGGCTAAGAAAACGGCAGTTCTCACGAAAGAGTTGGAAGCCGCCAAGATTGCCAGTGCTCAAAACAGCAAAAAAGCCAATGAACTCAGCGCCCAAAATTTGGGAATGAAGATCGAAATGGATGCCCTCAAAGCCAAAGGCCCAAACATCAAAGCAACCGCTGAAATGCAGAAGCTGCTCACTGACAACGAACGCCTCAAGAAAGAACTTGAGAGTGCTGAAAAGCAGATTGTGAGCCTTAAGGCAGACGGCAGTCGCAAGGATCAAGAGATTGCCACTTTGCGCGGGCAAGTCACCACACTTCAAGGTGAGATGGCTACCCTACGCCAACAAAGCAGCACGTATCAGATTCAGGTCGCTGAATTGACACTTCAACTTAAAACACTCCAAGAAGACAAGGATAAGTCGGCCATGTCCCCAGAACTGGCGCAGGAAAACTCCACCCTGCGTGAAATTGTCATGCGCCAACTACGCAGCCAATACCGCCAGCAGCAGGCCAAAGACATTGTCATCTCCGAACTCCAAAAGATGGAGGGCGTTTCCCAAAAGCTGCTTCAGCAAGTTGAAGAACTGAAGAACTCCCGCATGTCTTTAACTCCGGCTGAGGAAAAACTCTTCACGGATCCAGCGATGCAGGAAATGCTCAGCTCAAACGGCATCCAAGGCACCTTAATCGCCCGAGTCTCAAAGCCAGCGGAATCGACCAATCCGCTGAACGCTCTCCTTGTGAAAGCCAGTGAAGCTTTTGCCGCGAAGAAATTCGCAGATTCTGCTTCAATTTATGAAGATGCCCTGCGCGCTGACCCCAAAAACACAGAAGCCCTTGTTGGACTGGGCTACTCGCGGGAACGTGAAAAGAAGTATGATCAAGCTGAAATAGCCTTGAAAAAGTGTCTCGTTTTAGATCCCACGAATGAGTTAGCCACCTTTCATCTCGGCATCACCTACTTCAAACAAGAGAAATGGAATGACGCTCTGGGTGCTTTTGAAAAGAACGTTGCCGTGAACACCAAGAATGCACGCAGTCACCACTATCTGGGAATCATTTCAAACAAACTTAACTTGCTCAGCCGCGCAGAACGCGAGTTCAAAACTGCCATTGCCATCGACCCAAACTATGGCGAAGCTCATTTCAATCTAGCTGTGATTTATGCCACCTGGGACCCGCCTCAATGGCAAAAAGCCAAAAGTTCCTACGAAACTGCGATCAATAAAGGCGTGGCTCCAGATCAAGCTCTGGAAAAGCTACTGAAGGATACCGCAACTGCAAAAACAGCCGCTCCGTAAGCCCCTCTCTTCTGAACCCACCGCGTGTCCGCTAGCGCTATTACCAGCTCACTCGTCAGTTGGTTCCGCCACACAGGGCGTGACTACCCCTGGAGGCAGACACGTGATCCCTATGCGATTCTTGTCTCCGAGGTCATGCTCCAGCAGACACAGATTACCACTGTTTTAGATCGTGGTTATTATGAACGTTGGTTAACCCGATTTCCCGACATCTCTACTTTAGCTTTGGCCAACGAAGCGGACATCTTGAGTGCTTGGGAAGGACTCGGCTACTATCGACGTGCGCGGAACCTTCAAAAACTGGCTCAAATCATCCTCCAAAATCATGCTGGCATCTTTCCCGATGATCCGGCTACCATCCGCAGCCTACCCGGTATTGGACCCTACACAGCAGGAGCTGTCAGCAGCTTTGCCTTTGGTCTGAAAGAACCCATCGTGGATGGGAATGTGGCCCGCGTCTTGTCACGGATCCACAATGACGCCACGCCGATTGACTCAACAGCTGGCAACAAACGTCTCTGGGACCGGGCCAAACAACTAGTCGAGAACACGGATGATCCACGAGCCTTCAACTCGGCCCTCATGGAGCTGGGCCAGACCCTCTGCAAGCCCACCAAGCCCGTCTGCGAAAACTGCCCTGTCAAAGAATACTGCCAAACCAGCGAACCCGAATCTCTACCCGTCAAATCCGCAAGAACAGAAATCACCGCCATCACCGAGCGTGTGCTTTTTATACGCAGGAATGACAGCGTTCTCTTGGAGCAAGAAACTGGGAAACGCCGCACAGGCCTTTGGAAACTACCCGCTCTGCCTGATAGCCTTTTCGACAAGCCTCCAGCAGTGCTTCTGAAGAGCAGCTATGGCATCACCCGCTACAAAGTCACCCTTTGGGTGCACGATGGAGTGTCCGTAACGAATCAGCATTGGCCAGAGAATTACCGCTTTATCCCACTCAGCGATGTTGAGGAGCACGCCATGCCGAGCCCCTACCGCAAGGCATTGAATCGGTTATTGAACCATTCAGTTTTTCGTCTCGAAGACTGACTCAGAATCACTTCTGCCGCGCCTCATAACCTGGCGCAGGCTTACCTTCATCGGTCAATTTGTCACAGGCCCAAAGCAGTCCCCGTGCAACAAGGTCGAGAAAAACCTCATGACTCATGGTTTCGTTATTGTGGCCCATGGTGGTTCCAAACACTTTGGCTTTCCCATAAGTGTTGACCCAAACAAGCGCATGATCCTTTTGGGTGTCCTCACCAAAGGCTTGGGCTAGAGGAACAAAATTTTCCCAGAGTTTTTCATTTTTGTAGAGCTCGTCTTTCGGGTCATTCCATTCCGATGGAAAACCTTTCATGACTGGATGTTCAGGCTTGATGTTTTTCACCAGCAGGTCGCGGTTTTTCTCGTGACTCATGGAGGTCTGGCCCACACATTTGCGCCATTCATCCGTGGCTGCGGCGCGATAACTATGCGTCGAGCAATGCAGCATCACCGCAGGCATGCCATCTTTGTGAGCCTTGGCAATCCGCTCCACAAAAGCCACGTCCGTAACGGCACCAAAGCATTCGTTGTGTAGCACAAGATCATAGCCTTTGGCCCAATCATCCTTTTCATAAATGCTGATCCGATGTGACTTATCTTTCTTTCCTTCAGGCCCTTCTTCATGAACCACCGTGAACTCGACATTGGCGCGAGCACTGAGTCCTTCAGCCAAAATCATTTTTTGGTTTTCATAGTCATGGCAGCAACCACCAGTCACCATCAGCACCTTCAATGGGGCAGGTTTCGCGGCGTCTTGAGCGAGGCCGACCCAAGTCACAAGCCCAAGAAGACAAAGAGGAAGTAGTGTGTATTTCATAAAACGAAGTGAATAGACTGGGTTCCGTATCAGTAAGTTTCATAGATTCAAGCCAAGATTATGGAGGTGACTTATCTGCAATGAATGGAAAAACCCGACCTATTGAGTTTGAGATAAGTGCATTGCCCTGGATGAACGTTCTTCATGTTTTCAACGGTAAGATTTGAATTGATCAGTGGCCGCGCTTGCTCGTTTGGGGAATCGCGTTCATGCTTGAGGCCGTTTTACCGCCATGCCTGATCTGCATCTCCAGCCTAACTTTGAAAGCTTTTGCGCCCTCGCAGCGAAAGGCAACCTTGTGCCCGTGGTGGCTGAACTGGCGGCAGATTATGAGACGCCACTCTCGGCCTTTCAAAAGATTCATGATGGGCGCTGCGCTTTTCTTTTGGAGTCGGCGGAACTTACCCAGCACTCGGGTCGCTATTCCCTTCTTGGCAGCTCTCCACGTCTAATTTTCACAGCTCGAGGTCGTGAGATCGAGATCGAGGAGCGTGGAAAAACTCGTTCCTACACGACTCAGACGGATCCACTCGAAGAGCTGCGTCTGATCATGAAGCCCTATCAGCCAGCTGAGGCGCATGCCATTCCTGTTTTCCATGGAGGAGCGGTGGGCTATCTGGCCTATGACATGGTGCGTTTCTTTGAGCCAACACTATCCGCCCCGCCCAAGGACGAATTAGGGCTACCAGACATGGTTTTCATGCTCACGGATACGGTGCTTATTTTTGACCACCGCACACGCCGTCTTTCGCTGGTGGCCAATGTTCACACCGACGAACATGCAACGCTGGAAGCCGCCTACGCCTGGGCGCGGGAACAGATCCAAGACGTCATCACGAAGCTTTCTCAGCCACTGACGGTGAAACCGTTGCAAACATTTGCCCCTGTAAAAAATGAGCAACTACCACCTCCAATCAGTAATACCACCCGTGTGGAATACGAAGGGATGGTGATGAAGATGAAGGAATACATCAGTGCGGGCGACATCTTCCAAGGTGTACCTTCTCAACGTTTTGAGACGGACTACACTGGCAGCAGCATCGATCTCTTCCGTGCCCTTCGTCATGTCAATCCATCCCCTTACATGTTCTGCTTGGATCTACCTTCAGGCTTTTCACTGGTCGGGAGTTCCCCAGAAGTTCATGTGAAATGTCTGGACGGTCGCATTGATATCCGACCGATTGCCGGAACGCGCTGGAGGGGAAAGACAGCCAATGAAGACGATGCTTTGGCAGACGAACTATTGAATGACCCCAAGGAACGGGCCGAACACATCATGCTCGTTGATTTGGCCAGAAACGACGTCGGTCGTGTCGCCGATTATGGCACGGTCAAGGTGAGTGACCTTATGATGATTGAGCGCTACAGTCATGTGATGCACATCGTCAGCAATGTGGATGGGCAGCTGCGTGAGGATAAAAACGCTTATGATGTGATGCGTGCCACTTTCCCTGCCGGCACGGTTAGCGGCAGTCCAAAAGTGCGCGCTATGGCCATCATCAACGAAGTCGAAAAAAGCAAGCGCTGTGCGTATGCAGGTGCCGTGGGCTATTTCGGCTTTGATGGCAATTTGGATAGTTGCATCGCCCTGCGCACCTGCGTGGTCAAGGATGGCAAGGTCTATGTGCAGGCAGGTGCAGGAGTCGTAGCCGACTCAGATCCAGCCAGTGAGCATCAAGAAACGGTCAACAAAGCGACAGGCATGCTGCGCGCCATCGAGTGGGCACGGCAGCTAGGGGCTTGAGGCAGATTGGCTCAAAAGGCCATGTCGCCAATAGGGCCAGACGATAAAAGCAAAAAAACCTTTTTACTATGACGCCAAACTTAGCTTTTTATCTGCACGATCTTAGCCCGCATTTGATCCGTTTCACCGACAGCATTGCGCTGCATTGGTATGGCTTGGCGTATGTGCTGGGGTTCTATTTGGCATACCGGGTCATGCTGTTTTTAGCCAAGCGCGGACTTTCTGAAATCAAGGAGGCTCAAGTGGCCGACTTTATTACTCTAGTCGCACTTTTTGGAGTCGTTCTTGGTGGACGAGTCGGGTACATGCTTCTCTATGACTGGGATCTATTTGTCCAAGAACCCTGGAGGATTTTCATGATTCATCAGGGCGGCATGGCTAGTCATGGCGGCATTGCCGGAGTCACGCTTTTTTGCCTCTGGTTTGCCAGGCGTCATCAAATCTCATGGGCTGGCATTGGTGACACCCTAGTCTGTGGGGCACCTTTGGGCATCTTTTGTGGTCGTATTGCCAACTTTATCAATGGCGAACTTTTTGGACGTGTCACTAATGTCCCCTGGGCCGTGAAGTTCCCGACAGAAATACTGCACGAAGATTTTGCCAAACAAGGCGGCAGCATTCCCTCACTACCAACGGGCCTTCAGCACAGTCCCGAGATCATTGCTTGGTTTGAGCAGACAGGCAGCAGTCGAGCCGCCCTAGCGGACATGCTGCATCCACGGCATCCATCTCAACTTTATGAAGCCTTTGCAGAAGGACTCATTCTGTCAGCCATTCTCTTGGCGGTTCGCATCGGTTTTCCTCGCCTGCCTCACGGGATCGTCACGGGCCTATTCTTCCTGCTTTATGCTGCGGCACGCATCAGCATGGAATGCTTCCGCCAACCAGATTCAGGAGCCAGTGCCATCATGGGAATGACGCGTGGCCAGTTTTTCTCACTGTTTATGATCATAATCGGGATTGCCTTCGTCGCGCACGGCTGGTTGCGCGGGGGGCATTTACCACCGACGACAGACAAGAATTAAAGAAATTTACTGACCTGATCATATGTCAGTTGCAAAGCACGTGCCCCTCATCAATGTGACTTCCCCAGCCGAGCAGCTCTCAAAGTTGCTCTGCCATAAGGTCGGGCCGTAGTTCAGCCTGGTAGAACGCTTGCATGGGGTGCAAGAGGTCGTGAGTTCGAATCTCGCCGGCCCGACCACTATAATACTCTCAATGTGAAGAGTTTCTAAAGCAAAACCTGTATGCTATTTTTGCTATTTTTGTAACGTTTAGCACACGCTTTTTAGCACATTTTTGACCATTTTAGCACACGCATTTTAGCACACGCTTGGACTTTCACTCTCCAAGCTCTTTGGCACCTCAAGGCACCCTCCTATTTTAATGACTTCGAACCATTTTGACTATGGTTCCTGGGATATGAAAGGTTTATACAAACGTCGACAAGGCTGGTGGATCCGCTTCACTCCGATTCCAGGAGCTGCTCAAATACGTGTCGCTTTAGGCACCATGAAAGAAACTGAAGCGATCGTGAGGGCCGAACAGGTCATGAACCGCGCGGCAACAAGCGCCCGTGAAGCCCTAGATTCATGCGAAATCGAAATTGCTGCCTACCTCAACGAAAAACAGGAAGAAGGCCTCTCCGCATCAACGCTCACTTCTAGGCGTTACGTGTTGAAGTCGTTTGTCTCAAAGATGAAAATCACGTCTCCGCGTAACATCACGCGGCAGTGCCTACAGAATTGGTTCGATCACAACCGGAAATCTAATCCGCATACGGCTGTGGCATATATGAATTTGGTTCACTTTTGGCTGAAGTGGATGGTTGAGAGGGGGAAGATTACTCGGGATGTGAGCAAGGAGATTAAAATGCCGAAATTGCCCATGCGACGCAGAAGAAACTTTCTACTGCCATCGCAGGCTCAAAAACTCTTGGAGGCTTCAGAGGCGAATCCGAGCCTAAAGTTCGCGCTTTATTGCGGACTTCACGCAGGGCTACGCAAATTAGAGATCATTGAGGCTCGCCCAAACTGGTTCGATTTAGATGGCCGACTGCTTCACATTCAGGCAACGGACACCTTTCAGCCGAAAGACCGTGACAATCGAACGGTCCCACTGACCGACGAATTCATCGAATGGTTGCGCAACCATTACACCATCAAGGAACCCTTCATGCTGGAACCTGAAGTGAAGCACGGAGCCTACCGCTATCGATTTGATTTCAGGACTTCTTTTGAAAACATCGCCAAGCGTTGTGGATTTGAGAACCTCACGTTTCATGACCTGCGCCGAACCTTTGCCAGCCTGCATGTCTCAAGAGGCACATCCATTTACAAGGTAGCTCGTTGGCTAGGTGATCGTGTCGATGTCGTTGAGAACCACTACGGTCACCTCATTCCGAACGATTCGGAGATCAATTCCGTGTGGAACAAGAGAAGCAGTTTGTGATCAAAGCTCGTTGCGCAACGAGCTTCAAAGTCCAGCCGCCTGCTGCCATGCCAGATCCATGTCGGCGCTCGTCATGCGAAGAGCCGTGCCGAGCTGTTTCACCAACGGATGTTCGCGTTGGTATTCGGTGGAAAATTCCCACTCGATCTGCGCCGTGGTTCGTTGTGGCTCGGGCATGGCGGCAATCAACATCGGGATCTGCTCCAAGAGCCCTGCCCCATGAAGCCAGAGACGTAACTGACGCGCGCTGATGACTGGCATACAAGCGCGAGTGCGGGACAGTTCTTCATCGGCTAGCGCGGCACGAATCTCCTCTTCACTGGGCAATGGCGCGCCGTCAGCCGAGGCATAGCCCCCGCCCGGCTGCATCAGCAATGCCCTGCCCAGCCTGCGCATGGCGATTGAAAGACGGGCAAATTGACGCGCTGGTTCGCCGGTCATGGAAACTGAGTTTGAAGTAATCGTCATCATGATGGGTTAGCCGTCTTCTAGGCGTTTAGCGAAGTGGGATCGAATGGCATAACGCAAACCGAAGGGTGGTCACTCGTTACGATGGCTGAAGACCCCCATCTTTCCCGCAGGCTACGCAGCTAGGCTAACACTGCAGTCAACAGATCACTCGAATACGACCTGACCAGACCAGATTGGCGAGGTGCTTAACGTGGTCTTTACTGCTCCCTGCAGCGAGGGTAGTTCTGCCAGTTGGAAATGACCCATCGCCATACCCAGCCTGGGCACTAGCACGCCGGCATAGTTCGCCTTGCGTGTCAGCAGGGCTACCGGCGCCGAAAGATCTGTTGGATCAGGGTCGTTCTTCAACGTGAAGCTGCCTGCCATCAACCCGCTGCTGGTGGTGATGGTCAAGCTCACTGTTGCAGGATTGGCTGCACCGGTTGGCATTACCACCTTGTTAATGCTTGTGATGCGCACTGGCACCGCGCCCACATTGGCAGCCATCGCCGAGCCAATGATGGGAGGAGGACCTGTCAGCCCGCCTTCGGAGAACTTGAGGATGGCGTTCGAGGTGCCCACGCCTCCATCGGCGAATCCTAGGAGCAACTGTCCTGCTGCAGGGGCCGTGTAGCGGCCTCCTACCACAACCAGATGATGCAGCGGGAACCCTTGTTTGTAGCTACGGGTCGTGCTGCTGGCTGTCTGGCCTTTCTTGAGCCAGTCAATGGTTCCGTCCAGCAACGCTTTGCCGCTATTGGCGGGTGGTGTAGAACTGTCGTCGCGGATCTTTAACCATCCGTGCACTGAACCAGCGGTGGCCGCAGAACTGGCACTGTAGAGCAGTTGATGAAATGGGATGTCGCCGTTTGCTGCCACCGTGCTGCTTCCGGTAATGGCCGTGCCATCGGCCAGTCTCCCATTCCACGTCACGACGCCCGTGGCGCCAACGCTCAGAGTGAGGTAGCCATTGCCCTGCGGGTAGGCAATGTCGCCCACAAGCGCTTGATCCTGGATATCCAACGTGGCGGTGTAAGCTCCTGCCCGCCCGGTGGTGGGCGCAGTCTGCCGCCAGCCCTGCAGGTTCAGATGCGTGCCAACTCCTCCGTCGCCAAGTGTCCCGGTCAGTTTCCCGGTGTCTTTGTTGATGGTGAACTGGAGTATCAGATCCCGAATACTGTCACCGGCGGTGCCGCGCACGAGCCTCACGGTGGCGCTCGCGTTGGCATTCAACACCGCATCCAATCGGCTACCAAGGGGCATGCTATAGCTCTCCCCCTCCAATTGGAGCGTGCCGGTGAAGCAGCCTGTGCTGCTGATCACCAGATTGGAGAGTCTGCCGCCGTGCCCTTGAAGATTGCCGCCCATCTTAGGACCGCTCAGCTCAGTGTTACGATCCGCCAGACCGTTGAAGGTTCCCATCAAGCTCGAAGGCAAGGCGTGCACCTTCAGCGTGGTTGTGGCTGTGCTGCTACCCTTGGCGTTGCTGACCTTGAGCATCACGGCGTAAGGCGTGGCTTTGGACACGGTTGGCTTACCACTGATCACCCCTGTGTTTGTGTTGCAAATCAGGCCGGCGGGCAGGCCTTTCGCGGCGTAGCTGGTCGGCATGAGGTTGGCTGAATCGTTGACTGGGATTGAGAAGCTGTAGCTGCCGCTGACGATGGCGTCAGGCATGACCACGGGCGTGATGAGCTCCGGCTTCCCGCTGAACACCACCAGCGTGTTGGCACCACCGCTGAGCGTGCCACCGGGACCAGTGACCACGCAGGTGTAGATACCGGCGTCGCTAGGGGTTACATTCCTGATCGTAAGGACTTTGGTCGTTCCACCCATGATGCGTGCATTCGGTGGTAAATCGACATCGTCCTTCTTCCAGGCATAAGACAACCCGTTGCCTGCCGTCGTGATGGTGAAACTGGCCGTGGCTCCTGTGCCGAGGATGGACCTTTTGACCGTGGTGTCCACCACGCCAAGTTGTGCCGCGGAGGAAATCACGCTGCCCTTGGTATTGGAAACCTTCAACGCATATCCTCCTGCGCTGGCAAAGGAAGCTGGAGCAAATGTGTAGCTTGGACCGATAGCATCAGCGATGGAACCACCGTTTTTCAGCCATCGGTAGCTGAGCGCCCCGCCGCTGGCCGACCCGCTGAACTCGACCGCTGAACCGACCGCAACCAATTGCGACGCTGGAGCCGTTGCAATGGCGGGCGCTACCGTGACGCGCACTCGCACCGTAAAAGTGCCTGTTTTGACCACGCCAACGCTATTGATGGCGACGACATTGACAAGGGTGTCACCAATAGGGAATCGGGTGCCGCTTGGCGGGGTGATGACGGGTGCTAGCGCTCCATCGATGGGGTCGGATGCGGAGATGTTGTGTGTGACCACAGTCCCTTCAGCGGATTCCGCTTCGTATACCACCGGCGAAGTTGGAATGTCAAGTGTTGGTGCGCCCGTCGAAATCGGCCGCGCGAGACCTAGCTGCAACTTCCCTAGCCCGGCGAGGCGAGGGAGATCGTTGTTGCCAATCGCGACGCCCTGAAGCGCAATGGTCTGGTCAATAACCGACCCTGCTCCGGCGTGTTTCAACTGGAGAATCGAATCCACCCTGGGAAGATTACCGTCACCCCGGGTAACCACCGTTTTCACCGAAAGGAATTGGGAAATCGCGCCGGTTTTTCCAGTGAAAACTTCTGTCAGATCGATCACGTCGTTTTCTTGCTCAGAAAAGTCGGTAATGACCTCGGCATTGCCGCCGCTCACGAAACAAAAACGATCTTCCCCCCGCCCACCGCTGAGACGATTGTTACCGGGACCACCTCTGAGAATGTCGTTCTTGCTGCCGCCAGTGATTTGATCGTCACTCTCACCACCGCTCATGGAATTGGGAACGGTATCATCTCCACGCATGACCGCCGGGAGAGTGGATCCGCGATAATTCCAGACACGCACGCGGTCCCAACGCGAACTCTGATAATCCTGAATGAGCGAGCGCTCCCTGGCGGTCAAAGATCGCTCGAAAAACAAGACCTCGCGCAGGCTGCCTGAAAAGGCGCTGCCGGCGTTGGTGGCAGCCAGCGGCTGCGCCGCACCGATCGTCGCGAAGGAGGATGAAGGAGAAAGTGGGCTTGTCTGGGATAAAAAGCGAGTTGCACCTCCAAATTGCGGCCTCCTCCCAAGTCCAACGTCCAAACTCGAGCCCAAGGAGTGACTCACCAGCGTGAATTGCGCGGACGATCCGCCAATTGGAGTCGAACTAATGATCTGGCGTCCGTTCTGCAGCACTTGAAGACCCATGGAACTGGTCTTTCTCGGGTCTACAACAGGCCCGAATATCCCAAGGCCTGAACCCGTAACAGGCGCCAATGATATCTTGAGCGCGGATGAGGAAAACAAAACCTCCTCTGAGGCGGTGACCGTGCCCGGACCAAAGACCATAAAGGCCGTGAAATCGCCCTCCAGGGCAAGATCCTTGTCATCGAGATAGAAGAACTGTCCTCCCGAAAAGCTCACCCGTCCGAGTCCATCACTGGTGGGGCGGCGTGATGCCGCCGGCTGATAGCCATCACGTCCGGCAGTGGCAAGATCCGCCCATTCAGTCACGGGACCTGCTACACCTAGCCTCTCCGCGTCGAGCCAAACTGCTGGTTTGCCGAGCCATCGCAGGTTCGGAGCAAAAGCGTCGATGAGTAGTGACACCTCTTGAGACCCCACACCCACAGTGGACAAGTCTTCTATGCGTAGACGCGCGGTGCCTTTCTGGAACGCGATGGGCACGTCGATGGCTATATTGCCGGCTAGGATGTCCGCGTAATTGAAGGTGTTCCCAGCCACCATGGCGGATCCAGATCGTTTCCATGCCAGCCCACCTCCGCCCGTGTCCAGGAGAGTGAGCTTGATGTTGGCGGCAGGGGTGTCCGCGTCCGCGATCGGCAAATAAACCCCGGCGCTACCACCCGCGGTAACGACCAGGAGCGAGTCCTGAAGCATCGGGGAGAGGTTCTTCGTGCGCGGGTTGGTGATGAGCTGAAACTCCTTGAGGTTGTTCCATCCGTCACCGTCAGTGTCCAGTATCGCATCCGCCTTGTTGCTGGGATCAAGGCTGTAGAGCCGTTCCCACCAGTCGGGGATTCCGTCGCCATCCGAATCCGGCGTTGGAAAGTCTGTCTTGAAGTCCAGTCGAAGTTCCTTCCCTCGATCGGCAAAGCTGTTGGAGAATTCTGCGACCTGACTTGGATCCAGCAGGCTTGCCGCATAGCCATCGATCGTGACGGACTGGATGGTGTAGCTGATCGCCCCCGTGCCGACGACGAGGGTATCTTCCAGCTTGTCGGATGACGGCGCGGTTTCCTGATCGATCTCGAAACGGTAGGAAAACTCGCCGTTTGCGCCCGCCTTGCGCAGGGGAATGTCGACTTTGAGTTCATGGGCTGCATTCTGTTTGTTGACCAGCCTCAAATGCATCGTGCCACTGAAGAGTTGGTAACCGCCTCCCTGCCCCAGCTTGACTACTTTTCCGTGGATGACACGCGGAGGTTCGGAAAAGCCTTGGGCTTGAACCGCTGTTGTCCAAAATAGGCACAATGCAGCGAGCAGCTTGAGAAATGAGGGTTGATACGATTCTCCAGTGGTCATGAATCTAGTTTCCTTTCAGTCTTAAAGGGTCGGCCGCCTTCGCAGACGGTGCCGGTTTCTTGTGGGTGGCAGGGCTGATCCCGCCTCTGGGGGGAAGTTCGCCCATCGCGTGGAGGGCCTCGGGAAAGCGGACCGTGTGCGTTTGGGCGAGGATGCTATGGGTGAATTCCTCCTGAATCTCGTTGCGGCGCTGCTCGACCAAGCTTCGGCGGATTTCGGCGCTGACTACCTCGAAAGACTGGACCTTGGCGGACCGGCGCTCGATCAGGCGCACGAGGAAGAGACCGTCCTTGCCCGCCACGATGTCGCTGAGGTCGCCCGGGTTTTGCAGCGGGGCGGCGAGCTCCAGCACCGCCTGGTGCCAAGGGTCGCTGCCGGGGCCGAGTTCCAGCCAGCCGAGGTCGCCGCCGATCAGGCGGGAGGGCTTGTGTTCGGTATTGCCCAAGGCGGCGGGGCCGAAGCCAACAGCGACGGGGAACTTGTCCCCGCCAGCAATGACCTCGGCGCGGATTTGCTCGAGGCGCGGGCGGTAGCGATCGACCAGCGGCTGCTGGCCGCGGGTGTTGAACCAAAGCAGGGCCACGCGTACGGCCTCGGGCTGGGTGAAGGCATTCTCGCGCTGCGCGTCG
>CAMBPS010000062.1 GCA_945869675.1 Prosthecobacter debontii | reverse complement strand
ATGGCTGACCGCCGATTTGCATCCGTCATTGATTCCACAAGGCTTTTCGCCTCTCGGGCGGTGTCACCCAAGACACAGCCGCTTCGAGTCGAAGAAGCCTTGTGAAACCAAGCCCTGGCGCAACTCAACGATCTTCCATTCCCGGATCTGGGTTTAGGCAAAAACCGCTCATTTTTTTATTTTCACCCGCCAAATTGATCAGCCCTACGTTGTCAATTTTGCCTGGTTTTGGTTCAATGAGGCAAAAGTATCGCGGTGGTGCCCTTCCTCCGGACTGCCGCTCATGAGTTTCGTCTCAACCTCAGCCAGGCTCAGATTGGTAAAACCAGTTGTCAGGCAGGCTGGTGCTGCTAACGCTGAACGACCTCCTATGATCATTGCTCCTAAAATTCGTGGATTCATCTGTACGACAGCTCACCCAGAAGGTTGTGCCCAACATGTTGCCCAGCAGATTGCTGTTGTGAAAGGTCGCGGTCCTGTGGCCAATGGCCCGAAAAAGGTGTTGGTAATTGGTTCCTCCACGGGCTACGGATTGTCCTCCCGCATTGCTGCTGCTTTCGGGAGCCAGGCAGCTACCCTGGGAGTCTTCTTTGAGCGTCCGGGTGAGGCTGACCGCTGTGCCACTGCTGGCTGGTATAATACGGCTGCTTTTGAAAACGAAGCTCAAGCGGCCGGCCTGTATGCCCGTTCGATCAATGGTGATGCCTATTCTGCGGCCATCAAAGCTGAAACCATTGCTGCGATCCAAGCGGATCTTGGCCAGGTGGATTGTGTCATTTACAGCCTCGCTTCGCCCCGTCGCACGCACCCGACGACTGGCGAAGTTTATAAGTCGGTGCTGAAGCCGATTGGTGATGTTTACACCAATAAAAATCTCAACACAGGGACCGGTGTCGTTAATGAAGTGTCCATCGAGCCTGCCGAGGGCGATGACATCGCACAAACGGTGGCCGTGATGGGGGGTGAAGACTGGGAACTGTGGATTGACGAGCTTCAAGCCGCGGGTGTTTTGGCTGAAGGTGTCCAGACGGTTTCCTACTCTTACATTGGGCCTGAAGTCACCTGGCCGATCTACAAGAATGGCACCATTGGTCGGGCCAAAGAGGATCTGGAGCGTGTGCAAAAAGTCTTGGATGCCAAGTTATCAGGGCTCAAAGGCAAGGCTTGGGTTTCGGTGAACAAGGCGCTTGTCACTCAGGCTAGCTCAGCCATTCCTGTTGTGCCTTTGTATATTTCCCTGCTGTACAAAGTCATGAAAGACGAAGGCACTCATGAAGATTGCATTGAGCAGATGGACCGTCTTTTCCGTGACCGCCTTTACAGTGGAAATCCTCAGCCTGACGAAGTTGGCCGCATTCGTGTGGATGACTGGGAAATGACCCCAGCCGTACAGGCATTGGTTGGGCAGCGCTGGGTCGAAGTGAACACGGAGAACTTTGCTCAACTCGGCGATTTCGAAGGTTACCAGTCTAGTTTCCTGCGTCTCTTTGGTTTTGGTCTGAAGGGTGTCGATTACACTGCGGAGACCCATCCTGACGTGAAGATTCCATCGATTGCTTAACGAAAGGTTCTGATTGAAGGGCATGAATGAGCGGTTGGTTCAGTTTGTTCATGCTCTTTGCTAGGGATGAATCCTTTTACTTGCGTTGCCATTTCACGAAGGCGAGTTGCAGCCAACCTGCCATGAGCAAGAGTCCGCCAAGCGGCGTGACTGGGCCTAGCCATTTCCAGCCAAAATAGGCAAGCAGGTAGATCGAACCGCTAAAAAGAAACAGGCCTGCGAATAGACTGAGCCATGCCCAAGTCAGTTTCTTGCCGCCTGACCCGCTAAACAGGGCTAAGCCATAAAGGAGGATGGCCTGGGGTAGGTGATAGCGCGCAGCCACTTCCCAGGACTCCAGTTTACCATTGGCCACAAGGGCATCATGCACAGCACCATGGGCCCCTAAAGCACCGAGTAGGACTGCTAGAAAACCAGTGACCGCAGCAAGGATGAGAAATTTGGAATTGGGTTTCATGATGTGAGGATGGGATCGTGCATGGCTGTTTTGTCAATCGTGGCGTTAGTTCGTTTTTCAAGATACCTGAGGGCATCATTCCAATGGCAAAGTTGGCTAACTTTCCGCTTATTTTCAGAGCGCCACTTGATTGCTCCTATGAGTGGTTCTATCTGCGCGTTGTTTCCCTGCTAAAGCTTCTCATGAACCCCTGGGTCTATCTTTCTATCCTTTTGCTGATCTCACCTTCCGTTTCGGCTGCGATCCCAGATCCATTGCCGCCAGCGCCGGAACCGATTGAAGATATTCTGAAGTTGCAAATCTTCTTAGATACCCAGCTTTTTGGTCCGGGAAAGGTGGATGGGCGTCCAGGTGAGTTTACGACCAAGGCGCTGAAACGTTATCAAAAATCCCAAGGCCTCGTGGAAACCGAGATCAACCTGCACACGCTAGATCTAACAAGTGTTGCTGTGGCCTACTCGAGCTACACCATCCGGCAGGAGGATCTTGCCTTTGTGGGGGAACTGCCAAGTCAACCTGCTGCACAAAGCAAAAAGAAATACCTTCCTTATGATTCTTTGCTGGAGTTCTTAACGGAACGTTTTCATTGTTCTCCGGAGTTTCTCACGCACATCAATCTTCCTCTGAGCCTGAATGCGCTGAAGGTCGGGGATATTGTCAAGGTGCCTAGTGTGCAGCCATTTCTTATCGAAGAACTTACGCCGGCCATGCTGCCAGAAGTTCCTGTGTTTTTGACGCGAGTGATCAAGATTGATACTCGAGAAAAATTACTGGGATTGTGGGAAGCTGAGAGGCTGCTGGCCAGTCTGCCGATCACACCTGGAAGCGGACACTTAGCCACTCCTCCAGGCACCTGGAAGATTCTTGGCATTGCTCAGATGCCAACGTTCCGGTGGGATAAAAGCGTTTTGGAGCACGGGGTGCGCAGTAGCCGTTTTTACGAATTGCCCATCGGTCCCAATAACCCTGTGGGCGTCATGTGGATCGGTCTGAATCGTCCCGGCATCGGTATTCACGGCACCAATCAACCACAGACCATTGGCCGCAGTGCCAGCCACGGCTGCATGAGAACGGCTAACTGGGATGTGGTTCGTCTTTCCAAGATGATCAGTCAAGGCATGACGGTTATCATTGAGGGACCTGCTCCTGAGCCACGAACGGTCATTGCTAAAGCAACACCCTCAAAAATGACGGTGCGCCCGGCTGTTCCGGTAGCCCCAGAGGCAACAAAGAAGTTTCGCTGGTTCTGGCAGAAATGAAGGTTCTTATGAGGTTGAAAATTCTGTCCTACTATTTGGCGGTGCTGACCGCTTCCTGCTTTATGTGCAGCTGTGCTGACGTTCAGGAACGGCTGAATTCCGGCTGGCGAGTGATTGATCCCGCTGGGCATCATCGCTATCATCGAGATCGCTACTACCCACATGAGCGTAAGATTGGCATCTCCATTCCAGGTGACGCTGGACGCTAAGGGTGCTTGCAAAAAAGAGGCAGGCCTTTCGACCTGCCTCTCACTGAAATGAAGGTTGTTCCTGTCAGATTTAGATGAAGTCGTTGATCAGGTTTTCCAGCATTTCCTGGCGGCCCGAGCCGATGAGTGGCTCGCCATTTTCCAAGGTGTAGGCTTCCAACTCGTCAAAGCTGGTCGTGCCGGCTTCAATCTTCGCCCCAATGCCATTATCAAAAGTGCTGTAACGGGCTTTTTTGAAGGCGTCCAGTCGGCCGTCTTCGATGATGGCTGCGGCGATTTTTAGACCTCGTGCAAAGGCATCCATACCGCCAATGTGGGCATGGAAGAGATCGACGGGTTCAAAGGACTCACGGCGCACTTTCGCATCAAAGTTCAGTCCGCCAGTCGTTAGGCCACCGCTCTTCAGAATGACCAGCATCATTTGGGTGGTGAGATAAATGTCGGTTGGGAACTGATCGGTATCCCAGCCGATGAGTTCGTCACCGGTGTTGGCATCGACGGAGCCGAGGGCATTGGCGGCGACGGCTACTTCCATCTCATGCCACATGCTATGACCCGCGAGGGTGGCGTGATTGGTTTCAAGATTGAGTTTGAAGTGCTCCATCAGGCCGTGCTCACGGAGGAAGTTCAAGCAGGCTGCTGCATCACTATCATACTGATGGGTGGAAGGCTCACGTGGCTTGGGTTCAATGTAGAAGGGGCCTTTGAAGCCAATCTTCTTCTTATAATCCACTGCCATGTGCAGGAAAGCAGCCAAATGATCGACCTCACGCTTCATGTTGGTGTTCCAAAGGGAGGCATAACCTTCACGGCCACCCCAGAAGGTGTAGCCTTCGCCACCCAGTCGGTGGGTGACATCCATGGCTTTTTTGACCTGTGCTGCGGCATAAGCAAAAACGTTGGCATTGGGACTGGTCGAAGCACCCTGATTGTAGCGTGGATGCACAAACAGGCAGGCAGTGCCCCAAAGCAGTTTCTTGCCGGTTTGGTTCTGAGCTTTTTCCAGTTCGTCAGCCACGGCATCAAACATTTTATTGCTGTCAGCCAGCGTCTTGCCCTCAGGTGCGACATCACGGTCATGGAAGCAGTAGTAGTCCACACCCAGTTTATCCATGAATTCGAAGCAGGCCCAGACACGGCGTTGAGCATTGGCCACAGAATCTGTGCCATCATCCCACGGGCGGACAGCGGTGCCTACACCAAACGGATCAGCGAGGCTGTTACGCATGGCATGCCAGTAAGCGACACCAAAACGGAGATGATCACGCATCTTCTTACCTGCCACGAGTTCATCAGCATTGTAGTGCTTGAAGGAAAGAGGATTTTTGGATTTAGGACCCTCAAATTGGATCTTCTGAATGTCTGGGAAGGCTTCGTTCATAGTTAGTGGTAGGAAGCGCATTGGAGCCGTTTGGTTGCGCTTCGTCAAGCCTCTTCATGTCTGCGAATCATTCCAAATGAAGGACTGATTTCAGCCAATTCAGAAAGTGTTGATTCTTACACACACAGCGGCCCGGTAGAACCCAACCAAAATTCTACCGGGCCTAAGGTGACCGGACTGTCCCCAACCATGAAGTGACAGCACAGCTCGTTGTTGTGAAGCTCTCGCTTCAAGAATGAACTAAGCAGGTTACAGGCCAACTTTGGTCGACAATAAGCAATTTTTTCTAAAGCTCCGCTTTGATGGCCGAGAGTAATTCCTTGTAGCAATCAAAGGCTTTGAAATGAGGAAATTGGGCGCGTATGCTTGCTGGCGCATGGAAGAAGAAACCTTTGTCAGCCTCGCCTAACATGGTGGTGTCATTGAAAGAATCTCCGGCTGCAATGACTTTGTAATTGAGCGATTGAAAGGCTGAAACTGCTTTTTGTTTTTGATTGGATTGCCGCAGTTTGTAATTCACGATGCGGCCTGAGTCATCGCATTCGAGATGATGACAAAAGATCGTTGGCCAGTCGAGTTGGCGCATGAGGGGTTGGGCGAATTCACCAAAGGTATCGCTTAGAATGACGACCTGAGTCAGCGAGCGCAATTCATCCAGAAAATCCTTGGCCCCGTCCATGGGCGCAAGTGTGCCAATCACTTCTTGGATGTCTGGCAGTTTTAAGCCGTGCTGATCGAGGATGGCTAGCCGCCCCTGCATGAGAACATCGTAGTCAGGTTCTTCGCGGGTTGTGCGGCGCAGTTCAGGGATGCCGGTTTTTTCAGCAAAGGCAATCCAGATTTCTGGAACGAGGACGCCTTCAAGGTCGAGGGTGATGATGGATTGCTGCATGGTTGGGATTCTCGTAGCAAAGAGCAGCGCAGATGCAACTCTCAACCCTCGACAGAATCGGGGGCATTTTTGGGTGAGAGCCAGTAGATCAAGACGCCGACGAGTATGGTCAGGAGGCCAGCCAAGGATTCGCGGGTCTGATTGAGTAGCTGCCAGACCATCATCCAGAGGCTGATGATGAGAAATACAAGCGGCGTGAATGGGTATCCCCAGCAGCGCACGGGACGTGGCAGTTCGGGATGAGTGTGGCGCAATCGCATCAGCCCGACGACGGTTAAGAAGGAGCAGCATTGAATGCTGAATTGCACGTAGCTAAGCACTTTTTCAAAGGTGGCGGTGAGTAGTAAAAGCACGACGATGAGCAGCTGGGCAAGCAGGGCGGCCCAAGGCACGCCACTCTTGGTGCAGGCAGCCAGTGGAGCCAGAAGCCGCAGATCCTGACCCAGGGCTTGGGTCACGCGAGGGCCGACCCAAGTCATGGCGCTGATGCTAGACACCAGGCCCAAACAAATAAGACCTGACATGATTCGTCCTCCGGTCGGGCCAAAGATGTAATCCGCCGCCACATGGGCCACATCCACTTGGCCTGCTAGGGCTGAGATGGGGGCCACATGCAGGAAAACAGCGTTCAGGGCGATGTAGAGCAGGCTGACGACAAAGGTGCCGATGCCGATGGCTAGTGGGACATTTTTTTGCGGGTCGCGGATCTCTCCGACGATGTAAGTCGCTGCATTCCAACCCGCGTAAGCATACATGACAAAGACAAGGCTAATGGCAAAGGCGGGGCTAGTAATAAGCTTCACATCCGAGGCTGATGGGAGGAAATTCACAGGCTGACCGGGACTTACGCAGAAACCGGCAATGATGAAGACAAGTATGAGCAGCACCTTCAGCCATGTGGCCACGTTTTGAAAACGCGCGCCAATTTGAATGCCGCCAAAATGTATACAGGTCACAAGTGTGACCACGATTAGAGAAAGGGTCAGTGGTGAGATGGCACTGCTGATCCCGCTGAAATATTTGCCTAAGGCCATAGCGGCCAAGGCGATGGGGGCGGCAAAACCAACCGTCGCCGACAGCCAGCCTGCTACAAAGCCCACACAAGGATGAAAAGTGCGTGAGAGGAACTGATATTCACCGCCTGATTTTGGCATCGTCGCCGCCAATTCTCCATAAGCTAAGGCACCACAAAAGGCGCAAACTCCTCCAAGCGCCCAAAGAACCATGAGGGTGAATCCTGAAGGTAGATCGGTGACCTGATAACCGAGGCTGGTGAAGATGCCTGTGCCCACCATGTTGGCGATGACAATGGCGGTGGCCGTTAGCAGGGAAATGCCTTTTGACGGGTTAGCGGGTAGGCTTGGCATAACAGGAGGATCTGAATGACGAACAGTCCTGTGAGCAGTCACTAAGCCGCCTTCTGACTCACGACGGATGGTTTCTTTTCCTTGTCTTTCTTGGCCGGCGGAGGCTCAGCACTTCCATCGATGGAAGGCAGCACGCGGGCACCGTCGGCGGGGAAGGGGATGGGCGTTAAACAAAGCACGTCGCCTTCTTTGGGAGCGTTGGCGGCTTTGGCCGAGATGACGATGTGCTTCTCCGTGCTGACTAGAGGCTCTACGGTCACGCGGCGCAGGGTGTTTTGAGGTCGGTCAATGAGAATGATCTCATTGCCAGCACGGACCGCATTGCGTGGTATGACATAGACTCCGTGCAGCGGATCGCCTGCGATTTCCGCCTCGACAAAGGCTCCAATGGTCAGCGGTGGGGCGCCATCACTACGTCGGGCATAGGGATCGGTCACTTGGGCGATGGCCATGGTCTGGCGCGTCTGCTCATCTAGGCTGCTTTCTACCCGAACGATCTTGCCTTGCCAAAGGACGGTTTTTCCATGCAGGTTGGCCTTCAACGCAACGACCGCATTTTGTGGCGTAGACTCATCTTTAAAAGGTTGCGGGAGGGACAGGAACTGACTTTCCAGTTCTGGTAGAGGCAGGCGGATCTCCACATAATCCACAGCAAAGATGCGTCCGAGAGTGCTGCCTTGGTTGACAAATTGGCCTACGTCCGCCCCCTGTTCAAGGACCTGCCCAGCGTAGGGTGCGCGAATGACTGTTCTTTCTAGATCTCGCTCGGCTTTCGTCACGCGCGCTTTGGCTGAAGCTACGTCTGCTTCTGCATTGGCTAGTTGCGGAATTCGCAGCACAAAAGCTGAGGCAGCTCCACTGCGGCCCATGGTTTTCCAGTTTTCATTTGCCTGTTCGGCACGTGCCTTCTCTTCTGCCAACATGACTTGCGCCTGCGCTTCATCCGCCTTGGCCACGATGATGGCCGTTTCGTAGTCGATGGTATCCAGTTTCATGAGCACCTCATCTTTCGCAAAGAATCCACCCGGGCGGAAGGAAGGGCTCATCTCAATGATCTTGCCGCTAACCTCAGGTAGCAAGGTGCTGCGGGTGCGCGGCTGCACCGTGCCCTGGGATTTGACCTTCAGATCGTAAGTCTGGGCATGCAGGGCCGTGCCTTCCACTCGAACCAGGGTCGGGGGCACCTCCATGGTCTCTTGCACAGGTGGGTTGCTGATCAGCCACCAAGCAGCATAGACACAGGCCCCAAGGATAGCGATGGGAATGAGGAGACGAACAATGTTTTGGAGCACACGCATCAGAAGACAGTCACAGGAACGCCTGTCAGTCGCTCATGATTCGAACTTTGTCGAATGATGGTGAAAAAGTTCGCCGGTGTTCAGAGCATGGTGTGCTCTAGAGACTGAACTTCTTTTTTGACCAAAGCTCCGACGCGATGCTTGGCCAGATAGACCTGAGCTGCATTGATGCCGAGTGCTTCACTGGTCTTTTTGACACCCCAGCCTTTCATGACATAGCAGTCAAAAATTTGAAATTGTCTTGGCGACACTTTTGACTTCACTCGCTCCAAGGCAGCCGAGGTGATGTTGTCACGCCATTCCTTATCCCAGATGTTTTCGAGTAAGTTGTCCTTTTCACTGGAAAGGTTATCAAGCGCCAGATTCGAAGTGTCTTCACTGTCCGCATTGCCTAGGTCGGCGAGTGAGGGTTGGCGTTTGCGGGCACGGAACACGTCCAGCACACGCCAGCGGGTCATTTGGAGTAGCCAAGCCTTGAACGATCCCGCCCTTGGATCGTATTGCCCCTTTTGCACCTGGCGGGCGATGGCGATGGTGGTCTCCTGGATCACATCAAAGGCTTCGTCGCGTGTCAGTCCAGCCTTTGTAGCCACGCTGTAGATCAGACGCCAGTAGGTTTGGTAAAACTCATTCCAGGTCTTTTGATCTTCCCAATTGTTGAGACGTTCGATCAAGCTCTTGCGGGTTTTTTCCCACAGGCCTTTCTCTTTTTTGATCTCATCCGGGATGTCTGGTAGTTCCTCCATTGTGTTGTGATTGTCCTCTTTACGTCGTCTCTGTCAAACTGCGACTCATGGCTAAGGGGGGGCGTCTGGAAAAAGGTTTTCTATCGGGGATTTTAGTTCGGTGATGTCCTGGGCAGGTTTAGCTAGTCACAAGCTTTTTTCAGGCGCTTGGGTGTAAGTGGCAATGAGCCCCTTTTTACCAATATGGAAAGCATGTCTGCCGAACGAACGGTGTCTACGAGGCAAATCTATCCGTCATCAGAAACTCATGGAAATGAGGGTTCATTGGTTGATAAACCACGTCTCAGCTCGTGTCCCAGAATGGCTAGAGTCGTCATCGCTGCTGTCTCTGCCCGCAGAATCAGGGGACCTAGCGTTACGGACTGAAAACCATGTTTTTTAGCTAGAGCTTCTTCCTCGGACGTGAAGTCACCTTCGGGGCCAATGAGTGCAAAAACGGAGGTTTTTCCGGCGAAAGAAAGGTCATGCAGGCCACAGGTATTTTGGGTCAGCGACGGCATCACTTTGAAGACATCTGCTGGCAGAGAGTGTAAAACGCTCTTTAGATCCGCGGGCCTTTCCAATTGTGGGACCCAAGGCGTGTGACATTGCTTGGCTGACTCGATCATGTGTCGCTGCCATTTGAGCCACTTTTTCTCCAGCTGGTCGCCACTGAGTTGCACCACACTGCGTTGAGTCATCACTGGACGCACACTGCTTGCCCCCAGCTCGGTGGCTTTTTCCAAAAGCCACTCAAATGGCTCAGCCTTGATCATCGCCTGAAGCAGGTGCACATCAGCCGCGCGTGGCTCGTGTTGCACGATGGAATTGATGGCCGCATGGACACTGTTTTTAGACAGGGTGATGATGGTCGCTGTTGCGACACGCCCAGCGCCATCAAAGACTTCAATCTGGTCCCCTATCTGTCTCCTCAGAACTCGAGAGCAATGAGCTGCCTCGTCTCCAGAAAAGACAAGGGTTTCCGCCTGCCAAAGCAGCGGCGCTAAATAAAATCGACTGAGAGACATGATGAAGGCAAAAGATTCGATGAGCTGACCAGTAGTGGCCATGTCCTCAACCTTTTGCAACACGAGCCTAGCAAACGAATAAGACTATGGCTTTGGCACTTTTTTGAACTCGCGGGTCAAAGTCGTCAGTGAATCCTCGACACCCATGCGCTCTAGGCTGCTAGCACCCACGAAACCATCTGCAGAGGTTTTGCTCAAGATGAACTCCACGTCCTTCGGTGTATTGATCGGGCCACCATGGGTTAGAGTGAAAATGTCTTTTTTGACACTGCGGGCGGCATCGATGATGTCCTGAGTCACCTTTACCGTGTGATCCCAGCTGACGACGGCATTGGTCACGCCAATGCTACCGCCGACCGTTGTGCCAACGTGGGCTATGATGGCATCGGCCCCATTTTTAGCCATCTCAATCGCCTCTTCCGGCGTGGCCACGTAGACGATGCTGAAAAGATCCATTTTTGTGGCTAGACCGATCATCTCAAATTCCTTGTGCACTCCCATGCCGGTCTCTTCCAGCACACCACGGAAGTGACCATCGACGATGGTGTGCGTGGGGAAATTGTTGACGCCAGAGAAACCCATCTCCTTCACACGTCCCAGCCAATGCCACATGCGGCGGCGTGGGTCAGTAGCATGAACACCACAAATCACTGGGATTTCTTTGACCACTGGTAGCACTTCATATTCGCCAATTTCCATCGCGATGGCATTGGCATCACCGTAAGCCATGAGGCCACAAGTGCTGCCGTGTCCCATCATGCGGAAGCGGCCGCTGTTATAAATAATGATCAGATCAGCACCACCCTTTTCGATAAATTTAGCGCTGATCCCTGTGCCTGCACCGGCTGCAATGATCGGCTCACCTTTGGCGAGCGTGGCCTTGAGGCGATCGACGACTTCTTGTTTCGTGTAGGGATTTCCGATTCCGGTCCAGATATTTGGCATGGCTGTGGGTGAAGTTGACGGTTTTTACAATAGCTCACGGTGGATGACAGAGGTTAGGATCAATCGTAAACTGCCATTAGCCATCTTAAACAACCGTAAACTTCTGAATATGCACGGTCCATCTTCCATCCTTGAACTATCCGAAACGCACACCCTAGGTGAAAAAACAGACTTTAAAGTCGTTCAGGCTAGCCATTCAGATAAGCGTGTTTGGCTGCGTGGTGCACCCGTCTGCGGAACTTTGAAAGCGCACCGCATTTCGCATGCTGGAATTATGACCGCACGTGCTCCTTATCGCATTGTCCGCATGCATCAAGGCGGACTTTATTTTCTGGCATGCCTCAGTGGTGAGGGACGAGTCTTGGTCGATGGTCGCTGGCAAAAGTGCAGCGCCGGCATGGCCGTTGCGCTGCCGGCCTTCATGGTGAATGCCTTTGAGGCAGTCAAAGGAAAAGACTGGCGTTGTTGCTGGGTGCGCTATGAACAGCAGCCGGAACAGCAACCTATCCTTAACAGTAGCTCACCACAGATGGCCCCATTCCATGGACAACCGCTTTGGAACGCTATCGAAGGCCTCATCTCCGAGTCTGCCCTAGAGTCCAAACCCGCCGCCATGTTCCACTGGGTCGAGCTGATTCATAGCTACGTCGAGCGCTTCGCTCAGCCTTGGCAACAAGACGATCGCCTCTGGCGTCTTTGGGAAATGGTCGCCGCCGATGTGGGGCGTGATTGGACTCTCGATGAACTTGCCCACCGCGCCCATGTCAGTGCTGAGCACCTTCGCCGACTCTGTCGCCGTGCCCTGGGCCGCACGCCGATGCATCACGTCACCTGGTTGCGTATGAGAAAAGCCTGTGAGCTTCTTTCCACCACCAATCTTAAAGTCGAAACGGTCTCCCATACCGTCGGCTATCAGAACCCATTTGTCTTTAGCAATACCTTCAAAAAATGGATCGGCTGGCGGCCCAGCGAACACAGATCAAAGATGACAGCTTGAGCGGTCGCAGACATTGAGATCTCAGGTCAAGAGGTAACTTAAAATCACTGCTTGATTCACTCTTGTCAGATCGTTTTGATCATTCATGAATCGCCGATCTTTTATTGCAGTCTTGCCCGCTTCACTGCTCACTCTTCAAGCGAGTGAAGCCAAAAAATTGCATGTTGCTATCATCGGTCACACGGGACGCGGTAATTACGGCCACGGGCTGGATACCCTGTGGTCAAAGATACCTGAAACGCAGATTGTATCTGTCGCAGATGCTGACGCCAATGGATTAGCCGCTGCCCAAAAGAAACTCTCCTTAAAGCAGGGCTTTGCGGATTACCGTCAGATGCTCAGCGAGGTCAAACCAGACATCGTGGCCGTTGGTCCACGTCATGTCGATCAGCATCGAGACATGATTTTAGCCGCGATTCAGGCTGGGGCTCGCGGGATTTATGTGGAAAAGCCTTTCTGTCGAAGTTTGGAGGAGGCCGATGAAATCATCAGCGCCTGTGAAAAAGCAGGTGCCAAACTCGCCATTGCTCATAGAAACCGTCAACATCCGGTATTGCCCATTGTTGCCGAGCTTATCCAAGATGGCCTTATTGGTCGAATGCTCGAAATGCGTGGTCGAGGGAAAGAAGATGCACGTGGCGGATCACTGGATCTTTGGGTGCTTGGATCACACATTGTCAACTTGGCCTGTTATTTCGGCGGTGATCCGATTGCCTGCAGTGCTGTCGTCAAGCAAGAGGGTCATCTCCTCACCAAGGCCGATCTCAAAGAGGGGGATGAGGGGATTGGTCTATTGGCAGGCAATGAGGTGCATGCCCGCTATGAATTGGCTAAAGGCATCACGCTTTACTTTGATTCGATTCAACATGCAGGTGTCAAAGAAGCTGGCTTTGGCCTGCAAATCATTGGAACCCAGGGCACCATTGATTTCCGCATTGATCAGGAACCACTGGTGCACCTTCTGCCAGGCAATCCCTTTCAGCCTTTAGCACCAGCCCGTGCTTGGATTCCCATCACGACTGCCGGTCTCGGTAAGCCTGAACCTATCGCGGGTCTCGGTTACAAAGTTTCCAGTCATGAGGTAGCCGGGCGGGATTTGATCGCAGCAATCCAAGAAAACCGCACCCCGCTTTGTGATGCGGTGCAAGGCCGCCAAACCATTGAAATGATTAGCGCTGCCTTTGAATCTCATCGGCTTGGAGGAAAGCGAGTTGGATTTCCTTTGGCGACCAAGGTCAATCCGTTGACCCTTTTGTGATATTACGGTCACAATTTCTCAATCTCGTTCTAGGAACGCAATCATCCAGCCTATGCTTCCTTCAGTTATCTTTGATGGTATTCGGCGCATCAGGCTAAGACAACTCCACGACGATTGCTGTGCAGTTGTCACGCCCGGATTCTGACACGGCGATTTCAACGATTTTTGTCGCTTTGGGGCGATCGAGGGAGGGGGTCGTGATATGCTCAAGCAAGCGGGCATCCCAAAGGCCATCAATCACACCATCAGAGCATATTAGAAAGCGATCGCCTGCATGGCAACTGACGGAACCAAGATGAGGCCGCAGTGTCTGCTGGCCTGCACCCAGCGCCTGATTGAGCACATTTTTGGCCGGGTGAGTGCGAGCTTCACGCTCATTGAGCTTTCCATTTCGCCGCAGCCAGCCGACATGACTGTGGTCATGAGTCAGTTGAGTCATGCCGCCAGTAGCTGGTAGATGATAAATTCGGCTATCTCCCACATGCACAAAATGCATCCAGCCAGGCGAAAAGCAGGCCAGACTCAGCGTTGCCCCCATGCCTGCGCATTCGGAATAACTACGCCCGAGCTTTAGAAGATCCGCATGCACCTGATGACAGAGTTCATTGAGAACTTCCTCAAAGCCTGCACCCAGTCCCTGTGCTGCTAGTTTGTAGGCTCGGGGCATCAGTCGGGTGATTTTTTCGACAGTGATCTTGCTAGCAAACTCGCCCGACTTAGCTCCGCCCATGCCATCACTCACGGCAAAGACAAAATCTCCCGTTGAGAAATCTCCTTGGCCCGTCTTCCCCAGATAGTGGGCCTCACAGGCATCGTAGGTCAACGCTAGAAACACATCTTCATTGTTTTTCCTGAAGCGCCCCACATGCGTCATGCCTGACCAGTGAAGGGTGACGGGGGAAGTTGGAGTCGAAGTTTCGGGGTCAGACATTCGGGAGAGATTCAGACTGACACAAAAAGATCTCTTTTGGCAAGCACGGATAAGATGGGTTCATGGATTGAAACTGTCCCAAGAAACTCGTTGGCCATGAAAGATCTGAGGAAGGCACGACGACTCTTCATCCTCCACCATGAAGTTGTCATCCTACTCTCTATTCCTAGTCTCAATCGCCGCATTTACGGGACTGGTTTCTGCTGAAAACAATGTGCCGCCACAGGGCTTTCAGACGCTCTTTAATGGCACCGATCTATCAGGTTGGTATGGATGGAGCACGAAAGATCCCACGGAGCTGTGGAAAATGACAACCGATCAATTGGCAGATTACAAAAAGAAATCTATTGAAGGCGGTTTGCCAGAAGGCAAAAACGGACCCGAAAACATCAAGGCTCATTGGAAAGTCGAAAACGGTGAAATCATCAATGATGGTAAAGGTCTCTATCTGACCACGGATAAGGATTACGGCGACTTTGAATTTATGGTCGAATATAAAGCTCTACCAGAAGGCGACAGTGGCATCTACTTACGTGGTATTCCACAGGTGCAGATCTGGGATAGTACAAAGGGTGATCCACGTGGACTCGGTCAGGACAAAGGCTCTGGCGGGCTCTGGAACAACAGCAAGGGCTCTCCAGGCAAGGACCCCAGCAAGCTCATGGATAAGCCATTTGGTGAATGGAATAGCTTTAAGGTGCGCATGATCGGCGAGCGTGTGACGGTGTTCTTCAATGGTCAAAAGGTCGTGGATAATGCCGTTTTAGAGAACTTCTTCGCCAACAAAAAAGCGGGTTACATCGCCTATGCAAAGCCAGCGGCGACTAACGCTCAAAAGAAGGAGGAAAAGACTTCTGAAAAGTTGGCCAATGGTTGGATCAAAGATCCGGCCTTTGCTAAGGGCCCCATTCAACTGCAGACCCACGGTAGTGAGATTCGCTGGCGCAATGTGTTCATTCGTGAAATCAGCTCAGAAGAAGCAATGACCGATCTAGCTTCCAAAGACGCTGATGGCTTTGTCGAATACGTGAATGGCAAGGACCTGAAGGGCTGGCAGGGTGCCGTGGACAATTATGAGGTCGTGAACGGAGCTATCACCTGCAAGACCGGTAAAGGTGGTGATCTACTCACTAAGGATGAATTTGAAAATGGCATCATTCGTGTCGAGTTTAAGCTGCCGCCTGCCGGCAATAATGGTATCGCTCTGCGCACGCCATTGGGCGGACATTCGGCCTCTGATGGGCTTGAGCTCCAAGTCATCGATAGCGATGGCTACAATGCCAAGATGGCAGCGGCGGGTAAAAAAGGTCTGGAGCCCTATCAATATCATGGCAGCATTTATCACTGCGTCGGTGCCAAGCATGGTTACTTGCGCCCGGTCGGCGAGTGGAATTTTCAGGAGATCGAAGTGCAAGGGCAGAAGATCAAAGTCACGCTGAATGGCACTAAAATCCTAGATGCTGACATCAGCACCTTTGACCGCAGCCAAATCGCGCATCCGCCGAAAGGACTCGACCATACCAAGGGTCACATCGGCTTTGCGGGCCACAATGATCCTGTTCAGTTCCGCAGCTTTAAAGTGAAGAAACTCTAGTCAAATCTATGCGTGAAACCCATGCCGTAGAATTTCTGGCAGCGGGTGGGTTTCATCCATGTCATGCACCTCAAGGATGCGGCCATCATCCATGGCGGCAATTCTGTCCGCATGAGCGAAGATGCGATTGTCATGGGTGACGATCAAAACAGCGCGATCAGGGCTCCGGGCCACGTTGGCAAATAGATCCATCACGAGCGTGCCGTTCTTTGCATCGAGCGCAGCTGTCGGCTCATCACAGATGATGAGTCGAGGATCGTGCACTAAAGCGCGGGCAATGGCTACACGCTGTTGCTGACCACCAGAGAGTTGACTGGGGTGATGTTTCATTCGCTCCCCCATACCGACTAGATCTAACACTTCGCGGGCCTTCTTTTCTGCATCACGAGTGCTCTTTCCCTGAATGAGTAATGGGACACTCACATTCTCGATACAACTAAGTGTTGGGATCAGATTGAAGGATTGAAAGATGAACCCAATGTTGGTTGAGCGAAATTTCGTTGTGGCAGCGACGCTCATTTTGAGAAGGTCTTGATCAAAGATCGAGACTTCACCGGAACCTGAATCCACCTTCAATGTGCCTGCAATGATGCTGATCAATGTTGTCTTCCCGCATCCAGACGGGCCGACGAGCATCGTGATGTCACCACAGCGGACGTCCAGATTAATCTCCTTCAGCACCTGTAATCGTGAGCCACCATCGCCAAAGGACTTGTTCACGTTTCGTAAACGCGCCGCGAGAAGAGGAATGGATTTCACAGACGGCATGACAGTAAAAAAGACACCAACGCAAACTTACGAGTGGCAGTCGTTGCGCAGTCGCGACAAACAACCAATCAAGTTATCCACGAACAATCGAGACTATCACGGCTTTCTGAGCGTGAAGACGGTTTTCAGCTTGATCAAAAATGACGGGTGCCTGCTGTTCTAAAACTTCCTCGGTGATCTCTTTACCGCGATAAGCTGGTAAGCAATGCATAACGATGGCGCTGGGTTTGGCGTGCTTCATCAGATCCGCGTTGATTTGCCAAGGCCTGAGCGTTTCGATACGACCTGCGGCCTCGTCTTCTTTACCCATACTGACCCAAACATCCGTGTAGATAGCATCGATACCTTCCACGGCCACTTTGGGATCATCGGTGATGGTGACGGTCTTTCCCGGAACCTTAGCCATGAAGTCAGCGGCGGGTTGGAACTCTTTGGGAGCACCAATGACCAATTCAAATCCTAGGCGAGCACTTGCCCAGATCCACGAACGAGCGACATTGCAGTCACCATCACCAAGAAAGGCAACGCGTTTACCTTTCCAGCTGCCCAAGCGTTCATTGATGGTTTGTAGATCAGCTAGGATCTGACAGGGGTGCTCTTCATCAGTGAGAGCATTGATGGTGGGAATCCCGCTGTATTCGGCAAACTCCACAACGTCCTGTTGGGCAAAAGTGCGGATGATTGCACCATGAATCATGCGGCCCATGACTCGGGCTGTATCTTTGATCGGTTCACCACGACCGAGTTGGATATCTGCACCAGAAAGAAACATGACCTGCCCTCCAAGTTCTCGAACACCAACTTCAAAGCTGACGCGCGTGCGAGTTGAAGACTTGGTGAAGATCAGCGCCCACTGCTGACCTGTCAGAATTTGAGGAGAGGCTTTGCGGTCCTTCTTTAACACGGAGGCGAGAGCGAGGATCTTTTCGATCTCTTCAGCGTTGAGTTGTTCAATGGAAAGGAGGTGCTTCATGGGACAGACGGAAACGATTGGTTCAGAGGGATGCGGCTAGCTGATCAAGGGTGACTTTAAAGAGTGCGAGACCTTCAGCGGTCTGAGCAGAAGTCAGATTCATGGGCGGTAGCCAGCGAACGACCTTTGGCCCAGCAGGCACAACCATCATGCCTGCATCTAGCAAGGCTTTGGCCACAAAGATAGAAACAATTTTGCCAGATGCTATCACGGTTGTGATGGAAGCGATCTTTTCCTCATCAAGCTCAAACCCAATCATCATGCCATAGGCACGCACTTCACGGATGAGCGGATGATTCCAGGCCATAACTTCGCTGGCAATGTGCTTGCCGAGCTCAGCCGATTTTTCGGCCAGTCCATCGCGTAAAATGACATTTAGGGTGGCCATGGCGACGGTGCAAGCCAGGGGGCTGCCGCCATAAGTGGTGCCATGCGTTCCAGGTCCTAATAAGTCGCAGAGCTTCATTTCAATCCCATCACCCAGAGGGCGGTCACGAATCCAGAAGGAACCTAGAGGATAACCGCTGCCGATGGATTTTGCCCAACTGACGGAATCAGGCACAATCTCTTCACCTGGAATAATGCTGCGCCAGCCGCAGAGCTCACCCGTGCGTCCGAGTCCACACTGAACTTCATCTAGCAGCATCAGAAGATCCTGACTGCGACACAGAGATTGCACTGCGCGGAGGAATTCAGGTGTCATTGGATTGACGCCGCTTTCTCCTTGAACAGGCTCCACTAAAATAGCGACGGTGGTATCAGTGATCGCCGCTTCGAGTGCTTCAATATCATTAAATGGCACATAAACAAAGCCTGGGACGATGGGACCAAATCCACCGTGAATTTTTTCCTGAGCCGTTGCGCTCATGGCACCGAAGGTGCGACCATGGAAGCTGCCAGTAAAAGTAATGATCTCATAGCGTGGGCTACCATCAGTCTTAGGCTTTGTGACGCCGTATTTGCGGGCCAGCTTGATCATGCCTTCATTGGCCTCGGCTCCACTGTTGGAGAAAAAGCACTTCCCATGAATTTTCATCACGTCTTCCACCAACACTTTAGCCAACTCAGCCTGCTGGCGGATGCAGTACCAATTGGAAACATGAATAAGCGTATGAGCTTGGCGTGAAATGGCATCAGCTACTTCTGGGTGAGCATGCCCCAGTGGACATACGGCAACGCCACCAGCAAAGTCGAGATACTTTTTACCATCTCGATCCCAGACATAAGGGCCCTCGCCTTTCTCCGGCCAGACTTGGAAGCGTCCATAGTTAGGCATTACATACTTTTCCAGCCAAGCTGGATCGAAATCATGAGTCTTTTCCATTCCTTTGAATCCTGGAGTTTTGTTATTCGATTTAAGAAGCCTTATCTTTTACAAATGAATCTCTGTGCCGATGCCCACATCCGTGAAGATTTCCAAGATAAGAGCATGGGGAATACGTCCATCGATCAGATGCACCTTCCCAACTCCACCTCGGAGTGATTCGAGGGATGAATCGACTTTCGGAATCATGCCGCCACTAATGATGCCATCCTTTTTGAGTTGCTCGATGGCTGCTGGATTCAGGCTGGGAATCAGCGTGGATTCGTCCTTCGGATCAAGCATGACACCGCGCACATCACTGAGGAAGATCAGCTTCGTTGCTTTCAATCGAGTCGCCAACGCGCAGGCGGCCAGATCTGCATTCACATTGAGCGTCTTGCCGCTGGCTGTTTCACGGGCCACAGGCGATACCACCGGCACGAACTCGCCGGAAACAGCGGCTTGAATGAGGCCCAAATTACAACCTGTGACCTCTCCGACCCAGCCCAGTTCAGCTTTCATCTTCTCGCCTGTAAAGACTTCCGTGCCGGGAACTCCCACGGCTTTGCCTCCAAAGGCATTGATCTTATCGACAATTTCTGGATTGATAACACGCGCTAGGGTTTGCTCGACGATTTTGATCGTTTCCTCGTCGGTGACGCGCATGCCATTGATGAACTTGGCCTCCAGTCCGCTTTCCTGCATGGCTTTGGAGATCGCCTTACCACCGCCATGAACGATGACTGGATTGATGCCAACAGCCTCAAGAAAGACGACGTCCTTCAAAAAGGTGTTTACCACGGCTGGATCCTCCATCGCGCTACCCCCTACTTTGATGAGAAAGGTGCAGCCTCGAAAGCCCTGCATGTAAGGCAGGGCTTCGAGCAGCACGTCAGCTTTGTGGGTCTGGGATTGAAGGTCAGTCATTGGCAAGAGGGGAAAGGTGGAAGGAAAGCCATCCACAGAGATCGTCAAGCCCAGTAAGGGAAAACTTAGCTTGTTTAGTTACGAAACCAAAAGGCCAAAGGAAAATCCATTCCTTAATCTCAGTGAGCGACAGCGCTGACCGTCGCTGGTGCCGTCATCAGCATGCTTTGCAGCGGACGAGGATAGACACCGAGAACCACAATCGTAACCGCGAGCACGATAGCACCGATTTTTGTCCAAAGATTTAAAGGAATGGGCTGCGATGACGATGAGGCATCTGAACTGTACATGGCCAAAATGGTCTTGAAGTAATAATAGAAACCAGCAGCGGCACCAATCACAGCACAGCCCAGAGTTCCCCATGCGGCCTGATCAACGAGACCAAGAAACACGAAGAGTTTACCCATGAAACCAGCGGTGAGTGGCAGACCAGCCAGAGAGGCTAAGGCGATGGTCATGATGAGAGCCAGCAGCGGTGAGCGCTTGGCGAGGCCTCGGAAGTCACTGACGTCTTCGCCACCACCATTGATGCGCAGGATAGCTACAACCAAGAAGCCGAGAACAGTCATCGGCAAATACGTCGCCAAGTAAAACGCGACCACGCCACCCGAACTCAGATCGAGACGAGTCGAGCCATGAGCCGAAAGTGCGAGTAAGAGGTAGCCGGCATGGCTAATACTGGAGTAGGCAAGCAAGCGCTTGACATTGGTTTGGAAAATGGCAGGCAAGTTTCCTAAGAGAACAGTGAGAGCACCAGCGATGAGCAATAATCCATGAACCTCAGGCGCAATGATCGATCCTTGAATCGAAAACGTATCGATAACGCGAGTCAAAATAACGAAGCCTGCCGCCTTCGAACCGACGGAAAGAAACGTCGTCACCGGGATCGGCGCCCCTTGGTAAACATCTGGCACCCACATGTGAAATGGAGCGGCCGCTACCTTGAACCCTAAGCCCGCCAAAAGAAGCGCAGCGCCTAAGAGCACTGGCAGCTTCACCGTTTCTGGATTCGCCAAAGCCTTAGCAATTCCTTCAAAGGTTAATGAACCAGTAGCACCATAAACCCAGGCAATGCCGTAAACGAGAATCCCCGTGCTCAGCGCCCCCAAGATCAGGTATTTCACACTAGCTTCTAAGGCGAGCGCGCTTTTGCGAGCGAAAGCAACCAGAACGTAAAAGCTAACGGTGACGAGCTCCAAGGAAACAAACACGGTGACCAAGTCTTTGGCACCAGCCATCCACATCATGCCTGGACAGACAATGAGGGGCAGACTGAACATTTCCGAAAGGCGGCCATCAACGGTGTATTTAGTGAGATAGCCAGCACATTGACTCGTCAGCCAAAGCACCAGAAAAGTAATCACTAGAGCAAAGCCCTTGTAAAAGACAGCCAAGGTGTCCAACTGCTGATAGGGCTGGAGAAACTCAGGCATCTGAGTTGCGGATTTATTGACCAACAAGAATAATAGAAAAGCCAAAGCCACACCGCCCATGCTGATGCCAGCAAGTGTGCGACGAGTAATGGCAGGCATGAAGGCTTCTAGGGCCAAGAGAATAAGCCCGAGAATGGCTAAACCGACTTCAATGGAGAACACGGACATGGATCAGAAAAGGTTCAGGGGGCCACTACGGCAGCGAGGTCAGACTTGATGAGGTTTAAGAGCAGCCACGGGCAGCAACCTACAATGAGCAAAACAGCGGCCAACATGATAAGCGGCAGGCGCTGACTAAGGGCTGGGTCCCTCATGAATAAGCCAGTCATGGCCGAACCATGAAAAATATTGCGATAGGCGCGGAGCATGTACACGGCTGACATTACCACTCCCCAAAGAGAAACAACCACAGACCATTGCAGAGCACCAAAAGAAGCCGAGCCGTAATTCATGAAGCTGCCGACAAAAACCATGACCTCACCCGCGAAATTGGCGAGTCCAGGTAAACCAATGGAAGCAAAGGCGCCGAAAGCAAAAAGAACCGTAAAAGCCGGCGCATGCTCTCCCAAACCACCTAACTTTTTAAGTTCTAGCGTCCCGAGCTGGTTCCGCATCCGCCCAGCTAAAGCAAAGAGAAGAGCAATGCTAATACCGTGGGCAAACATCAAGAGAACAGCGCCTCGTAAAGCGATCTCTGTCCCGGCTGCAAGACCCAGGAAAATATAACCCATGTGCATCACTGATGAATTGGCTAAGAGATCGTCCAGGCGCTTTTGATTGATGGTTACCAGGCCAATCACAAGGATATTACCCAGCAACATGAACAGGAGAGTTTCCTGAACCCAAGCAACTTGCGCCCCCTGCGGAAGTAATGGCAGAGCGATACGAAGCAGACCATAAAGTCCAAACTTTTTTAAGACACCGGAATGCAGCATGGCCACGGGAGTTGGAGCTGTAGCGTAGGCTGGAGCAGCCCAACTATGCAGCGGGAAAAGGCTCACTAACGTGCCAAAACCCAAGAGCAGAACAAAGAAAATCTGAGCTTGTTTTTCAACGGGCAACGGAGTTAGCGCTGCTTGAGCACGAAGAGCTTGAAGATCAAAGGTCAATTTACCACCACCACTAAATTCAAGAACCAGCCACACGAGACCGGCCAAGAGAATCAAACTACCTGCGCCGAGATAGATGGTCGTTTTCCAAGCAACAGCTTTGCGATGCTCAGGCTCTCCATGACCATAAAGGCCAATCATGAGAAAAGTCGGGATCAGTGCTAGCTCATGGAAGGCATAGAGGAAGAAAACATCTGTCGAAAGGAAGGCGCCTAGAGCACCAGCTGCGATCAGTAACGAAGAGATGTGGTAGATTCCTGGCTTGTCGTCACCGATCTGCCAGACTGCAGCCAAGGTCACAAGTGACGTGAGCAAAGTCAGGATCAGAGCGACTCCATCCGCGCCGACACCGAAGGTGATTGCCGGATTATCCAATACAATGCGGGCACTTTCAAAGGCAAAGCCAGCTTTGCCAGCCGAGGCTGTTTGAAAGCCGAAGACAAGCCCCAAAACGATGAGCAAATTGATGACAGCGGCACCAACGGATGTCGCGCGTGCAGGAGCTCCAAGCCAGATGGCTAAGGCAGCAAGCAAAGGCAGAAGAATGACGATTTCTAGCGGACTCATTTCAATTTTATGATCAATGGCCCAACTGGGGCAGCACAAATACGACGAGATAAATGACCATCAGCACACCCGCGCCGAGTAGGAAAGTGTAGGCCTGTAAATGACCACCTGTGAGAACACGAGCAGCCGAACCAAGACGCACAGCAATAAAAGCAGGCAAACGAGCGACGATCCCATCGACAAACATGCGCTCTAGACCTGTGACAACCCAGGCCAGTTGATCCTGAAGAACCTTCACGATCACAGCGTAGATTTCATCAAAGTAGAACTTATTGGCAAAAAGCTTGATATTCAGAGGATCACTGTCCTT
>CAMBPS010000061.1 GCA_945869675.1 Prosthecobacter debontii | reverse complement strand
ACCGCGTCGAGATTGTCCACCAAAGCAGGATCGTGGGACACAAAGCAAAGCCTTCCAACGTCTGAGCATTTCTCGTCGATCTGTATTCCAAACGACTCCCGCATGTAATCTACAGCAGTAGCAAACGCTGCCTTGTGTCCCGATACACTGGCAGGGATTCGCATGATAGCTTTCACGCCATCGCTAGAGGGTGAAATCCATGCGGCAAGTATGTGCCTATCCTCGCCAATGCGGTCGCGAAGGTCAGAGACTTTATCGGCTCCAACTTTATCCACGTCGATCTGCAAAAGGCCGCTATGCTCGATTACGTCGGCGGCTTTGTGTCCGCCTGTCGTAGTGCCTGACAACATGAAGGCGGGCAGCTTTCTTTTTGCTTCGTCGTATCCTGCGGCCTCCCGTCCTTTGGCCCGCAGGCATTTGACCTGGCCTTTCCATTTGTTGCCCTTGATGCCTTTGAGCATCGTGGAAAGTGGTACGTTTTCTCCAACTGCTCCGAAATGTTGAAAGAATGCAATCTGAATTGAATCGAGAATGTTCATTGCTGGCCCTCCATGATGAAGCCGAAAAGGTTTTGCCCGCGCCCATAGAACCGCTCTATGCGGTGGTGCTCCATGTGGCAGTGATGGCAAAGCCAAGTCACATCTAACGGCTTATTGTAATCTTCGTGATGACCGTGAGCGCCTGACTTTCCACACTCGGAGCATGGGCCGCGCTGAATATCTCCGCGTTTGATTGCTGAATTTAGGATGCGGTGAGCTTTAGCGGCTTTCGGGTGATGGTTTTTCCATCGTTCATTGGAGAGTTGATGAGAGCCGTCTTGGAGTCTTTGCTTGTCCCGCCTGCGTTCGCAGACTTTGCAGCGGTGGTGTCTGCCATCGCGTGAGTTTCGGGAGTGATCGAATTCTGCCAGTCTTTTAAATTCGTGGCAGCGTGAGCATGATTTTAGATGATTCATGGGCGCGAGTATGGAGTTGCGCCACTGCCGCCTGCTGGTATCCTTAGCGCATCATTCACGAGTGCGGGCCATTGGCGAAAGTCAGTGGCTCGTTTCGTTTATTGACCGACTGCTGCTGATTCGAGAAAAGCGCGGATACTGGCACAATCGAAGAGACGCCTGCCTTTAAGAGCTCCTACCTTGCGGATACTCACGGAACGAATCTTGCGTTCGGTGGTGAGCTTGTAGAGATAACTACGGGACAGGCCAAATAGAGCACGGGCGGTGCGATGGTCTGCAAATTCCGGCAATGAGGTTACTGCCGCTGTCATAGGGTATTGGTCGATGTTGTTCATAAACTTCGACCCTCACTATTCAGAGATGTCTATGGTTGTAACCTCAGCAAAAACCACCCTATTTTCGTGAGCCTGATTTTTTGGGCACCGCTTTCGGTAGGGAAGCCAGCCCTGCATCTTTGAACTCATCGGCCCATTGTGCGCTTGAGACATATTTTAGTGTGCTGTCTTTCCCTGTGAGAAACGTTTTTACCATCTGCTTGGTAGGCAATTCGTGATGCTTTAAAACAAGCTTCTTCGTGGCATTTATGACTGCCCAAGCGAGCGGAGCTTGACCAAAGGACGCTTTTACAATCTTTGAACTACCGTGAGCTTTTCGAGATCCCTTTTTTATTAAAGCTTCAAGAGCATGACTGATTTTCGTTTCGATCTTCTTCTTTGCGCGTAGCCGCTCAGTCTTGGACTTTGTGGCGTCTGTGAGTGACTGAAGGTCATCACCAATAGCAATCTGCATCTTCCCTGCTAAATGTCTGAATACGCCCGCCTGCTCTTGGATAGCTTTAGCCGCGTTATATATCTCGTTTGCGTTTGAGCCGCCGAAAGGAATCTGATATTTGGGTTCAGGCAAATACACGATTGGAGTTTTAGCAAACTCGGAACAAATCATAACCAACGCGCTCATGAGCTCTCTTTCCTGTTCGTCTAATTTCCACCTTAAAGCCACTTCACGGGGAGCCGTGATGGTGCCTAACTCCACGCGGTAGCTTCCATCCGGATTACGGTAGAGACTAAACAATCCCGACCACTCCTTTTCAGGCTTTCCGATAACCTGCTCGATTGCATTCGCTGACGGTTTCATGCCGCATTGACCCTCCAAAGACGTGGTGCTTTCGCTACAACCTTCTCCTGTGCAGCGGTGTCGAGATGGACATAACGACGGTGAGCTTCATCGGTAGACTGCCCGCTGATGGCTTTCGAGACAACATCAGGAACGTCTGAGTTCGCCAGCCGTGAAATCATCGTGTGACGCAGGGAATGGAAGCTTAGAGCGCTGAAACGTCGTCCCTCGCCCTCCTTCGTGTCGCCCTGCTGGCGGTCAATACCTGCCTTGTCGCGCACTCGGGCAAACGCATTGGACAGACCTCCAGAACTACCTGATTTCTTGCCATGAAGGGAAGGGAAAAGCGGTGCGTCTTTCTTTATCGGTAGCGGCTGGGCTTTGAAGTAAGCGACCAAATCCGCTGCCATAACGACGACGGTTTCCCTCTCGCTGGCACGCTGCTTCCGATGGGAAGTCTTCATGGCACGGTAGCGCAGAAGTTTTCCGCCCTCGATGTTTTGGCGCGTGAGGTTCGCGGCATCGGTGATGCGGATTCCGGTATGGTAGGCTAGGAGAATCATTCCCTGCCATTCCACGTCGGAGGCAGCTAGCAGAGCTTGAACCTGCTCGTCAGTGAAGGGCAGGCGTTCCTCAGTCGAGGCATTGGCGGAGCGTGCCATGCGTTTGAGCACGTCGGGAACGGGATTATGCAGAATGACCGCTTTTCGGCGGGCATCCTCAAAAACTCCGTTCAGCACCTTTAGACCAAAGCTTGCGGTGGCAGCGGTTTTGCCTTTCTGCACCTCAGCATGGCTAAACTTCTCGATCTCTTGGCTGGAAACGCTGGCAAGGCGGGCATTGGCTCTGGCATCGCCTAGATGGGCAAGGAAGCCGTCAAACACGGGTCGGTAGCGTTTGATACTGGAATCTTTGGTGCCGCGAGCCTGCAAGCCTGCAAGGTAGTCTGCGATGTGCTGGCGCGTGGAACGGTTGTCGAGTCCTTCGCCGTGAGTGCGCTCCATGAATTCGTTTACAATCTTCGTTGCGGCGGCGCGGGTCAGTTCAGCGCTTCGGGCCATCTTCGCGGCATCCTCAAAAGCCTCTGCCGCCTTCATCGCTTTCTTGCGGTCAGAAAGCTTGGTTGAGCGCTTCACCTGTTTGCCTGTTTCATCGGTGTAGCAGGCAGTCCAAAAAGATGAGTTTGGGTGTTTCCAGAGAGAGGCCATCGTTTGTTAGCCTAAAAAGTAAGAATAAAAGTAAGAATGTCCACCTTTGTTTCTGATTGTATCCGATCAGCCTGTAACTAGGCAAAGATGACTTTCAAAGGGGGTAGGATAGAAACGCTTGTTCTATCCGTTGAACTACGGGGACGTGATAGAAATCATTAATGCACAAGAAAGGCTGCTGTTGCAAGTCTGGCCGCGAATTCACTTCTTTGACTTCTTTTTCGCCGGAGCTTTGGCCTGTTTTGGGCCTTCGAAAACGGGAGGAATGGTGCCTTTTTCCCAGTCGCTGATGGCGGAACTGAGTTGAGTTACGATCTGAGGCTTCTCGGAGGCGAGGTTTTTGGTTTCACCAATGTCGGAGGCTAGGTCGTAAAGTTCTGCTTTACCACCAGGGAGGTGGACGAGCTTCCAGTTTCCTTGACGCATGGCATGATTGCCTTGCGGTCCTAGGCTGCGCCAAAAGAGGCGCTCATGCGGGGCACCTGGCTTGTTACCTGTGAGATAGGGAATGAGATTCACGCCGTCGATGGTGCGGTCTGCCGGCAGTGCAGCTTTGGCAATAGCTAGCGCGGTGGGCAGGACATCAAGCGCGATCACAGGTTGATCATAGGTGCTTGGCTTTAGCTTGGCTGGCCAACTGATTAGAAATGGCACGCGCATGCCGCCTTCATAGACCATGCCTTTCGCACCGCGCAGAGGGCTATTGTCGGTGAAGTTGCTCTTGCCCTTACCGCTAAGATTGGGGCCGCCATTGTCGCTGAAAAAGAAGATGAGGGTGTTTTCAGTCTGCTTGGTCCCAGCGAGTTTTTCGGTCACTTGACCCACAGCTGCATCTAGCGCGCAGATCATGGCAGCATAGGTGCGGCGGTCCGGATCGGTGATATGTGCCAGTTTCTTCAGCCAGCTTTCAGGTGCTTGTAAAGGTGTGTGCGGTGCATTGAAGGCCAGGTAAAGCAGCCAGGGTGCTTTCTCCACTCCAGCATGACGCTGAATGAAGGCGCTGGCCTCGTCTCCGAATTGCTCGGTGAGGTATTTAGTCTGAGGCTCGTTCACGCCATTTCGATTCAGTGGGATGGTGTACTCAGCTCCAGCTTTGTCTCCAGGAAAGTAGATGTGCCCGCCACCGAGCGCACCGAAATATTCCTGAAAACCGCGCTTCATGGGGTGAAACTGTGGATGTGCACCCAAGTGCCATTTACCCACGGCTCCGGTGGCGTAACCAACTTTTTGGAGCAATTCGGGCAGTGTCCGTTGATCTAACGGCAGTCCTTGCTTGCTGTCTTCTGGCAGCCAAGCGGGATTATTCTCATGACCGAAGCGGTGCTGGTAACGCCCCGTCATCAAGCCAGCACGTGTCGGGCTGCAAAAGGGATGCGAGACATAACCATTGGTGCAACGCACGCCTGAGGCAGCGAGTTTATCCAGATTGGGTGTGGGAATTTCTTTGCTACCTTGAAAACCGACGTCGTGGTAGCCAAGGTCATCAGCCACGATGATGAGCACATTGGGTTTATCTGAAGCGCTGAGTAAAAGCGCAGATAAAACAAAAAGAAACGTGGTGAGGCGGAGCATGCCTGCCGTAAACGCATGAGAAAGGCTGAGTTATCAAAGGGCGCTTTTAAAAAGCCTTCTTGCAGATTTCTAAATCGGCAAAGCCAGCGCCTGTTTTTCCCTCGGAGTCCTGTTAAATGCACGAATCAAAGGTCAGCTGCATAGGCCTGCAACTGCCGATACTCAGCCAAGATGCTTTTCACCGCAGCGACGGTGGCTCGAACCTGAAGATCCATTGGCGCTAGTGAGGGTGTTTCAAAGACGATCTCTAACGGTTTTGGGCTTTGCTCCGGCGGTGCGCTGAGGATGCCGAGATAGCCTTCTTTAATGATGCCACGGGCGGCAGGAAAGCTGTCGATGACGGGTGCTTGATTGCGTGGTAGATGCTTCTCCGCAGCCGCCAGTGCAGGCTCCAGTAGGTGCTCGCTCAGCAGTGCCCCACTGACAAAGCCATAGCAGCCATCGGATTCATCGTCCGAGTGCAGAGCGATGATACCGTCATAGCGTTCTCGGCGCAGTTCACTTTCCAAAAAGAGGATTTCAGGCTCGGTGGATCCGACCCAAAACTCCCGATTCAAATCTAGACCGCTATGGTTATGACGAGTGCTTAGCTGACGCCCCGTAGGATTACAAATGGGATAGAAATGCAGCTCATAGTCACGCAGTTCCTGGGGGTTCTCGGTCGCCCAGCGGATTAATTCATGCACGGCTAAGATGCCCGCCTCTTCATCGCCGTGAATGCCAGCATAAACACCAAACTTATAGGATTGCCCAGATCTTAGGGTCTGACTGACTATCTTCGAAATGAAGATGCCCTGGTCTGGCTTCGATTCCTGTTCTGTCATTGGTGAGTTGTTTGGCCTGCCGGAAAGACGATGGTATCGAATCAGCAGGTCTGTGAGGTTAGCCACCGAGGATTAAAACTCCAGCACTTCTGCAGGTGGTTTGGCGTGACCGGTGGACTTGGCTTAGTCGAAGTCAATAGCTCTTGGCTAGATCGGTCCATGACGCTTCAATATCTCGTGAAAGGCTGCTGCGCTAGGTGATGTCGAATGTCCTGAACGCGTCAACAACGCCACCTGCCGCTCCACCGGATCATCGCGGAGGCGAACGACCGCACATCCAGGGGTCGCTTGTCGAGTGGCTAGTCGAGGTAGAATCGCAATGCCCAATCCAGCTGCAACAAGCGACCGAATCGTCTCCAGTTCACTGCTCTCACAGGCAATGCGTGGTTCAAACCCTGCAGTGCGACAGGCCGTGAGTGCTGTGTCGCGTGCCCGGCCTTTGTAAAGAATGAAGGGTTCATCGGCTAGTTTGGCTAGGGCGATGGTCTTTTGCTTGGCCAAGGAATGATTTTTTGAGATAAGGGCGACAAAGGGCTCCACGAAAAGTGGATGCTCATCAAAGCTACCGCTGGAGGTCGGCAGTTGCACGATGCCGAACTCCACACGTCCACTGTCTACCCACTGCGCTACAATCTCGGAGGTGCCTTCATAAAGTGCCAACTCGACGAGCGGATGCAGTTTGCGAAATGCAGCGATTGCCGCAGGCAACAAGCAGGCACTGACTGAGGGAATGGCTCCAATGGTAAGCCGGCCACCACGCAGGCTAATGAGATCTTGAACAGCTCGCTTCGCAGCCGCCGCCCGTTCGAGCAAGGCCTCCGCATGTTGACGCAACGTTTCACCAGCTGAGGTCAGAACGGTCTCGCGGCGACCTCGATTGAACAGCGGTGTGCCGAGTTCGCTTTCGAGCTTGCGAATCTGCTCGCTAAGCGCCGCCTGAGCCAAATGCAGATGCGCTGCAGCACGCGTGAAGTTGCGCTGGCGGGCAGCTTCCAGGAAGTATTCGAGTTGGTAGAGTTCCATCGTATTTTCCGGCCATCATGATCGGAAAGAACTGATTTACCAGCAGTAACTCCTTGGCACTTATGATCATTAATGAACCGACTCTGCGTCCATACCATTACCACGAAGCCTCTGAATCTCGACCAATGCCTCGTGGAGTTTCCGAAGCGTGGAGTGAGCGGCATTACTATCTGGCGGCAAGCGCTTGAAGGTCGCAATCTGGCGGCTGTTAAACGCCAGACTGCTGAGTCAGGCATGAGTGTTGTAAGCCTGTGCCGTGGTGGCTTTTTCCCTTCCGTCACGCTCGCTGGGCGTCAGGCTGCGATTGATGACAATCTTCTCGCCATCGAGCAAGCCCACGCCATTGGCGCTCCGCTGATCGTTTTGGTCTGTGGTGCGGTCCCTGGGCAAAGCCTCGTCGAATCACGCAAACAAATCGCCGATGGCATCGCCGCTGTTTTGCCTGCTGCAGAACAAGCAGGTGTGAAACTCGCCATTGAACCACTTCACCCAGTCTATGCCGATGACCGCAGCGCGGTCAATACCATGCGCCAATCGCATGAGATTTGTGATGCCCTCGGTTCACCTAAATCACTCGGCATCGCCCTTGATGTTTATCATGTTTGGTGGGACCCCGAGTTGAAAGAGCAGATCGACCTTGCGGGCCGCACTGGCCGCCTGCATGCCTTTCATATCTGCGATTGGAAAACCCCGACCACTGACTTGCTCAACGACCGTGGCCTCATGGGGGAAGGCTGCATCAACATCCGCGAAATTAGCAACTGGGTGGATGCCACTGGCTTCACTGGTCATCGTGAAGTGGAAATTTTCTCCACCAACTGGTGGGCGGCCGATCAGAACACCTTCCTTGATGAGATAGCCACCAGCTACGCAAAGCTTTACGCCTAGCTATTACCGTATGAGCTTGAAGGAAGTCTGAATGATTTGTCCTTCAAATGATTCATAAGCTAGGTTGGCTGTTCTTGATCCGCTCACTTCGAAAGCCGAATGGTCGCAACTCTTTGATAAGAGGAAAGTCAAGTGATAGGGTTTTCCTTATCCTCAATATCAGAAGCTGCCGTCAAGTTTTGCGGCCGGTAAAACGGCATTGCGCCTTCAAACCTCAATTCACTGAGACTGCACCAATGGAAGGAACGAAGAGTTCGTGACCTTCTTCGAGGACTTTGTCGCTAGGGAATTGGTTTAAAGCACGGATGTTTTCAGTCGTGGTGCTGAACATGTTGGCGACGCTGTCAAGGGTGTCGCCGCGCTCCATGCGGTAGGCGACGACTCCGCGCGTTTTGCTGGAGCCGAAAGATGTCAGGATTGGAATGTTGCTGCTGATTGGTGGCAGGGGAGCGATAGGCTCCGGATTCACAGACGGTGATGGGGTCTCCGGGATACGGAAGTCTGCTAGGGGCGCGGCATCCTGATCTGCGATGGCTAGCTGACTCGCCGTGCCACTGGAGCTGCGGCCAGGAATGACCAGACGATCACCAATTTCGATGATATTGGCGTTTTTAAGGCGGTTAGCACTGGCAAGGGCTGAGGTGGAAACACCATATCGTTTGGCGATGGAGCCGAGGTGCTCCCCCTTTCGCACGATGTGGTTGGTTGATTTGCTGCTGCTCGTGGAAAATGATTTGCTATCGGGAGGGCTATTGTCGCGACTGGAACTGCCGCCCCCAGGAACGAGGAGACGTTCACCAATCAATAGTCGGTCAGGATGGACTTTCGCATTGGCGCGAGCCAAGGCGTCGGCACTGATGCCGAAGTCGCGGGCGAGTTTGGTGAGAGTGTCCCCTGACTTGACAATGTGAACGCCAGTGAACTTTCCGTCACCGGATGAGTTGCCTCCGCGATGAGGAATTAGGAGCGACTGACCAATGTCCACGACGTCGTCATCCAAGTGATTGAGAGTGCGCAGCGTATTTGTGCTGGTGCCGTGGCGGTCTGCGATGCTGAGCAGAGTGTCTCCAGGGCGCGCGATGTAATGGCTACCGATAGGAGCAAGATCTGCTACGTCACTACCTTCGATGCTATCAGGCAGGAGTCCGACATTCCGCTCCAGATTGCCAGGGTGGATGTCCTGACGGAAGTCGCTGTTTCCGGATGTTTTGATCGATGAATGTGTGCTCGGCGGTCTGTAATTGGATGATTTTTTAGAGGCCGTGTTAGTTGATTGAGTGGCAATGACCGGAGATTTCCTGGGCGCTGATGGCTGAGTTAAAGCGGGTGGCCGATAGCTGGTGGGGGCTGTGTAACCTTTAGGTTTTGGGTGGCTGGAGGGAATGTAATCGGTGGTTTGAGTCGGGGCAACTGGGCGCTGAGACATCGCAGACGTGGACACATGGGGGGCAGGCTGCTGATAGATGGGCGGTTGGATCGCTCCAGAAGCTATGTTTAATCCGCCAACCGTTGGGGGAATGTAGGGCTGAGCCAAAAGAAAAGCGGGCAGCGCTGCCATTAAGGCATAAAAAAGGCAAAAACGTGTCAGCGGAGTTGCGAGATACCGTGCTTTCATGCTATTAGTTTAGTCTAATTTGATAATCAGCTCCAGTTAATTTTTAAAATTTACGTATAAATTTCAAAAAAACCATTCCCGCGCATGTCGCCCTGGGCCTCAAAAATTGTTCTGATCACTCGCTCCAGCGCTTCTTATTTGGCTTTGGCGGGGGTGGTTCTGGCCTTAGGCTGGCTGTCACGATCACTCGAGGCAGTGCCTGCAGTGCGGATCCGGCCTTGGGAGCTCGACTCAGCGCCTCTGGTGATCGTGGATGCAGGGCATGGAGGCCAGGATGGCGGAGCTGTGGCTGGTGGTCTCATTGAAAAAAATCTCAGTCTGACACTGGCTCGGCAACTCCGAGATCAGCTCCATGAGCTGGGGCTGAGGGTGAAAATGACACGTGATCGGGATGTCTTCATTGAACTCGAGGCGCGCAGCCAGATTGCCAAGAAAGCCAAGGCCACCTTATTCGTTAGCCTGCATCTTAATACCAGCGAGACTGCCAGTGTTCAGGGCATCGAGACCTATTATGCCGAACAAAAGTCCCTTTCGGCCCGCCGCAGTCCTAGCGGAAGTCGCGGCCAACATGCCAGCGAATGGCTGGCGCGTAGTGTCCAATTACACGCCTGTTCGGGATCCAAAGCGGAGGATCGCGGCATTAAGGCCAAAAATTATGCCGTGGTCACTCACACACCATGCCCGGCTGTTTTAGTGGAGTGCGGCTTTCTGACGCATGTCGATGAGGTGGCAAAATTAAAGCGGAGCGAGTATCAGCTGGCTTTGGCCCAAGGGATTGCCAGAGGAGTGGTTGAGTTTATCAAATCACAGCCAGCTCAGTCTTCGGGAAATTGGGAGACTGAGTCGTCTATTGAGACGGTATCTGAGGTAAAATTGGAGGTTGATAATCCGTGAATCAAATAAGGATCAGCGTGCATAAGAGCATAGATCCTGCTACACGGACGTATAACGATTGACCGCCTCCTCCATGAATCCACCTTCGTCTCGTCGCCTCTTCTGGAGCTTTGCTCTGCTGGCCGTCGTGTCGCTGGGGATATACGTCACTTTTGCGGCTGTTCATTACACCTGGAATTGGGCTTCCATCTGGGGTTACCGCTCGCAATTCATTTGGGGTTGGTTCACGACGTTGGGTATTTCGTTGGGGGCCATGGTTGTCAGCATCATCGTCGGATTTGCCCTCATGATCGGCCGCCGATCCTCCTGCATGCCACTGCATTTGCTTAGCACAGGCATCGTCGAGGTTCTGCGCGGATCGCCATTGTTGGTGCAGCTTTTGCTTGGATATTACATTGTAGCCACAGCGCTACATGTAGGGGACCCAATGATTGTGGGCACTGTTCTACTTGGCTGTTTTGAGGGGGCTTATTTGGCAGAGATTTTTCGTGGGGCTGTCGAAAGCATCAGTGCCAGTCAGCGTGAGGCCGCACGAGCTGTCGGTTTTGATTCGGCTCAGACCTATCGGTTCGTGATCATTCCCCAGGCAGTGCGCCGAGCTTTGCCGGGCACGACAGGCCAGATGGTCTCTCTGATCAAAGATTCTTCGCTGCTTTCCGTCATCGGTATCGAGGAACTTGTGCAAAAAGTGCGTATCATGAATAGCAGCAGCTACACCGCGTTAGAGGGCTATTTGCCGCTAGCTGTGGCGTATCTTGTCGTCACGATTCCGCTCTCCTGGTATGCGCGGAAGTTAGAGAGGAGGTTTGCTTATGAAACTTGAGACCCGAGAAGTGACCAAGCGCTATGGCGACTTTCTTGCCCTAGACGGTGCCAGCTTTCAGACGAACAACGATTCGCGTGTGGTGGCTCTGCTCGGCCCGAGTGGCGGGGGTAAGTCCACATTACTGCGCGTGCTCGGAGGTCTACTGCTACCTGAGTCAGGCGAGGTCGTTGTCAATGATCAACCTCTGCCGAATGAGCCTGGGGAAGCCTTGAAAAACCTGCGGAGAAATGGCTTTGTCTTCCAAGGCTACAATCTCTTTCCTCATCTCAGTGCTCTTCAAAACATTGTCTTGCCGCTTGCTGCGGTTCATGATTTTAGCGATTCAGTGGCCCATGAACGTGCGATGGAACTACTCAAAAGGTTGGGTTTAGAAGAGCATTTTCATAAGCGCCCCGCCGAACTTTCCGGCGGCCAGCAGCAGCGTGCCGCTATTGCCCGTGCCTTAGCGCCAAGGCCCGACTTATTATTGTTGGATGAACCCACCTCGGCTTTGGACCCCGTGATGACCGGCGAGGTCTTGGATGTGATTCGCGAGCTAGCAGAAGGCGGTCAGCAGATCGTCTTAGCCACTCACGAGATCAGTTTCGCCAGAAAAGTAGCTGATTGGATCGTCTTTCTGGTCAAAGGTCGAGTGGAGGAATCTTGCGCTGCCGAACAGTTCTTCGAGCAACCTACTTCTGCCTTGGCGCGAGAGTATTTGGCGGGCCTATCTCGTTACAGGTAGCAAGGGCTTCCCCGGAAAGCACTTTTTAGCCTAGCTTGGATTGCGTTCTTGACGGCATGTCTCGCGCTCCTACTATCACATCGCTTCTTTTCACTCCCCATGAACATTCACGAATACCAAGCTAAGGAACTTTTCGAAAAATTCGGCGTCGCTACTCCTCTCGGAAAAGTCGCTACCACAGCCGAAGAGGCTGGTAAAATCGCTGATGAACTCGGTGGTGCAGGTCTGGTAGTCAAGGCTCAGGTTCACGCTGGTGGCCGCGGCAAAGGCACTTTCAAAAATGGCTTTAAAGGTGGCGTGCATGTCATCAACACCTCAGCTGAGGCCAAGGAGATCGCCGCACAGATGCTTGGGCAGACATTGGTCACCCATCAGACCGGTCCAGAAGGCAAACTGGTGAGCAAGGTGCTGGTCGTGAAGTCAGTGGACATCCAAAAGGAGTTCTACTTCGCGATTCTTTTCGATCGTGTGAGCAGCAGTCACGCCCTCATCGCCAGCACAGAGGGCGGCATGAACATCGAAGAAGTGGCTGAAAAGACCCCAGAAAAGATCTTCAAGGAATTTGTGCATCCGACCCTCGGTCTGCAGGCCTATCAGGCACGCAAAGTGGCAGCTTCACTGGGTCTGCAAGGGGCTCTGGCTAATCAGGCTGTGAAACTGTTTATGTCCCTCTGGAATCTCTATTTAAAGAGTGACTGCTGCCTCGTGGAAGTCAATCCTCTGGCAATCACCTCCGAAAACCAAGTCGTGGCGCTGGATGCTAAGTTTAACTTTGATGACAATGCACTTTACCGCCAAAAGGACATCGTAGCCATGCGCGATACCACGGAAGAAGATCCACGTGAAGTCGCTGCCAGTGAGTTTGGTCTCAACTACATCGGATTGGACGGAAACATCGCCTGTCTCGTTAACGGTGCCGGCTTAGCCATGAGCACCATGGACATCATCAAGCTCCACGGTGGTGATCCAGCTAACTTTCTGGACGTCGGTGGTGGCGCAACCAAAGAGCAGGTCACGGCGGCCTTTAAAATCATCCTTGGAGATCCGAATGTGAAAGGCATCCTGGTGAACATCTTCGGTGGCATCATGGACTGCGACATCATTGCCAACGGCATCATCGCCGCGGCCCAAGAGGTTTCTCTGAACATTCCTCTCGTTGTTCGCCTTGAAGGTAACAATGTGGACGCCGGAAAGGCCACCTTAGCCGCCAGTGGGCTCGCGATCACCAACGCCGAAGGCCTTACCGATGCAGCGCAGAAGATTGTTGCCGCAGTTGGTAAAGCATAAATGGTCATTCTGAGTGTTTAAAAAAAGGCCGACAACTCCACGTTGTCGGCTTTTTTTTGGGCATATTCCATAGATCGGCTGAATTCTTTACAAAAACATCAAAGTCTTGGTTGCATCTTCTCTGACAAAGCTATACTTCGCGCCCCGCATTCAGCGGGACCCTGCTCGGGTGGCGGAATTGGTATACGCGCAAGATTAAGGATCTTGTGCCGAAAGGCTTAGGGGTTCGAGTCCCCTCCCGAGCACCACTCTTTTGGAATGGAGAAGAGTTCCGTGATCACCTGTCGCATCGAGTCGACAAAACGCCGTCATGATGAGGAAGTATGGGTGCCTAACATCCGGTTTTGAATGAAGACAAGAGAAGGGAATGAAGAACTAAAGCTTGAAGACCTCTTCACGATTCCTGTCTTGACCCTGACGTGACCCTTCGGAAAACTAAGACGCGTGCCCCTTTTTGTTTCTGGCCTCATTTTCATCGTGCTCCTGCTTTTGTTGGCGGTTATTTCCGCTACGGAGACGGCTATTCATTCGGCGCGAGATTTGGAGGAACGTCTGGAGAGTGAAGGCGAGGGAAGTGTGGCACGAAAGCTGCGAAGCATTACGGCAAACCCCTTCGCTCAGTTGCACCGGACTCTTCTTCTCTCTGCCGCACTGAATCTCGCGCTTGCTGCGTTGGGGCTTCACTTGGTTTCAGGGCCTCTGATGTTGATTGGCTGGAATCCGTGGATGAGTTCGTCGTTGCTCCTCGTAGCGACAGTGATGATCGGAGATGTTTTGCCCAAGTTTTTTGCCGCGTATTCTCCTTCAGCCGTGCTCTTGGGGAGTCTGCGTTTGTTAGATCCTCTGCGTTCGGTTTTGGACCCTGTGGTGAACTTGGCTGATCGAACGACGGATGCGCTGATTGGTAAAATGGTTCCCAAGCGTTTGAAGTCACGCACACCCATCACTCGGGATGAGTTTGAAACGCTGGTGGAGATGCGTGAGGAACAAGGCCTGCTGGACAGTGCAGAGGCCGACATGATTCGTGAGGCCTTGGATATCGAGCGACTGTCCGTGCGTGACTGCATGGTGCCGCGTGTCGATTTGACGCTGATGAGCGCTGAAGATGGGCCCATCAAAGCAGAGAAGGTTCTCGATCAATCCGCAGGCCGCTGGGTCGTCGTTTATGGTGAGACGCCGGATGTCGTCGTGGGGGTGATCGACGTTGTTGCCTGGCGCATGGCATGCAGGCCTGTCTGGTCGGAGATGGTGCAAAAAATCGTTTTTGTTCCAGAGACGATGAATGTGATGGATGCGCTGGAAAAGCACCTCAAGGAATCTGCTCTACCCGTGCTGATTGTGGATGAATATGGAGGGCTGGAGGGCATGGTGAGTCAGGAAGAAATCGCTGACTGGCTACTTTATGAGGCAGCTCCATGGCAGGGCGAGGCAGGTGAAATTCGCGAACTGAGTCCTGGTCGTTATTTGATCGATGGCGGCACACGGCTCGATGATGTGTGCAGTGAATTACAGCTGATTTTACCATCGGGTGGTATCGATACGATCGGCGGTTTTGTCTTTAATCAGCTTGGCCATGTGCCAAAAGCTGGGGAGCGCATCCAGGTCGAGGGCGGTGAGTTCAAAGTGCGTCGTGTGGTCCGGGCACGCATTCAGCAGGTGGAGCTGAGGCTGCATGGGCGGAAGGCCGATATGAAGGAGGATGATGAGGCATGAGTTGGCTTTTGATGTTGCTTATTTGTCTTGTGCTTTCGTTTGCTCTATCGGGTTTGGAGAGCGCCGTCGTGGCGGTGAGTCGAGTGCGGGTGCGCCATGCTGCTCGTGAAGGAGATCGCCGCGCGGCAAGGCTGCTGCCGTTGATTGAGGATCGCGATGCTTTGCTCGGTGCGATCACGGTTACCAATCATCTGATGAATCTGGCAGCCTTTCTCATCATCGCTTGGAAGCTGGTGGGTGTCTCAGGAGCTTGGGGGTATCTTGCGGCTTTCTTGGTGGCATTACCGATCTTTCTCATTGGCTTAGAAGTGCTACCCAAAAAGCTTTTTCGGCGATATCCGTTTCGTGTCATTCGTGCGCTTTCACCCCTGGTCATTACGATTGGCTGGTTTCGTCCACTGTTTCGACTCATGGCGCGCGGTCCTTCTCAGGATTTGATTTCAGTGCCAGATCGGTCGTCTGGGCGCGATGATTTGCGGAAGCAGGCCCAAATGCTGGAGAATCAGCATCAGTTATCAGCTGGGGCTACTAGGTTGATTCATCAGGTGCTTGATTATCGTCAGTTGCGGGCTCGGGACGTCATGCGGCCGTTGGCTAAGAGTATTGCGCTTTCGCCCGATCTGCCTCTGAATGCGGCTTTGATCATGGCGCGTGAGCATGGTTGCAGCACCCTGCCGGTGATCGCTGATAAAGGGGGGTTTGTGGGATTGATTGATCTCGGAGCACTCGCTAAAAATCTACCGCAAGATCGTCTGGTCAGACAGCACATGCGCACGCTGGATTCTTTGCATGAACACGATAGCGCCCTGCAATCTCTGCAGCGGATGCGCAAGCGGGGGCGTAGCCTATGCCTAGTGCTTGATGATAAAGAATTGCCTTCGGGCATTCTTCACGAGGAAGACCTGCTCCGGCAGCTCCTGGGCACGCGGGCCTGAGAAGATTCTCTGATGTGGGATATTTTTTCAAAGGCGGCACTGGCACGTCCTGTGCTTTGACAATCATTCACCAACCCCTCTCGCATGTCCATACACGTAGCCCTTCGTCACGTCACTCATTACAAGTTTGACCGTCCTGTCGCACTCTCGCCCCATGTGGTCAGGCTTCGCCCCGCACCGCATTGTCGCACGCCAGTGCTTAGTTATTCGCTCAAGGTCAAGCCGGGTTCGCATTTTATCAATTGGCAGCAGGACCCACAGGCAAACTATTTGGGCCGCTTAGTTTTCCCTGATAAAGCCACGGAGCTTTGTGTCGAGGTGGATCTTGTGGCCGAGATGGCAGTGTATAATCCGTTTGATTTCTTTCTTGAGCCTGATGCGGAGCATGTGCCTTTTAAATATGACCCAGTTCTGGCGCATGAGTTGGAGCCTTACCATCGTAAGTTGCCGCTGACCCCGTTATTAGCGGCCTACATGCGTGAGGTCCGTCAAATCATCATCAAAGGCACAGACGCACACATTTCCTTTCCGCACTCTGAAGTGCTTGATACCTATGAGCATGGCAAGTTTCCAGAGTCTGGCACAGTCTTGCCTGCTGCAGACAGGGATAAGCGGCTGCGCACAATCGACTTCCTGGTGGCTCTGAATCAGATGCTGTGGAAGGACGTGAGCTATACTATCCGTATGGAGCCTGGGGTGCAGACACCTGAAGAGACACTGGAGCTTGGCAGTGGCTCCTGTCGTGATTCGGCTTGGCTGCTGGTGCAGATTTTTCGTCACCTCGGCATGGCTGCGCGTTTTGTCAGCGGTTATTTGATTCAGCTTCAGGCAGACGTAAAGTCTCTGGACGGGCCTAGCGGAACGGAAGTGGACTTCACGGATCTTCATGCTTGGTGTGAGGTTTATTTGCCAGGCGCTGGCTGGGTTGGACTGGATCCTACCTCTGGTCTTATGGCAGGGGAGGGGCATCTTCCATTAGCCTGTTCGCCTGATCCTGGAAGTGCTGCGCCCATCAGTGGTGCGCTAGAAAAATGTGAGGTGGAGTTTCATCATGAGATGTCTATCACGCGGTTCTATGAATCCCCGCGTGTGACTCAACCCTACACATCTGAGCAATGGGCAGAGATTGAAAAGCTCGGTCATCAAGTAGATGACGATCTGGTTAAAGGTGACGTGCGTCTTACCATGGGGGGCGAGCCAACCTTTGTGAGCATTGATGACATGGAAGGTGACGAGTGGAATACCGCAGCCGTTGGGCCTAAAAAGCGCCTACTTTCCGGTGAACTTATCAAGCGTTTGCGGGATCAATTTGGCCCCGGTGGCCTACTGCATTATGGCATGGGTAAATGGTATCCCGGTGAGTCTTTACCGCGATGGGCTTTGGGCTGCTACTGGCGTAAAGATGGCGTGCCGATTTGGACGGATGATTCTCTCATTGCAGATGAAGCTGTGAGCTATGGTCATGATACTGCCGAGGCGCGTCGTTTTGGACTAGCTTTGGCGGTGACGCTCGGCGCCGATCCTCAATGGCTAAAGCCTGGCTATGAAGACGTCTTCTACTACCTCTGGAAAGAAAAGCGCCTGCCGGTGAATGTGGACCCGCTGAAGTCCAATTTGAAGAATGCAGAAGATCGCGAGCGCTTAGCGAAGGTGTTTGAGCAAGGGTTGGAAAAGGTCGTCGGTTTTGCACTGCCAATCCAGCGTGTGGTCTCTGGCACTAAGCTGCGTTGGCAGAGTGGACCATGGTTTGTCCGTGACGAGGCCATGTTCCTCATCCCTGGCGACTCGCCCATGGGCCTGCGCCTGCCGCTTGATGCCCTACCATGGGTCAGCGCCACGGACTATCCTTGGATCTATCCCACTGATCCCGCCAGTGACTGGCCTGATCTGCCGCCACGCCCGGAAAGTCGTCAGCGTTTCTTGGGAGCAGTCTCTGAGTGGCTAGACGGCACGCCGAACATGCCAACCAGCTATGGCAAAGGTATTTACGCAGGCCAAGGCAAGCCTGAGCGCCGTCAGCTAGATCCTTTAGACGAAGCTCATGACAAAGACGTCGCCCAGTATCCTCTGCAGCAGGAGTCTGCCTCCTGGATCATCCGCACCGCGCTCTGTGTGCAGCCAAGGGACGGTCGCCTGCATATTTTCATGCCTCCTGTCGAGACAGCAGAGGATTATCTGGATCTGGTCACCGCGGTCGAAGATGTCGCTGCGGCCATGAAAATGCCCGTCATCATTGAAGGCTCGCCTCCGCCTTATGATCCGCGTTTGCAGGTCTTGAAGGTTACCCCAGACCCTGGCGTGATCGAGGTGAACATGCACCCAGTGAAAACCTGGACAGAGCTCGTCGCTAATACCAAGACGCTTTATGAACAAGCTCGTCTTACTCGGCTAGGCACAGAAAAGTTCATGGTCGATGGCCGCCATACGGGCACTGGTGGCGGCAATCACATCGTCTTTGGTGGTGAGCGTCCCATCGATTCGCCGATGCTGCGCAGGCCTGATTTGTTGAAGAGCCTTCTCGGCTACTGGCACAACCACCCCAGCCTCAGCTATCTCTTCAGTGGTCTCTTTATCGGTCCGACGAGTCAGTGCCCACGCATTGATGAAGCCCGCAATGACGCTATCTTTGAGCTTGAGTTAGCTTTTAGAGAACTGGATCGAAACACCGCCAAACAAGGTCATACTTCGCCCTGGCTGGTGGATCGCATTTTCCGAAATCTGCTCGCGGATTCAGCTGGGAACACCCATCGCACCGAATTCTCGATTGATAAGCTCTTTGATCCCGGAAGCGCCACGGGGCGGCTCGGTCTCGTCGAATTACGTTCCTTTGAAATGCCGCCTCATGCGGAAATGAGCCTCGCTCAGCATCTCCTCATCCGTGCCGCCATCGCGCGGTTCTGGAAGCAGCCCTACGAACAGAAACTGGTTCGCTGGGGCACTGAGCTGCATGACCGCTTCCTGATGCCACATTTTGTTTGGCAGGATTTTTGTGATGTCATGACCGATATGCAGGATTTCGGCTATGACATGAAGCCTGAATGGTTCGCGCCACATTTCGAGTTCAAATTTCCCGCTATTGGCCAGATCAATCGGCGCGGTATCAACCTTGAGGTGCGCACCGCTCTGGAGCCTTGGCACGTCCTCGGTGAAGACGGCACTGCTGGAGGAACCGTCCGCTATGTGGACAGTAGTCTGGAACGCGTGCAGATTAAAACGAATGGCCTCATTGGCAGTCGTTACTTGGTCACCTGTAATGGCAACGTCGTGCCTTTGCATCCGACCGGTATTGTTGGCGAGTATGTCTCGAGCATCCGCTATCGCGCTTGGCAACCGCCTAATTGCCTTCAACCTACAATCGGCGTGCATAGTCCCTTAGTGTTTGATCTGGTGGATACCTGGAATCAACGCAGTCTTGGTGGCTGTACTTGCCATGTTGCCCACCCAGGTGGTCGCAGTTATGACACGTTTCCAGTCAATAGTTTCGAGGCTGAAAGCCGCCGCCTAGGCCGCTTCTTTCCCACTGGTCATACACCTGGCAAGATGGAGCCCAGGACCATCCCTACCATTCCTGAATTCCCGTTCACCTTGGATATGCGTTTGAGCTAAAGGATTGAAAAACCTGCGACAGTCCCTAACTCGGTGTATGGATAACCCGTATGCCGCACAAAACGCCTTCTGAAAGTGATTGGGTCACCGCTTTGTCTGACTTCCTTGCCAGTCAGAGCGGGGTGGAGGCCATTCGGCTGAATGCAGAGGAACGCAGCGTGCAAGTGGCCACACTGGGGCAGGTGGATCTCGGCGCCTTGCAAATACAGATCAATGAGCTGCTCCGCACTTTGGATGAAAAACTTCTGGCTACTCCCATAGATGCTCATGCTGAGGGGCTGCAACTGACGAGAAAGGAAGGTGAGCTGCTATTGCAAAAGCCAACTTGTCCGACTGCCCCGCGGTTCTGGAAATGGCGTGACTTTGAGTGGCCGGAGGCGGAGGAGATCGAACAGCAGAGTGAGGAGGAGTGGCGCGAGATGGCCGTGCAGGCGGCGATCTGCTTTGTCATGCTGGTTGCAGGGTTTGTAGCCAAAAACAGTTTTCAAGCATCAGAATGGTTGGTGCATTCTTTGTTTGGGCTCTCTTTGCTGAGTGGTGGATGGGATGCGGCAAAGGATGCTTGGGAGAATTTACGTGAACGTCGTCTCGATGTTCATTTCCTCATGCTGGCTGTGGCTTCTGGAGCTGTGGCTATAGGAGCCTGGGAAGAAGGCTCACTGCTGCTGTTCTTGTTTTCCACTTCTGGGGCGCTAGAGCATTACGTTCTGCATCGCACGCATCGTGAGATCAATGCGCTGACAAAGGCGGCACCCAAGTATGCCCGCGTCATGTTAGCTGATGGCTCTTTTGAAGAGCGCGCTGTTTCGTTGCTGCGTGTCGGTGATCTTTTGCAGGTGCGCCCTGCCGAGCTTTATCCTGTAGATGGCACTGTCCTGACTGGAGAGACGGCAGCTGACGAATCCACACTCACCGGGGAGGCTGTGCCTATTGATAAAACTAAAGGTGCCGTCGTCTATGGTGGCACGTTGAATCTTTGGGGCTTGATTCAGATGCAGGTTGATCGCCCCGCCACGCAGAGTGCTCTGGCCAAGATCATTCATCTCATCCAGAATGCGCAGCATCTGCGCGCACCGAGTCAGCGTTTTACAGATCGTTTTGGCACTGGCTATACGTTGCTGACATTGGGAGCCGTTTTGGTGATGTTTTTGGTTTGGTGGCTAGCGCTGGGGATTCCACCTTTTGGAAATGTGGGTGATTCCAAATCAGCTTTCTATCGGGCTATGACACTGCTCGTTGTCATGAGTCCATGCGCACTGGTGCTTTCCATCCCGTCTGCCATTCTGGCAGCCATTGCCTGGGGTGCGCGTCGGGGAATCCTTTTCCGTGGCGGTGCTGCGATCGAAAAACTGGCCGAGGTCGATGTCGTAGCTATGGATAAAACAGGCACGCTCACCGAAGGCAATCTACGTGTGGCTCTGGTGGAAAGCTTTCCGCAGGGTAGGGAAATGGAGGTGCTCAGACTAGCTGTTACCTTGGATTCTAACTCCAATCATCCCATTGCTCGGGCCATTACCGCTCACGCCAAGGAAATGAACGTTGAATCTGGTAGCTTGCAGGATTTTCAGTCCATCCCAGGTCAGGGATTGCGCGGTTTGACCGATGCCGGCATCACCTATGTTGGTCGTCGTGAACTGATGGCTCAGGGTGACTTTGCTCAATGGTTAAAGGATGTGACAGAGGCTCCGTTGGGCTTTTCTGAAGTTTGGGTTCTCAATGCTCAGACCATGGGCCGTATCCTACTGAAGGATGAAATCCGCAGCGGTAGTAAGGCTGTGCTGGCTCAGTTGGCTGCAGAGCAAGTGCGCACTGTGATGCTTACGGGGGATCGGCGCGCAGCGGCCATTCAGGTGGCCCAAGAACTCGGCGTGACCGATGTTCGCGCAGGCTTACATCCCGAAGACAAAGTAGCCGCGATTCAAGAAATGACCGAACAAGGTCATAAGGTTGCCATGATCGGTGACGGTGTGAATGATGCGCCTAGTTTGGCCGCAGCCTATGTCAGTATCGCGATGGGTGCGCGTGGTAGCGACGCCGCACTTGAGCAGGCAGACATTGTCCTCATGCAGGATAAGATTGAAAAGCTTCTCTCTGCCCGGCACATCAGTCAGCAGGCCCGTCGCATCATTCGTCAAAATTTGGCCATCTCTCTCGGGTCCGTCATTGTAATGGCTATTGCCTCGCTCTTCGGGATCGTGCCTCTTACACTCGGAGTGCTAACCCATGAAGGCAGCACAGTCCTCGTTTGTCTCAATAGCCTGCGCCTTCTGTTTGCGAAAGAAGAATGAAATTCTAAGAGTTTTGAAGAGTGCTGCGTTGCATCTCACGTTAGGTCAGACTAACATTGAAATTCTGCCATGGATGTGATGCCCCAAGAAACTCAACCTGATCTTTCTAAACTCCCGGATGTTCTCCGAGCGTCGGCGGCTGATTTAGTGGCTGCATTGCATTCTCGCGAAAGCCTTAGTCAAGCTTTTCTAGCCTTTTGTTCTCGTGCCTATGTGAAGTCTGAGTGGGCTGGTCCCTCAAGCGAATTTTTGGTCACACTGTTTGAAGAACATGAGGATCTTCTGGCCGACATGGCACGTGTTCCGGATTTAATCATTGAGATGGCCTCTGGGCAAATGGCTCTGACGTGTATGGTCGCTTTTCGTTGGGCATCTCGCTCTAACACCTCTCAACTAGCCAAGTTGGCCGAAGCCCTAGCTGCCACTCACGGGAAGAACAGCGATCCGGAAATCGTGCACATTATGTTGGCTTTGGTCACATCCTTGGCCATCACACGCTATCTGCGCGCCGAGCAGATGTTGGCGGTCGCTGAGCCACAGGCTGTAGCGGAGCATTCTGATGGCTTGGCAGAGGCTAAGCTGTGGCTCTCGGCTGGTCGCATCATTCGCAGCTGTAGTCAGGAATCTCGAGATCTCTGGGACCATCGCTTGCGCCGCACTCGCATGATTTGGACTTGGGATAATCCGGTTGAATGCACTGCTCTGCGTGAACTAGCTGGCCAACTCAGGCACCAGCAAGATGGGCAGTTGTTGTTTCAAGCCGTCGTGCCTGCTGCTTGGTGGGATTTGGCACAGCAGCACATCACTGAGCTGATGCACTCTGACGCTTCCCTGGTTGAAGTTCAGAATGCTTTAAAAGCAGCACAGGCAAAAACGCCCACTACCCACGGGGAGACTAAGGCCTCTAGCTCCACTGAAAGTGAAGCTTCGCTGGCTTTTGCTCCGTTTTTGGAAGCACCTTCAGATTCGGATAATCTTGCTGATCGGGAAGCGGATTTTAAAGAATTCAACTTCGCGCCCCCACCGATTGTCGTCTGGAACGTCAAACCCTTCTTGTTTGGATGGATGCTTGGTATGACTGGACTAGCTGTTGCCATCTGGATCGGTCCCTTTGATCTTGTAATTCCACAGCCTGCGATTAAAGCCGCAGCCTTCACCACTCCAGCAGTTGCAGCGAAGACGCCAGCACCTGCTCTTGAAGCGGCGGGAAAAGTTCCAGAGGCCGACATGGCCAAGGAACAGTGGCGGACCGAGCAGGCTGCCCAGGTCCAAGCTGAGAGTGCTGACATTAAATCTGTCTTTGATCGTGTTAAAACAGGCACGTGGGCGGAACATCAGGCACTGCTTTCCGGTGACGCCCCTGAAGTCCCCAAAGACGATGCAAAGTACGTGCGCCTTTTGACCTGGCTACATCTTGAGCCCCCTACGGACCCAGATATCCGTACCAAATTACCTGGTCTTTTAGCTGCCATTCGACCAGATAGTGACACCTTGGATCTGTGGGAAGATCTTAGTTATCCGGGCTCTCCTTTAGTTCACGAGATTCAGGAAACTGCTCGTCGGCAGCTGCACGAGAATAAAGAATCCTGGTCTGCCTCTCAAGAAGAAGATTTGAGCCGTATCGTCTGGGGTCAGTGATCTTTTAACCTCCCGACTAGCTTGCCCTAGAGTTACGCGATTTTTCGCCCGCCATGGATGATATGAGACTGTTCGTGATTCGAGTTTCTAATCACAGGATTCACAGGAATGGGTTCTGACCTGTAAATCATGTCTTTCTGTTTTCCTGTAAAATGGAGTCTCCAGTTGCTTTGTTGTCTCCGACTCATACGGCCAAAGTTACTCTTCGTTGCACATCCCACGCCCCGTGGATTATCTGCTAGATTCAGGAATGGCTGACTGCCGATTTGCATCCGTCATTGATTCCACAAGGCTTTTCGCCTCTCGGGCAGTGTCACCCAAGACACAGCCGCTTCGAGTCGAAGAAGCCTTGTGAAACCAAGCCCTGGCGCAACTCAACGATC
>CAMBPS010000060.1 GCA_945869675.1 Prosthecobacter debontii | reverse complement strand
CGGAGTGAATACTGAGCAGCCAACGCTGCCACCGCTCTCACCTGCCACGATGAGTCACCGTGAGGTAACGGTTTCAATTCGCTTGCGTGGAGATCAGGCGGTTATTTTGAACTGGCTAGGGAGCATGCAGTCTCCAGAAAAATTTCAGGCCATGCGACAGCTAGAGATCGAGATTGACTCAAAGTCGCGGGAAAAGACGCCGCAGGTGATTTGCAACCTCACTCTAGCTCGCTGGTTCAAGCCCGAGTCCGGCATCTAATTTTACCACACTGACTGACATGAAATTACCACGTTGTTTTCTTTGCATTGCCAGTTTGCCTGTTGCGCTTTTAGGGGCAGATCCCGATCCTGATCTGCCGCAGGCTTTCGATCAGGCCAGTTTGGCAGCTCTGGCTCTTAGTTCACCCTTCACGCGGATGGTCAATATTTCGGATAATCTAGTGCTTACAGGCATCGCTTACATTAACGGCAAGCCTGTGGCCACGCTCTTCAATCGGGAGACCAAGCTAAGTCACATCGTCTCGAGTGAGCCTAATTTCCAAGGATGGGTGCTCAATGAGGCCCAACCAGCGCCGGACATGACGCGCAGCCGTGCGGTCATTACCATTGGCGGAGAACAGGTGAAAGTCAGTTACGCAAGCCTTACAACCGATGACATGAAATCGGATGGCAAGAAGAATGACAAAGGCAATAAAGGCGAGGGTGGTGGTGGGGAGAAGTTTAAAGGTGGTTCGCGCGGTCCCTCTGAAGAAGACCGCAAGCGCTATGAATCCCTGTCTGAAAAAGCGCGTGATAAATTCCGTGATGTGATGCGCTCTAAGTTTAGTGATGAAAAATTCCGCAATGCGCCCGAAGAAGAACGCCGCAACGTGATCCGCAAAGAGTTTGAGCGAATCGAAAAAGAAGATAAAGGCGGCAAGTGAAATGCCTGATTCATCTCAACTACATATCCCATTTTCCATTTTTGATCTATCTCATGCATCTTTCATCAATTCGACCTCTCCTTTATTGTGCCAGCACTCTATCACTCTTTTCAGTGAGTCTGATGGGGCAGGGCACTGCGCCAGCGCCCACTGCAACTGCTGAGGTGATGCCAGCCAAGGCTACCACTTCCTCTCCTGCTCAGGATGCACCGAAATCCACTGAGAGTGATACCCAGCCAGTTGTGCCTACAGCAACTCCACCACCACCAGCTGAAGGTGAAAGACCTCCTGGGGCTGGGATAGGGGGACCGCTAAGTGGAGGTATAGGCGGCCCTCCTGGTGGAGGTGGTTTTGGAGGACCTGGGGGTGGATTTCGCCGTCGTGGTGAAGGTAGTATCGATCCGGGGAGCGCACTATCTCAGACCATCCGCATGGATGGTGATAAAATCGTCCTTCAGTTCCCAAACAATCCAGTCATGGACATGCTCAGCATTTATGAACTTCTGACTGGTGTTACCCTTATCAAAGATACCAACATTCTCGAAGGAGCGCCCGTGAGTTTAGCGACTCCTAAAGCCGTCGAAAAAGCAGAAGCTGTCAAGTTGATCGAAGCGACACTACTCACCAATGGCTATGCGATCATCATGGAGCCGGATGGCAAGAGCGCCCGTATCTTGCCGGCCCGGAATCAGAATGCTAATGCGGTTCAGTTTTCTCATGGTGTTCAGTTTTACACATCCCCACAAGATTTACCTCAAGGTGAAACCATTGTGAGTTACTTCATGAAACTCGACAACCTAGACCCCGAGGAAGCAGGTGCCATGCTCTCTGGTCATGTCGGTCTTAGCGTTTACGGTCGCATCACCCCGGTATTGATGCCGCCCGGGCTTTTAATTACTGAAAGCAGCACGGTGGTGAAGCAGCTCATCAGCATTCGTGAAACGCTCGACGTGCAGGATACTGGGGCTTCTTTGGTTACGAAATTTATTCCTGTTGTCTATGCCGAAGCATCTACTGTCGCCCAGATCATTCAAGCGACTCTAAATGCGCAGGCCCAGGAAAAAGAAACCAAAGGTGTGAACACCATCCGTGGTAGTGCCGTTAGTGATGGTCGCAGCAGTAAAGAAGAGAGGCGCGAAGAGAAGAGAGAAGAAAATGCCAACAATAGCAGCAGTCGGACGATGACAATCAATGGCCAGCAAGTGGCTCAAAATTCTCAAGCACCTCAGCCAACAGCGCAAGTCGTAGCTGATACACGGTTGAATCAAATTTTGGTCGTAGCTGCACCGACCGATTATGCTTATATCGCTAGCCTAATCGCTGAATTTGATCAGCCTTTGATCGTGGATGAGCCCTACGAGCGAAAGATGAAATACGCAGCTGCTGTCGATGTGCTCAGCGCTGTGGTTGATCTTCTGCAAGACACTAGTGGAGGAACAACACAACTCCCTGGCGGGGGGACTATTCAGCAACAAAGAGGGCAGGCTTTAACTTCCAGTAGCAGCCAGCTTCTCGGGGGGCGCAGTACGACAGGGACCCGTGGTGGTCAGGTCTTGAGCACTGCTGGTTCAGCCTCAGATACGGCTAGTGGAACGGGCAGTGGCACTAGCACCTCTAGATCCGATGTAATCCAAGGGCCATCCGAGGATAACGCGCCTGTATCGGTGCTTGTTGGAAAGACCCGAGTAATCGCCGATCCCATGGCAAATGCGATCCTCGTGGTTGGACGAAAAGAGGAGATCGAAAAGGTGAACAGCCTACTGGACAAACTCGACCGTAAACCAGCTCAAGTCTACTTAGCCACGATTATTGGTCAGTTGACGCTGGGAGATGGATTCAATTTTGGAATCGATGTGTTGGGAGCCCAAAATGACTCTGACGGGACAGGAAATGATTTTGTTGGTGGCAACCTGAATACCAATCGCAATTCGTTTACCGACATGAGGCAAAACCTCCGATCTGTGCTCTCAACGACCTCGACAACAGCAAGCGGACTCAACCTGTATGGCCAAATTGGCGACAGCTTGGAGATCTACCTCAACGCTCTGGAAACGACCAATCGCTTCAAGGTCCTTTCTCGTCCCTCCGTCTTTGCCCTGAACAACAAGAAGGCCACGATCACCTCGGGTTCTCAGATTCCTGTGCCGGCGCAAACGGTGCAAAATCTCAATGCAGGCGCGAATAACGCTGTCACAACAACCATCGATTTCAGAGATGTTGTCTTAAAGCTTGAAGTTGTTCCGCTGATTAATGACGACGGTGAAGTCAATCTGACGATTTCTCAAATCAATGATACCGTGACAGGCGAGAGGATCGTTGGTGCTAACTCTGTCCCAATCATTGGCACCGAACAGGTAGTTACTTCTGTGACGATTCGTGATCGGAATACCATCGTTTTAGGAGGATTAATTTCTGAGACAACGGATAAAGCAAATTCAGGAACACCTTTTCTCAGTCGAGTTCCAGGAGTGGGTAACCTCTTTAAACAGCGGAAGGATTCGACCACTCGTAAAGAGCTTATTATCTTTATCCAACCTCAAGTGGTGAAGGGTGATGAATCTTTGAATGCCACCTCAAATCGTGAAGATTACCGGACCACTGTTGGCGCTGATTTGGCTGAGAAGTTTCCTAATAATGTGGACCTAAACACCATGCGTTTATCCAACGCAGAAGAAGAAGCCCGCCGCGAGGCTGCCAAAAAGAAAGGCAATTTCTTCTCTCGTATCTTCTCTCGTGAAAGTAAGGTGCCAAAGGCCAGCGGGCTGCCACCAAGTGCTACGCGCTAGTTTCTTACTTATGACATGGTTTTATGATGATGAGGGTCTAGCCCGGGGAACACTTGATGAATCAGGCATGCTGAGTCTCATCAAAGCAGGTAAAATTTCTGCACACACTCTCATCTGGCATCAGGGCATAGAGTTATGGACTGAAGCCAGTGCTCTGAATCCATCCTGGTGGCAATCAGTCATAGAACAGCCCAAAAAATCTGCTGAGACAGTCTCCTCAAGTCCAAGGCTATCCCATCGCAGTCCGATACCACTTGCGCCAATGGAGGTTCCACTGAAAGCCAAATCGGAAGGGCTAATTAAACGCCTTTTCGGTGGCAAAAAGAAAGCATAATCCGGACCTTAACCTATTTCCGTCGTTCCAAGACAATACGGAATCCAATGGTCGGGCGTTTTGTATCTACTGGAAGCGCGATGCGTGCCGAGGAGAGTAGTTCGTCAGGGTTGGCACTCCGCCAACTCCCGCCACGGATAGTGCCTAGTGTATTTTTATTTTTGGAGTCACCGCCTTTGATCATATCAAAATCAGTATCCACCCATTCAGAGGCATTTCCTGCGAGTCCAATCACCCCACGATCATTTGCGCCGGATGAGCCCACAGGACCTAACTGCGCAAAGCGGTCCTGATAGCCTGGCACGACATTTTCCAAACTGGCTTTCCGAGCCCCGTTCATATCCGCAAAGTTGTCGGTATTGTTGGGTGGGGGCCAGTCAAAACCCCATGGATAAATGCCGCGAATGCGACCATTACGCTCACTCGGAGTGGCGCCACGTTCGAGTGGTAACCCGACAGCTCGACTCCATTCTTCATCCGTTGGCAGTCGATAGATATCTTTAGGGCCGATGAGGCCTGCATTGCGCTCACGCTCGGTCATCCAGGCGGCAAAGGCGCGGGCTTGCTCACGATCGACACTGACGATTGGCTGAGTGCCGCCCTTGCCGTCGGACTCCATATTTCCAGGTTTTTGGCTGTTGGTGGCTTTTGCGTATTCGATGTAGTCTCGACGGCGTGTCTCGGTCGCAGCAATCATGACGCTGTCGGTTAGGGGAACAAATCTCATGCCGAGTCCATTGGCCTTCCATTCACGACCAAAGGTTACTGCTTGTCGCGTCTGCATATCTGAAAACAATTCTAGCAACTCTCCAGAACGCACTTCACCTTCAAGGACGACATCGGAAAAGCCTTCTTCTCGGAGCTCGTATTCAGTTTGGCCACTGCGCACGCGGGGTAATTCCAGTGGGGTATAACCTAAAAACTCTTCATGCTGAAAAATGCGCACTTTTTCGGGTGTTGTGCGAATGATGACACTGCCATAAGTTTGACGCTCTAGACGAAGATGAAAAGCCTGCCAATCGGCTGAATCTGAGCTGTTGCCTGATTCTGATTCACGTTCGTCTGGAGCGTCCTCATTCGTCGCGCTTGGACTATCGACATAGAAGAATGCTTCGACTTCGTAATGGTGTTCCTGGCTTAAAAAACCTGCACTGCGGTCCATGTCGGTAAGCCAATAGCGAAAGGCTTCAGAGTCGCCCACTGGCACCACAATAAAATAGGCGCTCTCCTTTCCCGTGCCTGTTCTGACCACTTTGCCTTCAAAAGAACGTCCAGTAGATTCCAGGAACCGTTTGAAATGCTTGATCTCGATTGGCTGCGTTGTGATGTGGCCGCCAGGTGCTGGTTTAAAGGTCATCCCTAGGTTGTTTGACCAGCGCTCCCCAGGTTGAGGTAGTCGAGTTATTTCCATGGCGAGATCGTACTCGGCTGGTTTACCCCGATGAGCGGTGTGTTCTATTTCGAGTTGCTTATACCCAGACAAGCGAAGTTGGTAAATTACGGCTATGCCTTCCTCTGGATTGAGTCGCAATGGTGTGACACCTAGATCATCTTCGCCAGCATAAACATGAACCCCAGGCGGCTCTGTCTTAATCTGAAGCATGGGAATGTTTTTCTGAACGGCGACCAATTCATCGCCAGACTTCTTTTGAGCCAGCAACATGCCAAAGCCCACAGCCGAAGCCAAAATAACAGCAACAGCTGCGACCCGGTGCCAAGCCTCTCTTCGTTGTGACGGAAGAGTCTCTCCTTTGAGGTCTAAGGACATCTCATGAGCGCTTGTGTAGCGGTCTTTAGCTTTAGGCGCGCAGGCTGTACAAATGACCCGATGTAGGCGCTGCCAGAGATTCAGATCATCTCCTGTCTCACTGCATGAGGGAATGTCTGGGAAATCTAGTCTGTCCTTTCCAGTGCTGGCCTCATAAAGAACCATACCCAGAGAAAACACATCAGACTCAGGTGAGCCTGGCCCCTCTGGTGCCACAAAGCCCTCGGTTCCCACGAAACTTCGCTGTCCGAGTAAGGCGACGAGACCAATGTCTGCTAAGCGGCAATCACCATCAATGAAGATCAAGTTAGAGGGTTTGACATCACGATGGATAAGCTTGTTTTCATGCAGATAATGCAGTCCCTCAGCTACATTGGAGCCGATTTGAAGGCAGCGCTCAGCTTTGATGCGCTTTTCACGACGCATCTGTAAACCAAGGATATGTGGCTTGTATTGATCTGGGTCGATGTTGCGTCCGGTCTCCAGATCGTCGGCTAGTTCCATCACATAGTAGTAGAAGCCTTGGGCATCACTGCGACCTACCTGGAGAATCGGCACCAGACCGGGATGACGTCGCGAGATGGGCTCAAATTTTTTCAACGCCTCAAACTCACGCTCGAAGGACTCAGCATGATCATAATCATCCCGCCAGATGACCTTCACAGCGCGCAGGGCGCCAGTCACCGAACGTGCCATCCAGACCTCCCCGTAAGCTCCTCTACCAATGAGACGTAAGGTCTCGTGGTCGCGGATTTCAGGCGATGGGCGTGGAGGATTCATGACTGCGGTCTCTAAGCTAGCCACTTCAAGCTGTGAATGCATAGCTAAAAATCAGGCTGCAACGGGAATATCTCTGGGCTCGTCTTTGCAAGGGTTGGGCTGGATCCGTTAGCTTCTGAACATCGGATTTTATAAGGATTCATCAAAGGTCATTGCCATTGTCTTTGCCAGCATTCAAATTGGAGCATCTTTATGCTCTGGCGCATTTTCACCGCAATCATTCTTATCTTCTGGGCGGTGATGACGGGGCTCATTATTCGAGATTCCTATTATCCTGATCATTCGCGCTTTGCAGAGGTTCCTGTGCGGATGGTTTTTGATCTCTTTTTGACAGAAGCGGCGGTTTTTAATAACACATTGGACATCTATCGCGATAAAGTAAAAATAGGTCATACAACATTCACGATTAAAAAACTAAATAAAGATGAAATGGAGTCATCTTATGCAGTTCTGGTGAACTGTTCGGTGCTGATACCAACAGAGGCCGTTTCAGTGCAAGCCAACTTTAATTTGGTGGCAGAGCTTGCTGAAGCCGAGTGCTGGCGGAGTTTTAAGCTGGATTTCAAAGCACCTTCGGCGCAGACCGAGGCTGTCATTTCATGGAAGCAAGGAGATGCCCTTCCTGAGGTGGATGTCAAAAAGGGCGGCCAAGTGGTGATGAATACGGAGATGGCAAAGGCCATGATCGGCATGAAAGAATCGTTGAGTGGTGGATCAGAATGGCTCTCCCAAATGCTGCCTGCAGGAGCGATGCCTGACGTTACGTCCTTTAAGCTTAAGGCTAGAGAGGGGCAGATGGATCTCGCAGGCAAGCGGCGGCGATGTTATGTCGTTGAGCTTCCCATCATGCCCGGCAACGAATTGAAGATGTATTTTAGCGAACTAGGCGAACTAGCACGAGTCGAACTGCCTCAGGGGTATCGACTCATTGAGCCCATGATGCATGGCCTGGAACCTGGACTGAAAACATTGGAATAACTCAAACACATGATCGAGATTGAAAACCTATCGATGAACTATGGTGACTTGAAAGCCTTGGATAGTCTTTCATTGACGATTCAACCAGGTGAACTTTTTGCTTTCCTCGGGCCAAACGGAGCCGGTAAAACAACGGCGATCAAATTGCTAACAGGACTGATGAAGCCCATGACCGGAAGCGTCAAGCTTTGCGGCTTGGATATTCAAAAGGAACCGATTCAGGCTAAGTCAATCCTTGGCTACGTGCCTGATGTTGCCGTATTCTATGAAAAGCTCACAGCTCCAGAATTCATGCAATTCATTGCCGAGCTATTCAATATGGATCCCGCGCACGCAGCAGATCGAACGAATCAACTGTTCAATCAATTTGCTCTCCATGAACACCTTTGTCAGCGGATTGAAAATCTCAGTCACGGAACTCGGCAGCGATTAGGAATTGCCAGCGCTTTGCTGCATGAGCCAAAAGTCTTTATCATTGACGAACCCATGGTGGGCTTGGACCCTATTCATGCGAGAGTCGTCAAAGAAGAACTCCGTCGTCAAAGCCGTGCAGGAGGCACCGTGCTAATGAGCACCCATCTCTTGCATATCGCAGAAGAGGTGGCGGATCGCATTGGTATCATTCATCGTGGTAAGCTACTCTTTGTCGGAACACTGGAACAGCTCCGCGCAGCTCAAGCAAAACAGGGACTGAATCTGGAAGAAATCTTTCTGGAAATGGTGAGTGACTCGCAGCAGTCCTAGGTGCTTATTGAGGAAGCGGGATATAAGCAGCAGTTAGATTGACTTTGAATCGCCAATTCACCACTTCATCCTCAGCTTCGACATTGCGTTTAAAGCTGAGAGTTACCTCACAGCCATCTCTTCGTAGTTTAAAGGGGAGGCGGTAGCTCACTTTCATGTTGAGGAGATCATAGGATGCAGGCACAACCCCAAGTCCGCCAATGCGGAGTTTCACGCTTTCTGGCACGATGCTACCAAGACCTTTGAGGTTGGCTTGAATCAGAGGCTGACGCTCGGTGATGACCTCCTCAGGTAGCGGAGAGAGCTCAATGAGTAGCTTACCTTTCTCATCCTTGGTGTCTGGAACGAGGAAGTGATTCGAAGCGATATCGCCACGACCACGGAAGCTGGTTGCTAGTTTGAAATTCGCATCACTTTCACCATGGATGATGTAGCGCCCCATTTTTCCCAGCGGTGTATCCCAGCTAACTTTTTGGTTATTGACTGTCACGAGAGTTTCGTATCCGACCTGTAAAGCGGTGTCACTTGTGCTGTCGTCAAACACCCCGAAAGGGTAGGCAAAGCTGTTGATAGGCACCCCCAGATTTTTTTCCAAAAACTCTTTTGAATCCTTCAGTTCCCCCAAAAGCCAAAGCTGATGATCCTCTACTTTACGCCCTTTTTTCATCCGAAGGCTTTCATGAGAAACACTGTGGCTGCCGATCTCACAACCATGTTTCATCATCTCTCGAATTTGATCCCAACTCAGTGAGCGACCACCGATATTGACATACTTTTTATATAAGTAAGCGGTGAATGGGAAACCAAACTCTTTTAAAACTGGGTAAGCGTAAGTGTGCACGCCTTCCCAGCCATCATCCATGGTGATAACAATAGATTCTTCAGGGATATTTTTCAGGCCTTTACGCCAAGAAAGCACGTCGCTGAGAGGAATCACTGGTATCCCAGAATCTTTGATCGCCTGCATCTGCTCACGAAATTTTTTGCTGGCGATGATCATCGGGCTGCCTCCGCGTTCACGAAAGTCATGATAGCCCAGGATTGAAACAATAGCTGACTTATTGAGTTCGAAGGGCACAGCCTTCGGCAGTTCTTCTTCAGGTCTGGCGGCTTCAAAGATCGCGTTATTTAAAGCTCTCGCCTCAATGGCTTGCTGTTCTGGTGTCAGTGGTGCTTCCGGCTGTTTAGACTTTGTGGGCTGCGCAGGCTCATGGGTAATTCCTGCTGCGCGTGCGATTCGATCTAACTTAGCTTCGATTCGTTTGCAGGAAGAAAAGGAAAAGATAAGAATTGGTAGAGAAAGAAACAAAGTTGCCCGCATGGATGAGGCTTTAAACGAAAGCCAGAAGTTCTGCAACTCAGACCAACTCCTCATTCTGAAAGTTTGGTCAGAGATGGAAATCCAGCAGAGAGTCAGAGGCTAGTTGAAATGCGGTGTTTATCAATTACCTGCCATATGAACCCTCAGTTTTGCCCAGCATAGTAACTCAAGCTAGCGCGATGACGAAACGTAGAAAAGAGTCTAGCTGCCACAAGCTCAACTACGGAGTAAGATCTACATTTGAGCGCAATGGCCCGAAGCGCATTCCTTTCGGCAATTGAGTTAAAGCGATTGAAAGAGCTTTCCTGATCTTCTCGCTAGACTGCTACTGGTGCATCAAACCAACGGTCGTGTTCTTTGATGAGGTCAACAAGACGCTCAACCGCTTCCTCTTCGGGAATGTTGAACTTCACGGCAGTCTTACCAACGTAGAGATTGATTTTGTTAGGTGCACCACCGACATAGCCGAAGTCGGCATCCGCCATTTCACCGGGACCATTCACAATGCATCCCATGATGGCGATACGAACACCCTTGAGATGGCCTGTGGCTTCACGGATTTTTTGTGTGGTGTTTTGCAGATTAAAAAGCGTGCGACCGCAACTTGGGCAGGCCACATAATCGGTTTTGAAAATACGAACTCCTGCTGCTTGAAGAATATTGTAACTAATGCGCAAGCTTTGGCCTGGGGCAGACTCGCCTTGAACAAGAACGGCATCGCCAATCCCATCACAGAGCAAGGAACCGATGTTGGTTGATGCCCGCAACAGATTAGGAAGAAAGCTTTGAGTGTTTTCGGTTTCAGCGTTGTTCGGTGCATCCGGACTGAAGCTGTCTTTTAGTAGAATGGGGTGGCGTTTATCTAGTTTGGCAGCGAGCAATCGAAACGCGTGGATCGGCAATAAAGATGTGTTGTCTGTGATGGTCACAAGATGAGCGCTCTGGCTGGCATTTAAGGCCTGCACGGCGTCATCATCGCGCGGGTCGATGCAAGTGATGGGGCTGTCTTCAATGACAAGCTCAGGCTTATAGTCTCCAAGCTTATCCAACTTGTGTGCAAGGGCATCCCATTTGCTGCGAGAGGTGAAGACGGCCACGGTGGCTCCCTTCCCACAATCGATGTCATGGATGATTAAACGCTCCGTCGCTCGGCGGCTGTAGCTGAAAGGATCATAGCTTATGACAGGCGTTTCTTTGAGCTTCTGACCTGTTCCGACATGGACTTGATTTTGAATGGATTCAACGAGGGCACGTGCTACAGGAATTTCATGAATGGCGTCTTCCGTGAGCGAGACTCGGACTGTATCGCCAATGCCATCGGCTAGTAGTGAGCCAATGCCAATAGCACTCTTAATGCGTCCATCTTCGCCATCACCAGCTTCCGTGACGCCAAGATGGATGGGGTAGTTCCAGTCGCTACCAAGGGCGTTTAAATGCGCGACCAAGAGTCGGTAAGCCTCAATCATCACCTTGGGGTTGCTGGCCTTCATGGAGAACAGAAAATTATGAAAGTCATGGGCCCTGGCAATACGAGCAAACTCCAAGGCACTCTCCACCATGCCGTGAGGAGTATCTCCATGGCGGTTCATGATACGGTCACTGAGGGAGCCGTGATTGGTGCCGATACGCATGGCACGATTCAGTTTCTTGCACTCCTCCACAAGGGGCACAAATTGTTCCTCCATGTAAGCCACCTCTTCGGCGTATTGATCATCCGTGTATTCTTTGACGGCGAACTTCTTTTTGTCGGCATAGTTACCTGGATTGACGCGGACTTTTTCCACCCACTTCACCGCTTCCATAGCTGCATCAGGCTTGAAATGGATGTCGGCGACGAGTGGCACATCACAGCCTGAAGCTCTGATGCCATCGCGGATATGCTGCAAGTTTTCGGCAATGAGGCGTGTCTGCGCTGTTACTCGAACAATCTCACAGCCTACGGCAGCTAGCTCCAGCGCTTCTTTGACGCAAGCCTCTGCATCCCTAGTATCACTTGTGAGCATGGATTGCACACGGATCGGGTTATGGCCACCGATACCGACATTGCCGACCATGCAAGCGCGTGTTTCGCGGCGTTGATAATGATAGAGATCGGGACAGTAGCGGAGCTGAGCAGTGGAGGACATTGGAGACCGACACCAAAGCTTGCGCGAAGGATTTCGCAACTAAGGAAGGCTATTTTACGGCCTCGCGCTTGTCCTTGGGCAACCAGCTGGTTTCAACACCTACAGAACCACCCTTTTTGCCACCAAAGATCCAGTCGCCTACATCTTTAAAGGTAATGAAGAACATGAAGCCAAAAAGAGTCAGAGCACAGGCTGTCTGAACCCATTCTAACAGGCGTGATTGGATTGGCTTGCGGCGTATGATCTCTCCGATAGCCATGGTGATGTGACCTCCATCCAGAACAGGGAAGGGGAGCATGTTCATGATGGCCAGATTGATATTAAACAGCACACTGAACCAGAAGACTTTCTTCCAGCCATCTTCATTCTGAAAGAGGGTGTAATAGAGGCGGGAGATACCTACAGGACCGCTCATGTGGGCGACACTCAGGTCAGACTTGGGTGAGAACAGCTTTACCACGAGACTTTTCATGTGGTAGACAGCATCGGACACCTGCTCGATGACTGGCGGGTAGGTCAGTTCACGTTTGCCTTCACTATCCCAGCGAATGCCGACCATCTGGCGAGTGTGATCTTTCGGACGAACATCGGGAAGGCGTGGTGTCAGTGTAACTTCGACCGCTTTTCCAGCTCGATTAATCGTCAGAGCCACGGGTTTGCCTGGATTCTTTTCGATGATTTCGGCGAGAGAACCAATGCTCATCAATTCAATCCCATTGGCTTTGGTGACAAGATCATTGGGAAGCAGACCTGCTTCTGCTGCAGGGCCATTGGGCTGAGCTTCGGCGACCATTGGCGTCTGTTTGCCTAGTATGCCGACTTCACGCAGTGCAGGACGCTTGAATAGTCCATGCCACCAAGAGGTGTCCTCGGCTTTAATGATGGGTTTCTCGGACTTCACATCGATGGCTTTGATGCCTTCATTTAGACGCTCGACCTCGAAATGGATGAATTCACCTTCACTGGAGACAACTCCCCAGCGCACGCTATCGACCAATCCTTCGAAGCGTTTGATCTTATGGCCGTCGATACTCAGGATTTTGTCGCCGACCTTCAGTCCGGCTTTGGCTGCGGCGCTGTCATCAGCGACAAAGCCGATGGTTGTGGTGGAATAGACCTCACTCACAGGATTGCCCAATTGTGAAACAACGACCGCAAAGCAGCAGGCGAGTAAGAAACTGAAGAGCGGGCCCGCAAACGCGACAATGATTTTATCAATCGCTGAAATGGGGGGAAGCGATTCAGTTATCTCACTTTCACCTTCGAGTCCACCCATTGGAGCCATTTGGGGCAGGGCGACAAAACCGCCTGCTGGAATACTGCCGAGGCCGTATTCGACGCCGTTGATGGTCTTTTTCCAAAGGGGTTTCCCGAACCAGATGTAGAACTTTTCCACCTTCAGCCCACGCCAGCGAGCAGCAAGAAAATGTCCATATTCATGGACGAGGATCATCAAATTGAAGACGAAGACAACTTCAAGAATGAGGATAATGATACGGAGAAAAGAGCCGACAGAACCAAGAGAAGAAAGCCAAGACATGAGGAAAAGTGACAAAAAGAAAGCCGATGGTTGATGCGCGGATGGGCGCTAGGATTTGAAAGCTACCATCCTGAGGCAACTCGGCAATGAGAGAAATGAGACAAGCTCAAGATATTACATCCCTTGAGCTTGGTAGAATCTCCCCAAAAGATTTCGATTCAGTTCTGCTGTGTCTCGCAGGAATGAACCAAAGATCTTTTGAATCGAAGGATGCTCTGAACTGTTATTTTGAGTCATCACTTTACCAGCCTTACCAGCAGATCCTTGCTCTCGACGCTTTCGCTGATCTTCACAAGGATCTCGCTGACTGTGCCTGATGTTGGAGCGCTGATGGCGGCGAACATTTTCATGGCCTCTAGGGTCACGAGGGTTTCTCCTTCCTTGACTTTTTGGCCGACGGTGACGGCGATGCTGGCAACCATTCCGGGCATGGGGGCACCGACTTGGGTAGCGTCAGCGGGGTCAGCTTTAATTTTGCTGACGGTGTTTACGGCAAGAGCTTTGTTCGTGACGGTCGTGTGACGTGGATAGCCGTTCAACTCGAAGATGGCGGTCTGCTGGCCGGCAGCGTCGGGCTCGGTCATGTTTAGCAGGCGGACGAAGAGGGTCTTGCCTTCTTCGAGGCTGATGTGAATCTCCTCCTTGTCACGCAGACCATAATAATAGGCCGGTGTGGGAAGGGCGGCGACGTCGCCATAGGTCTTGCGGAAGTCAGCGAACTTCAGGAAAACATCGGGATACATCAGGTAGCTCCAGACATCGTCTTCGGTGGGCTTCTTCTTGAGCTTGCCTTCGAGCTCGGCGCGGACATCGGCGAGGTTGATCTTCGCGGCGTGAGTGCCGGGGCGACCTTTGATGCGCTTGCCGTTTTTACCGACGATGGCGTCAGCGAGGGCGTTCCATTTCTTGCGACTGTCGGCGGCCTTGGCGGGCTCCATGCCGTAGAAGGGCTCGCCAAGCCAGCCTTCAAACATGCTGGTGACGTCCTTGCTCCACTTGGTGCCGGTTAACTGGAAGATGTCGTTCGGCTTGACGCCGCGGGCGACGCACTCGATGGCGAGGTCGCCGACGACTTTGGATGAAGGCGTGACTTTGACGATATCGCCACAGAGTTGGTTCACCTCGGCATAAGCGTGGGCGATCTCAGGCCAGCGAGGGCCGAGGCCCATGCCGATGGCTTGTTCCTTGAGATTCGTGTATTGACCACCAGGCATCTCGTGGAGATAGACTTCGGCGGTACCGTAGGGCTCGGAGGTGTCGAAAGGCTTGTAGAAAGCGCGGACGGCGGCCCAGTAGTCGCTGAACTCCTGGAGAGCATCAACGTTGAGCTTGGTATCGCGAGGTGTGTGCTGGAGCGCAGCGACGATGGAGTTTAAGTTCGGCTGGCTGGTGCCACCGGACATCGATGCGATGGCGGCATCGCAGACATCGACACCAGCTTCGGCGGCCTCGATGATACTGGCGGCGTTCAGGCCGCTGGTGTCATGAGTGTGGAAGTGGATTGGGATGCCGACTTCGTCTTTGAGAGCTTTGACGAGCTTCTTTGCGGCGTAAGGACGGACCAATCCCGCCATGTCTTTAATACAGAGCATGTGGGCGCCCATCTTCTCCAGCTCCTTGGCGAGGCGGACGTAGTATTTGAGATCATACTTGTCGCGCTTTGGATCGAGGATGTCGCCAGTGTAGCAAAGCGTGCCTTCGCAGATGGACTTCGTGTCTTCACGCACGGCCTGCATGGCTGCGGTGAGGTTTGGCAGGTAGTTCAGCGAGTCAAAGATACGGAAGATGTCCATCCCATTCTCAGCAGAATGTTTGATGAAGCCTTTGACCACATTGTCGGGATAGTTGGTGTAACCGACGGCATTGCTGCCGCGGAAGAGCATCTGCAAAAGAATGTTCGGCACCTTCGCGCGAATGTCGCGCAGACGAGCCCAGGGATCTTCACGGAGGAATCGCATGGTCACGTCGAAGGTGGCACCGCCCCACATTTCCAAAGAGAACAGGTCCGGTGTGCGATGCGCCACGGCATCGGCCACGGCTAGCATGTCGAAGGTTCTCATGCGAGTGGCCAGCAGCGACTGGTGGGCATCCCGCATGGTGGTGTCGGTGATGAGCAGCTTTTTCTGCTTTGCGACCCAGTCTTTGCAGAACTTTTCGGGACCCATCTCGGTGAGGAGATCCTTGGTGCCTTTCACCAGTGGTGCGCGGTGATCCCATTTCGGGATAGGTGGCACGATGAAGGCCTTGTCCTGCTTGTGACCTTTGGCAAAGGGATTGCCGTTAACGATGGTATCGGCGAGATAGTTCAGCAGCTTCGAGGCGCGATCCTTGCGGGCAACGAACTTGAGCAAATCAGGGTTGTTATCAATGAAGCGCGTGGTGGCCTGTCCGGTCTTAAACTCGTCGTGATGCACCACGTTCATGAGGAACGGGATGTTCGTTTTGACACCGCGAATACGGAACTCACGCAGGCCGCGATCCATGCGGTCAAGCGCCTGCTGATAGGTGCGTGCGAAGACGGTCATCTTCACAAGCATGGAGTCGTAATAAGGTGTGATGACAGCGTTCGTGGCACCGAGAGCACCATCGAGACGAATGCCGAAACCACCGGCGCTGCGGTAGGTGAGGATCTTGCCAAAGTCCGGCGTGAAGCCGTTCTCGGGATCTTCCGTGGTGATACGGCACTGGATGGCGAAACCGCTCTTCTCGATCTTATCCTGCTCAGGCAGTCCGAGCGGTTCGTCGTGCATTTTGTAACCCTGCGCGATAAGGATCTGGCTGCGCACGATATCGATGCCGGTGATTTCTTCCGTGACGGTGTGCTCCACCTGTACGCGGGGATTCATTTCGATGAAATACCACTCGCCCGATTCATGATCGACGAGAAACTCGACGGTGCCTGCATGCGTGTAGTTCACCTCGCGGGCGAGCTTGACAGCCGCATCGCAGAGGCCGTCGATGATGCTCTGCTTCACGCCATAGCTCGGGGCCTGTTCAATCACTTTTTGATGACGACGCTGCACGGAGCAGTCGCGCTCATGGAGGTGTAAAACAGTTCCGTGTTTGTCCGCGAGGATCTGCACTTCGATGTGCTTGGCCTTGCCGACAAACTTCTCCAAGAACACCGCGCCATTGCCGAAGGAGCGCAGGGCTTCTGTCTGGGCTTCGTCTAGCAGCTTTTCCAGATCTTTTGCCTCACGGACCACGCGCATACCGCGTCCGCCTCCACCGAAGGCAGCTTTGATGATCAGCGGGAAGCCGATCTTCTTCGCCATGGCGATGGCGACCTTGCGATCGCTGACAGGCTCGTCGGTTCCTTCTAGGATCGGCACGCCGAGCTTGCGGGCGATGTTGCGGGCAGCGGTCTTATCGCCCATCATGTCGAGGATCTTGGATTCAGGTCCGACGAAGATGATGCCAGCATCCGCGCAGGCCTGGGCAAACTGCGGGTTCTCGCTGAGAAAACCGTAACCGGGATGGATGGCATCCACGCCTTTTTCTTTGGCGATGGTGACGATACCTTCGATGTCGAGATAAGCGCCGAGCGGGCCTTTATCCTTATTCAGTTCGTAAGCTTCATCCGCCTTGAAGCGATGCGGGCAAAAGCGGTCCTCGGCAGCATAGATGCCAACGGTTTTCAGCCCCAGTTCTGTAGCCGCCCGCATCACGCGGATGGCGATTTCAGAGCGGTTCGCGACCATGAGCTTTTTGATCGGCCGGATTACCGTAGTCGCGGGACTAGTTGCAGGAACGGCTAGCTTGGTTCGTGAGGCTTTGGCGACGGTTTTCTTGGGCATGGCAGGTTGGTTGGGGAAATTCGAGTGTTTAAGGGTCGCGATTTTCCACGGCAAGCGAGTCTTTGCAAGACATGAAGATCAACAGGCTTAACTAAGTGTCGTTTTAATCGCACCGTGTTTGCCATTGAACTCCGCCTATCTTTCCAGTTTTTGAGATACTCCGTACTTTTCTTGAAGGCTGGATCTCATTGATTGATCGTCATATCAATGTGCGCATTGCTCTTGCAGGTGGCTGCGGATGGTTTTAGACAAGATGTCTATGTTTACGGGTCTTATTGAAACCACTGGTACGGTCGTCTCCCTCGAACCACGCGGAGAAAGTGCGCGGTTGGTCCTCAGGGTTGGTGCAATGGCCGCAGAACTGGCTCTTGGAGACAGTGTAGCGGTTAACGGATGCTGCCTGACGGTGACGGATTGTCATGACGGAACGGCAAGTTTCGATCTCTTGATGCAGACACTGAATGTGACGAGTCTTGGCGATCTAACGAAAGGTAGCTTAGTCAATCTCGAGCGTGCCATGGCTCTAGGGACTCGATTTGGGGGACATCTTGTTCAGGGACATGTAGATACGACGCTGAGTATTCTAGATTGGAGTCTTCAGGGTCAAGATTACCGCCTTGAAGTGGAGTTGCCTGCGGATCAGCGTGGATTGGTCATTCCTAAAGGTTCGATCTGTCTGGATGGCATATCTTTGACGGCGGCTGAGGTGCTCAAGGCAAGCGTTGTCTGTTGGATTATTCCGCATACGCATCAGGTCACCCATTTAAAGACCAAGCGTAGCGGCGATCGACTCAATGTCGAGTTTGATATGCTGGGCAAGTATGTTCGCGAACTGATCAAGGCGCAGGCGCCATCGTCGGACTAATCGTTGTATTGAATCACGATTGCTAGCAAGATGAGACCGAGAATGATGGCGATCGTGATTTTGACCCAGCTCAGGGGATACTCACCAGCAATTTTGCCCGTGGCTCCGTTCACGGCGACTTGATAGGTTTTACTGCTGTAAGTGTAGGTCAGTAGCCACACAGGCAAGAGCGTGTGCTTAAAAGTCTGATGACTGAAAACTGGGGCTATCCGTAGGCCGCGCTGGGTATCTCCAGGGACTTGATTGGAGCACTCCTGACGCACGATCTCAGTCATGCGGTCTCGCGAGTTTTGGGCAGCCTCGATAAGATCGATCTGGTATTGCTCAACGACCCAACCCGTGAGGTATCCGGGATCATATGGCAGCAGTGCTGTGGTCGTCGGGAATGGCTCCAGTTCGGCGAGCAAAGAGGCGTGGACTCCTTTGGAGGCAGGTACAAGTAGGTCATCATGAAACTGACTGACATGGCCACTGGCATATTCCCAACGGGTATGCTGCTCGCGATTGCCTTTATCATCCGTGGTGTAGTAATGGTAGCCAGCTTCTGCCTCCCAGGGGCATTCAATGTGAGCATCAAAGGTCCAGTAGGGAAGATAAATCCCGTGTAGGGTATCAGTGAGAGCTTTGTCGCCGACGTCACTTCGTGCCCAGAAGTGACTGCCATACCATTGTCGGATGCTTTCCCGAACGGTGCTTTCGGAAATCTGAAACGGAAGTTGACTGCCTGGACGAATGGGTGACTGAACGTCATCCATGCTCATGAGTGCGGGAGATCCGCAGAAGTCGCAGGCTTGAGCCACACGCTTTTCGTTAAAGACGGAAATGGCCTGACAACTCTGACATTTGACGGTCTTTCTTTCCGCTGCCCAGCCACGTTCTTCATCCGGTAGCGCACGGAGGGCCTCTGCTAAATCCGACTCTCCTACCAATGTTCCATCGCCCTGCAGCTCAGCCGCTGACTCTGTGCTGCAATAAGGACAGATAAGAGCCTTTTTGGCAGGAGTCCAAACAGCTTGTGCGCCACAAGCGGGGCACAGGTATTTATTGATGGCGATGACTTCGGGCATGGCCGCGATGAGAAGATGTGGCGTGCCTTAGTAAAAGCAGAGTCTAGCTCAACTTGGCGCCGAGCTGTGTCAGCATGCTTTCCAGCATTTTGCCATATTTGACGTAGCTATCGTACTGTTCCTTGGCCTTCTGCTCGGGTGAAAGTTCATCTGCAGCACCTGCTCCGTGGAAGACAACAGCGACATGGGGTTCGATACTGATGTAGCCTTGGTAACCCGTCTCGACAAGGTCCTTCATGATGCGCTGAGTCTGACCCTCGCCTTCACCTGGGAAGGTGTAAGTCGCATCATTTTTAGCCACATCCCAGAGGCCATCTTTGACATGTACATGGGCCATAAAGGGTTTAACCGCTTGATACATCTCCCAAGCGTCTTGTTTATGTCCAGGGCGATCGCGGTCGTCGATAAAAACTGGATTACCGGTATCAAAGACCCACTTCATGGCGGGCACGGCCTCTGCCATGCGCTGCACGTACGATGGGCTCATGCCACCCCAGTTCATGCAGTTTTCATGAACCACGGTGAGGCCTACATCGGCAAAGCGCTTGTTGATTTCATTCATTCGACGAATGCGCTCGGGGGCGAACTGCTCCTCCAGATCTCTGCCATCGGCGCCTTTGCAGACCGCGTAGCTCATGACGCGGATCAACTTGGTTCCGAGACGATTCATGCGTGGAATGGCACGGGCGATTTCGGCCTCGGTGATGTTGAAGTCGTCAGTGATCTTTTTGGCCCAATTACCGATGAGTGATCCAAAGCCGCAAATCTTCATATTTGAGGCATCTAGTTTGTCACAGACTTGGTCAAAGAGAGCGTCCGGGATCTCATGTAGATTGCCCTTTACGCCATCCAACTCGACGCCACGGCACTCGATGCTGTCCCAGCCGAGTTCCTGGTGGACTTTGATTTGTACGTCGAGAGACGCGCCTGCTTCATCTGCAATTCCGGTGAGTTTAATCATGGTAGGTGGTGACTGCTAGTCTGATAAACGGCTCGGTCGAGAGGTCAAGGTGTGTTACTTGCCGAAGTATCCAGTGACCTTGAGTTTCCGACTAAAGATCTTGTCACCTGCGGCAACGAAGAGAAGGTCGTGGTCTTTGCCTGCGAACTCGCAACTAACGACTTTTCCCATTGGATCTGGTTTGGAGATGATCCCAGCTAGGCGGCCAGCAGTGTCGAAGACTTGGATCCCGAGCTCGGTGGTAACAAAGTAGCGGCCTTTGGATTCAGTGGTGGCACCATCGCCAGAGGCGGTTTCTTTGCCGACAGGCAGCCACATGGTCATGAAGGGTGCACCGGCAGTAAGTGTGCCATCATCCATGATCTGCCAGGTCCAGACATGTTTTCCGCCGTGCTCTGAGGCAACGAGAGTGCGTTCGTCAGAAGAGAGGGTGATGCCGTTAGGTTTTACAATGTGGCCTTGATCCGCAACAAGGTGCTTTTTATCTGCTGTGATCAGATGGATGCTCTGTGTTGGGGTTTCTGTAAAGTAGAGGTGGCCTTTTTTGCTGACGACGAGGTCGTTGCACTTCACATTCGTGAGTAGCACTTCAATTTCGCCTTTCATGGTGATAGCGATGATGCGTTGCTCTTTATTGTGGCATGCATAAAAGCGACCATCAGGGCCAATTTGTAGTCCGCTGATGCCGGGCAGTTTATCAAGAAAGAGATCGGTCTTTCCAGAACTGACATCGATTTTGTAGATGCCTTTACCAGCCTTGACGTCAGTGAAGAAAAGATTGCCTGTCGAGTCGGTGCAGAGTCCGTCGGTAAAAGCGTAACCGCTAGCAGCTTCTCTCCAACCTTCACCGTCGATGAGGTAGTCGTGCAATGAGGTGTCTTGTGCGGAGCTGAGCAGGGGGAGAGCGAGAGTCGCGAGGAGGAGGCGTGGGGACATGGACGGTGGTTCTTTTTTCTTGGTTGTTGATTCTTCTTGCTTGGTCGCGGAAAAAACCAAATACGAAACACGGAATTATTTTGCTCCAGTCTGCCAGAGCCAGCGCAGCGTATTGGGTAGCATGGCAGCGCCGTGTTTGCCGTTATGAGTGCCTTCACCGAGGATGAGCTGGTAATCATAACCGGAAAATTTAAGAGCGGCCGCCATGTCCTGATTGGCGAGCGGCCAGTTGCCGAATTGGTTATCCAAATCGTTTTTGCCATCTTGAAGGAAGACTTTGATCGGCTTTTGATTGGTCTTGCGGATGAGGGCAGGATAGATGTGGCCACCGCGAATGTTGGTGAATGAACCGATGTGACTGACAACTTTACGGAAAGCGTCAGGTTTTTCCCAGGCGACCGTGAAAGCACAGATGCCGCCGCTGCTATTGCCACAGATGGCACGCTCATCCGGGTTTTTGGTCAGGTTGTAGTCTTTGGCCACGGCGGGGAGGATTTCCTCTAACAAAAAGCGCGCATAGAGGTCACCGAGGGAGTCGTATTCAAAACTGCGATTGCTGCGTGCTTTTTCCTTGGGGTTACTGGTTGGAAAGGTGCCTGGTTGAATGAAGATGCCGATGGTGACGGGCATTTCGCCTTTGGCGATGAGGTTGTCAAAAACGACTGGAGCGCGGAATTGTCCGTCGGCTTTCACAAAGCCGCCGCCATCACAAAAGACCATGACTGCGGCAGGTTTGTCTTTCGAGTATTGTGCTGGCACGTAGATCCACCAGTCCCGCGTAGTGCCAGGGAAAATCTTTGAATCTGTCCAGGCTGGCATTTGGGTCACTTTTCCATGAGGGACGTCGGCCCGCACTTGGGAGTCAGGTCCAAGGACGTATTGATCGTCTTGTGGGGCTGCGTGAAGAGTGAAAGTAAGGGTGAGTGTGGCAAGAGTGTGGCGGATGTACATGAGAATGCGGCGTATAAGAACGCCGCATTCCTAGATCTTGTTACAGACTTACTCCAGCAAGCTTACTCAGACGCAGGCAGCGTTTCTGATTCCACTTTTGGCACTGCAGTCTCGGTTTTGGCTGCAGGAGCAGGATCATCGTGGTGATCTTCATCATCGTGACGATTTTCACGAGGATCGTGCCCTTCTTCATGATGCACGATGTCTTTGTGTTCGGTGACGCCTTTAAGGTGGGTCTTGAACTTGCGCTTTCTCTGGCGCTCGGGTAGCGGACTGACCTGCATGTTGATGTTACGACCAGCCATCTTTGGCTCTTGATCGAGATGGCCCATGGTAACAAGATCTTCTTTGATCTTATTAGCCAGAGTAAATCCAAGCTCTTGATGAGCCATTTGACGACCGCGGAACTGAAGCTGGATACGCACCTTATGACCTTCAGCAAGGAAGTCTTCAGCATGGATAATCTTGATCCCGTAATCGTGTGGATCGATTCCAATACGGAACTTTAGTTCCTTCACTTTGCCGCCCTTATGGTGCTTGTGAGCTTCCTTCTTTTGCTTTTCTAACGAGTATTTATACTTACCGTAGTCGATGATTTTACAAACAGGCGGATCGACATTAGGAGCAACTTCAACAAGATCGACACCGCGTTCCCTAGCCATGCGCAGGGCAACAGAGGTCACAAGGACGCCGTATTGCTGATTGGTGCTGCCATCAATCACTCGAACTTTTGGAGCACGAATACGCTCATTGATACGAGTCTGATCAACATACCGTCCATTGGGAGGGCGTCGGTTTCCTTGCTGACCCGGGCGATTAAAATTACCTCCAGGAGCGGATGAGCCTCCACCAGCTGGGCGGTAGCCTCCCTGTGGTGGTGGGACTCCAGTGCCTGCTGGTCTCGGGCCTTGCGGCGGTGGTGTGCCGAGGCCTGTTTGGACTGGGCGCGGCTGATTGGGAGGTCCTCCAGCAGGGCGCTGTGGCGGATTGCTTCCTTGATTTGGGCGGCCAGGGAACTGGCCACTACTCAGGTTATTGAATGGATTGCTAATAGGGGACCTCCGGGTGGATAGGTATCAGTGAGTGCCATAGGACACTCCTTGAAATTGAAATAGGCTTGAGCACAGAACGAGTTTAACATATCAGACCGTGCGGACCTGCGGCAGCATAGACGACTCATCCTTTTCCCAGTTGTACGGGATGATGGAAGGAGAGGTCAAGTTAATCATGCTGAAGAAAAAATCGTGCTGGAAAGAAACTAGGTGTCGGATGCCTAAAGATTCGGCAGACAAGAATGTCTGCGTTCCATAACGCTAGAACTAAACACTTTCATAGCATCGAGCAAGATGATTTCTGATAATATCTTGTGACCCATTGCGGTGACTCCATGGGTTAAAGCCGAAGTTAATCAGCTTTTTTTGGCTGACAGCATTGCCTCTTCGAATTGTTCAGCCATGCGAGCAGCGCTAAATTCGATTCGCACTTTGGCCATGCCTTGGGTGATCATTTGCTCACGGCGATGTCCGTCTAAAAGGAGAGTTTCCATGGTTGTAGCAAGACTTTCTATGTTATCGGGCTCGCACAGGGCGCCGCCATGAGTGAGTTCGATCAACTCTGGAAACGCGCCATGACGTGGCTGAACGACAGGGACTCCACTAGCGATGGACTCAATGACATATAAGCCAAAGGCTTCGCCATAGGTAGCTGGAACAGACATCAGGGTGAGGTCTCGGAAGAACTTCACCTTGTCGCCAAAGCTTAAGTTGGGCTGCCATTCGACATGGCGATCACAGTTAGCTGCTTTGAGCTTGGCCCTTAGGCTGGCGATGTATTTTTCGTCGCCAGCGGTTTTGGCGCCACCGATTTTAAGCTTCAGGCGCGGGACATTGCCACGTTGATTGAGTAGGATATAAGCATCAATCAATGTGGTGAGACCTTTGCCGTGAATCATGCGGG
>CAMBPS010000059.1 GCA_945869675.1 Prosthecobacter debontii | reverse complement strand
CAGGCGGCGTCTGGGATGCCCACGCAGCCGAATGGTCGAAGCATTTCCGCTGCATCCTCGGTGACAATCGCGGCGTCGGACTCACTGATAAACCTGAAGGTCCCTACACCACTGCCATGATGGCAGACGATTATGCCGGTCTCATGGATCAGCTTGGCATCAAGCGGGCACGTGTCGTCGGCTGCTCACTCGGCAGCGTGGTCGCTCAGCAATTGGCCCTGCGCCATCCTGAGAAAGTGAAAAGCATGATCCTCATGTGCACCTGGGCACGTCAGGACCGCTTTGGTCTCTACACCTGGCAGCATCTGATGAAATGCAAATCCACCATGCGTCCCGAAGACTTCATGCATTACGTGCAGATGCTGATCTTCACCAAGCCCTGGTTTGATAACGATGATTGCTGGAACAACATGCAAGGTGGCCTCAAAGAAGCCGCCATCAATGCTGCTCCGCAGCCCGTGCATGCCATGGAAGCCCAAAGCGCGGCAGCCATGACGCATAACACCATCAGCGAGCTGAAGAACGTGAAGTGCTCAACCCTGGTCATTGGGGGCAAGAACGACACCTTTACACCACGCTGGATGGGTGAAGAAGTTGCCGCTGCGATTCCAGGTGCTGATTTGCATCTCTATGACGATGCCGGTCATGCCTTCCACTGGGAACAGCTTGCAGACTTCAATCCGCGAACGACCGAGTGGCTGCTGAAGCATTAACAAGGATCGGCTGAAAGCTATGGGGCGGGGCCATGCCTCGTCTCCTAGCTTTGAGTCTCGTTGTAGTGCCGTTCGCCGACGATTAAAAAATTGTTGAAGGGAGTGCCGCCCCACATGGGTTTGATGCTGACCTTGAGCCCAGCTGCGACGAGAACACGTTCAAACTGGGCGGCGTCTGGGTAGCGGGTAGGCGCTGCTTTCATCCAGAAACAAGCTTTGGCCAGATAATCGACGAGAACCGTGATGCGGAACCGGCCCGAATCATCGCGAAGCCCGGAGCGGACGATGAGCTTGGCCCCTGGGGCCACACGTGAAGCGGCTGCGGTGAGTAGCGCGTCCTGCTCGGACTCGGTAAAGAATTGTAAAATGTCTAAGATGACCACCTGGCCGCTGAACTTGGGCAGTCCGGTGCGGGCGTCACCCGTGGTAAAACTGAGGTGCCTGTGCCCAGCCGCGGTAGCCATGGCAACAGCGGAGTCGATTTTTCTTGGATCATAATCAAAGCCCGTGATGGGCAATGAATGACCGCAGGCATGCAGGTAATGTGCCAGAAGGCCAATGCCGCAACCGATGTCTAAGATGGGCTGATCGGTGCCGATCACTTCCTTGGCGACAGCGCCGTAAACAGGATCACTGCTCAATTTCGAGCGGGTGTAATGCTTGACCCAGCGCTTGGGACAAAGATCCGCAATTTGATGTAAAGCTTCGCGCGTAGGCATGGGCGCTAGAGTTGTCATGGCTTCAGAGGATTACGACCACGCAGGAGAAGCAGGGGAATGCGCCAAATAAAGCCAAACACCAAACGCAAATGCATCCAAGTCAGGACGCTGTTATCGCGGAAATAGCGGAACTGAGACACGCCGCCTTCCTCTGTCGTAAGGTAGCGAACTTTGGTTGGTATCTCCATCATTGGCACGCCTTGCCAGGCTAGGCGCACGGCAATTTCAGTGTCATAATCAAAGCGCCGTGCCCAGATCGTGCCCCGAAAAGCCTGCAGGAGTGCTGCCACGGGATAGAGTCTCATGCCAAAGAGTGAATCAGGGATGCCCCAGCCAAGTGTTTCAAGATTGGCCCAAGCATTGGAAATTTTCCGACCTTGAACGCGAAGTTGCGGAGCCTCAGGCCCGAACACAGGGCAGCCCATCATCACGCCATTGGGGTTCTGGGTAGCCAATTGAATGAAATGTGGGATGTCTTCCGCTGGGTGCTGCCCATCGGCGTCGATGGTCAGAACATGAGTAAAGCCCACCTCTTGAGCCAGCTTTGCGCCATGCAGAACTGCTGCGCCTTTGCCAGCATTTTGGGGCAGAGTGATCACTCGCAGTCCTGGATTATTTGCGAGCAGGGGCTGTAAAAGCGTCTCACTTTGATCCGTGCTGCCGTCAATGACGACCCAAACATTGGGCCATTGCGCCAGCACCTCAGTCACCGTAAGCGGCAGAATGCGGCCGGTATTGTAGCTGGGAATGAGAACTAATGTCTTCATGAAAGGGCGCGCATGGTGGAAAGGAATCTTGATCTGTCCATTAAAGCTCACTTTTGAATGAGTTCTATTAGATAGGGCTTTGCCTTGATGATACACCCGCTTAGCCTGAAAGACTCTTCATGTCAGCACCTAAACCCAATCATCTCCGACGATCATCCCCACCTCTAGTGACAGTGGGTTTGTCCATGATGGTGCAGGAATACGAGCAGTGGCTGAGTGCTCAAAACGGCAAGCCGAGCAGATCAGCTTTGCGTGATTACTGGCGGGCCGAGGATGCTAAGCATGGACGCCGCCCGGATTATCAGCTCTGGCGGCAAACACAGTGTCCTGATTCACCGCCTGAGAAACGCCAAAACAACGCTGCCCTCGCTTTAGCCGCGCTCCATTCAAAGGAACCGCTGATCTATTGGTCAGCTTTGTCGCTGATGCCTAGCCTGCTCTTGGCTGAGGATGAATGCCTGCGGCAGGAAGATGTCATGCGGGCGCTGCATGAGAAGCTTTCTCTTCAGCCGTTGCCTGCAGCACCGCATTCCAGTGCCCTCAGTCTCTGGCTCTGCCGCGCTGCTTTGGCTGGGGACCCGGTTGGGTTGATGAGAGACTTGCTGGCTCTCATCATCAAAGCCCGTCCTAACTGGAAATGCGGTCGCAGTATTGACCTGAGTTTCCTGCGTGAAGAAGCCTGGATGCCACTTTCCCAAAAGGCCACGATAAGGCTGCTTGTGGCCCTCATCACCCAGCTTATCCATCTCCTAGGTCATGATCCGGCAGTCTCTTCCGAGCAGCTTGCTGAAATCTCACCCTGGTGCATGAGCACTTGGCAACTGCTGCGTGACACGCGTCCACCTCAGGCCACGACTCCGCTGATCGAAGTGGAAGTCCTGCTGAACGCCGCTTCAACCCTCCGCTGCGCAGGGCTCTTTGCCGAATCCTCTCGAGTTACTGCTCTTGCTCTGCATCTGCTGCCAGAGCGCGCTCCGACCGCCCTTGTGCAGCGCTGTCAAGTGGCAGCGTGGACACTGGCTGAGGCTGGTCTGATTCCTCCAAAAACCCTGCGGGTCTCTCTGGAGGACCTACCTTTTCCTGGCGAGCAACCACAGTCCGAGAAATCTAAAGAAGTGGCCCTGCTATTCCGAGATGAAGAAGACGTCTTTCAAATCCGGCTACTGCGTGAAGTCGCCCAAGATCCGGACTGGCAGTTGCTCAAAGCCCATGGCGTCGTCCTGACGCATCCCTTGGCAGCGTTAGCTTGGATTGGGAAAAAGGCACAATCCTATGCCCTTAAAAAGCAGCATGACCTCTTGCAGACCGCAGCGCGTTTAGCTCATCGATATCAATGTCTGTATACCCTCGGTCGTATTTTAGCCGAGTGGCCGGAGTCTGCTGAAATAGTCATCTCCTATGCTCAAGCACTGCGTCAGTCCCAGCGCCGCATGCCGGTGCTGCGTGATTTTAATGCTTGGCAGACCTGTGCTCAGAATCTCCGCCATGCCTGGGGTAAACTGGAGGCTGAGGCTATTATGGAGGAGGAAACACTCTTCCATCTTCATGAAACCCTTTTAGATCGAGATGTCACCCTCACCCGCAGTCTGCCAGTTGAGCTTCGCGTGCTGGCTCTGCGGCATTTGCATGGTAAACGAGTGCCATCTCGACTCGTGCAGGCTTTGCAAGCTGATCCACGTCTCATGCAACAGCTTGAGCATAAAAGTGCCATCGAACTGTGGTCCATCTCAGCAGAACTTCGCGAGCGCCCAGAGTTGGCAAGCTGCATCTGGATCAGCGTCGTCCTGAAGGGGGAAGTTACCTCTGGTAAATACAGTTGGATCCTCCAAAGTAGCGCAGGTCGGCAGATGAAACAAGGCCGCCTGCGTGTGATCGCTGCTGGAGAAAACCCGGATGCAAGCGCTCTGATTCAAGAAATTGGCTTGGCAATCCAGCAGCTCGGAACATCTTCTGAATGGCTGTTATTAGCTGCTGATAGTAGCCTCAAGGAGCTGCCTTGGCAGAGTCATTTCATGCAGTTAGGTCTCACAGCACGTGTCAGCTTCATCCCCAGCTGGGAGTGGGCCTTTCGTGTGCTTCGTGAGAATGACCCGCCGAAGGATGTCTTTTTTGAAGCGCTCGCTCCTGAAGCGATAACGGGGCAATTTGCCCCTATGACCATGACCGGTTCCATGCATCAAGCCTGCCTACTCCTTCCGGGCCAAGACGCTGCAGACGCCAGAACACGTTGGAGCGTCTGTGGAAGACCTGAGACAGCCGAAGCCACACGACGTTCTCTCAGCCTTGGCAGACACCCCATGATTTTGAGTGAAGGGCAACTCTGTTCTGGCAACTTTGAGGAAGATTTAAACCGCCTTAGCCTTGCCCAATCTTGCAAACTTGTCCTCTCTGTTTGCCGTCCATTGACGACTGCGGAGCGGGAGGTCTTTGAGCATCAAGTGTCTTCTCTGCCACCTAACATTCCCGTCTCAGCTTGCCTCAAAGCTATGGCTTCAGATGTCTGGAAGATGAATGGTATTCCATGGTGACGATGTCTGTTTTGAGAATCACTCCATCATGCGCCAAGTTAACTCAAGGCCCATGCCTAGGGGAAGGGGCGTGATCGGACCTGCCGGAGTTTCAAGAAGCGGCGTTTGTGAGGTGGCTTTTTCCATCTGGAAACGTTGCGCTGAAGCTGGAAATCCGTAAAACGCAGGTCCATTGAGGCAGAGAAAACGCTCAAAGAGGGCGTGGCCTTCTGCACTGCTAAGATCTAAACCTGCTTCTTCAAACGCCATGGCATAGAGCTGTGGAGCGCAGCCACCGGTAAAGCAGCCAGCGGCGCAGCCGCATGCTGTCGCTTTGGTGGTGTGGGGAGCACTATCCGTTCCGGCAAAAAACTTGGTTTGGCCAGTGGTTGTGACTGCAACTCGAAGTGCTGCCCGATCCTCCTGAAATTTCACAATTGGTAGACAGTAGAGGTGGTATTTCAGCCCCCGGATCAGATGCCCCAGGGTGTAGAGCAGATGCTGCGGCGTGATCGTCGCTCCGACATGATTTGGCGCTGCTGCCACAAACTCTGCGGCGACGCGCGTGGTGATGTGCTCACACACAATGCGTAGCTTTGGGTGGGTAGCGAGGAGTTGCGGCATCCGCTCTTTGTAAAATAGTGTCTCTGCATTCTGCTGAGCATCGATGTAGTCTGGTCCACTCAGTGCGTGTTGCTCGCCATGGATGCAGAGAATGACTCCGCACTCTTCCATCGCCTGAAAAACCTCGCCGCCGATGAGGTCGTCCATCGGCAGCCCATGTTCGGCGTTTGTGGTGCCATGAGGTGGGTAGTATTTACAGGCACGCAGCAGTCCCGAAACCGCACCTTCACGGATGATCTCCGCTGTTGTCTGCCGTGTGAGATAAAGCGGCACAATGAGCTGCTCAAAGACTTCTGCCCCCGCTGCCCGAAGTTCGGTTGAGTAGCTCTCGATGGACCAGCCATCCGTCTCTGCTGCACCCGAAATTCTTGAAACCGGAGGTTGTGTATTTGGCATCGCTAAAGCTCCCGCACAGCCCATGTCGAGATGGGCTTTGATGTAGGAGGCCACGGCTGAGCCTTGGCGGAAATGCGTGTGGAGATCGAACCAGCGCGGAAGGGTCAGTGTCATGAGCTTTATAAGCCTGATGAGATGAGAGAGAAAGTGTGTCTAGCTCACACTTTCTTCTCCCTCATTCGTTGAAACGTTGAATTCTCTTATGGTTAGGCTAGGCGGAGGTCGATATCCTTTTCCAGGAAGGACCAAAGGCTTTCCAGGGAGGCGCTAACTTTGACCTTTGCGGCAGCTAGTTCTTCGGCGCTTAGCTTTTGGCCAGAGGCGGGTACTTGGCGGGCGAACATGTAGTATTTGATCTTCGGCTCGGTGCCAGAGGGGCGGACGGCGAAGCTGCGGCCATCGGCGAGATCGACGAAGAGCATCTTCTCTGTAGAGATAGAATCACCTTCTTCATCGAGAATACCGGCCTTGCGGAAGTCGCGCACTTTGATGACGGCACTGCCATCGACTTCTGTGGGCGGATGGCTGCCGTAGCTATCGGCTAGCTTGGCAATTCGGGCTGCACCGCTGGCTCCTTCAAAAACATTGCTTTGATTGACTTCGAGGAAGTAGCCCACATCGCAATAAATCTGATCCAGTAGACCAACGATGGTGAGGTCCTGGCTGGCTGCATAGGCAGCGAGTTCAGCGAACATGACGACGGCTCCATTGCCATCTTTGTCACGGCTGAAGTCGTCTCCCATGTAGCCGTAACTTTCTTCTCCGCCAAAGACGAGGAACTTGCTGTATTGGAGACGGGCGGCGCGGGAGTCGGCGGCGGAGAGGTCGCGATATTTAGCGAGGATGTCTGCGGGGAGCGCGGCTTCGTATTTGGCAAGCTTGGAGCTGATCCACTTGAAGCCGGTGAGTGTGTTCACGCATTGCACGCCAAATTTAGTAGCAATGGTGTCCTGCATGGGGCTGGTGACGAAGGTTTTCAGGAAAACGGCGTTCTTTTTGTTAGCGTCATTGAGAATGCCAAGATCAAACATTGTCTTTAAGCGATACCAGCCCATGAGTGAGCCCGTCTGATTGCCAGTGAGGAGGACCATTTCTCCTTGTTCATTGCGGACACCAACGCCCATGCGGTCACAGTCTGGGTCGGTGCCGATGACGATGTCAGCGCCTTCTTTGTTAGCAAGATCGACGGCCATTTTCAGAGCAGGGGCATTCTCTGGATTGGGCGATTTGACGGTGGGGAAGCGCCCGTCACGGATATCCTGCTCAGGAACGGTGAAGTAGTTGAACCCGAGTTTTTTTAGCAGAACTGGGACGAGCACGCCACCGGTGCCATGGAGGGCGGTGAAAACGATTTTGAGGTTCTTGGCTTTTTCTCCATTGAGTAATTCTGGCTGGAGCATCATGGTCTCAACACGCTCAAGATACTGGGCGTCCATGTCAGCACCGAGCATGGTGATTTTCCCTTGCTGATCCTGGGGCAGCGGAGTGTAGGATTCGTCGGTCAGCGCATTAACCTCTTTAATGATCCCAGTGGCGTGTGGCTCGACGATGCCGGCGCCATCGCTAAAATTCACTTTAAAGCCATTGTCGTGAGCGGGATTGTGGCTGGCCGTGAGCATGACACCGGCGTCGGCACGGAGCTGACGGATGGCAAAGGACATCTCAGGGGTGGCGCGACAGCCATCAAAGAGGTAGACGTCCGCTCCGATTTCGGTGGCGATCTGGGCGCATTTGAGCGCGAATTCGGCGGAGAAATGACGGGTGTCGTGAGCAAAGACGATGCTTGGCTTGCCACTGAGACCAGCATTTTGACGATAGGTTTTGGCATAGGCGACGAGGCCACGGGTGGCGCGTCCAACATTGTAATAGTTCATCGCGTTCGTGCCGACACAGGGATGATCAGGCCGCTGATCGACTGCAGCGTCACCGCGCTCTGCTAGGGTGACGATTTTGCCGACGGTTCGTCCGCGCAGGCCGCCCGTGCCAAATTTCAGGGCTTGGAAGAAGCGGTCATTGATTTCATCCCATTGGCTGGCGGAGGCTAACTCCTCGATGCTGGCTCGGTAGAGGGGATTAGGACTGGCAGCGAGGAGGGCCAAGATGTTTTCGTGGCTGGATTTGAGGAGCTGACCGGCGTCAGCAGCGGACTGTAGGGTGGCTTCGAGTGACATGAGAAGGCCGAGGATAGCGGGAAGCAAGCGCTTGGCAATCTCCGCAAATGAGTGTTTTTAGATGGCTTTTCGGGTGTGTCGGACATTTTGAGGAGGGTGATTTTGGATTACTCCCCTAAGTCGGCTTAGAAACGACTCTCAATTTTGGCTTGCTGAATCAGCGCTCTGAACTAGTATCCCACTTTCCTTTCCCGGACAAACTTCTGTTTTTTGGCGAGAGTGGGGCCTGCCCCGCTCTCTTTTTGTCTAGAGAGGGCACCACTTTTATGATCAGCGAACTTAAAGCATTATTCGACTATTACGAGAAAGAGAAGGGCATCGACCGCACCAAGATGGTCGAGGCACTCTCGCAGGCACTACTCGCCGCGTCGAAGAAGAGTATTGGCCCCGCTCGTGAGCTGCGTATTGCGATTGATCCAGAAAAGGGAACGATCAAGGCGTGGGCGAAGCTCGTCACCGTGGAAACGGTGACTAATCCTTGGGAAGAATTGACGCTCGCCAAGGCTCGCCTATTTAAAAAGACTGCTGAAATCGGTGACGAGATCGATATCGAAGTCACACCGAAGAACATGGGTCGTATTGCTGCCCAGACGGCCAAACAGACCATGCTACAACGTCTGCGCATGGCGGAGAAAGAAAATCTTTACGATGAATTTAAGGATCGTGCTGGTGATGTCGTCAGCGGCGTCATTCGTCGTTTCGACAAGTCCGACGTGATCGTCGATTTGGGTAAGTTTGAAGGCACGATGCCATCTAAAGAACGCGTTTCCACGGAAGATTACACTCCGGGTGACCGCATGCGCTTCTATGTCAAGGCCGTGGAACGTGAAGGTGCCCGTGGCCCTGAAATCGTCCTGAGCCGTGCTCATGTAAACTTCGTGCGCCGTCTCTTTGAATTTGAGGTTACCGAAATTAGCGATCAGACCGTCGAAATCTCCAGTATTTCTCGTGAGGCTGGTTATCGCACGAAGTTGGCAGTCAACAGTGCCGATGACAAAGTGGACCCTGTCGGTGCCTGCGTGGGCCTTCGCGGTGCTCGGGTAAAGAACATCGTTCGTGAGCTTAATAATGAGAAAGTGGACATCATCCGCTGGAAGGCTGATCCAGCTGAGTTCGTGCGTGAGGCTCTGAAGCCAATCAAAGTCATTTCGATTCAGGTTTCGCCTGATCAAAAAAGCGCCCGACTCACGGTCAGTGAAGAAGACCTGTCCAAGGCCATCGGCCGCCGAGGTCAAAACGCCCGACTTACCTCGCGCCTTGTCGGTATGGAGCTTCAGATCGAGCGTGATGAGCATGCTGCTGAAGTCTTTGAAGGCCAAATGGACCACGCGGCTCATGACTTGGAAAAAGCTCTCGGAATCAACCTAGATACGGCGCGAAAACTGATCAATGGCGGTCTTGGTGACCGTATGATGCTGCTTCAGTCTGAGCTAGAGGATCTCGTGGATGCTCTTGGTGGTGACGAAATTCTCGCCAAACAGGTTTACGAAAGAATTCAATCTTACACACCAGCGGAGTAGCTTATGAGCCTCTCTGCATTCAGTCACTTAAACTTCAATCCGACAGCCCCACTCGCCGTTCGCCCGTCCGCCCTATCTCATGCCAGCCCGCTCCTCTACCTCGAAATCCGCCGAAACCACTTCTGTCAGCCCAGCTGACGATGAACTGGAGGCGAGTGCACCTGCCAATAAACCGGCAAAAAAGGTGCTCTCACTGATTGAGGACGAAAAGCCAAAGGTTAGAGGCGCACGCAAAGAGGGTAGCACATTGCCTGTCCTAGGAGCCCGACCTGCACCCAAAGTGGTCAAAGAAGTGCCACCTGTTGAGCCTGCTAAGCCAACTGTGGATGATGCGAAAAAGGCCGCCCTCAACATTTTTGAGGAAGACGACAAACCTAAGGCCAAAAGGAGGCCAGCTGACGCAAAATTGGTTAGCGCTCTCCCGCCGATCTCTCGATTGAAAGAGCCAGGACCTGTCGAAGTTGCTCCTGAGCCGGTCGTTCTGCCAGTAGTAAAAGCAGAAGAAGCCCCAGTTGAATTTGAACTCAATGAAGCGGGCGAAAAAATCATCCATCTCAAGCCGCCGATCATTGTTAAAGAGCTGGCTGAAAAGATGGGATTGCGTCCTTTCAAGATCATCGCTGATCTCATTACACTCAAGGTTTTCGTTCCTAATGCGGATAAAGCCATCGACATCGAAGTGGCTGAAAAAGTCTGTGAAAAACACGGCTTCCGTCTCGAACGTGAAAAACGCGAGAAGGGGGCTGGTGTTCACAAAGTCGAAGAAATCATCGTTGAGCCAGTGGCTCAAATCGTGGAAGAAGTTGAGCAAGATAAACTGCAACTGCGCGCACCGATCATTACTTTCATGGGTCACGTTGACCATGGTAAGACCTCTCTTTTGGATGCTATCCGCAAGACGCAAGTCACCTCTGGGGAGGCCGGCGGCATCACTCAGCACATTGGTGCCTACAGTGTTTTCCATGAAGGACGGCCAATCACTTTCATCGATACCCCTGGTCACGCCGCTTTCTCCGGAATGCGCGCTCGTGGTGCCAACGTCACGGACATCGTCGTGCTCATTATCGCGGCGGATGACGGTATCATGCCGCAGACGAAAGAGGCACTGGCCCATGCCAAGGCTGCAGACGTCACCTTGATGGTCGCCATCAACAAGTGTGATTTAGCCTCAGCCAACGTGATGCGTGTGAAGTCACAACTTCAGGACATGGGTCTTGCACCTGTGGAATGGGGTGGTGAGATCGAGTGCATGGAAGTCTCTGCCAAAAGTGGTCTTGGCCTCGATGGCCTGCTCGAAACGATGGCTCTGCAGGCCGAAGTCTTGGAACTCAAAGCCGATCCCAAAGCTCCTGCTCGCGCAACAGTGATCGAGTCCAGCATGGTCGCAGGCAAAGGCCCCGTGGCTACAGTGATCGTTCGTCAAGGCACTCTCCGTGTTGGTCTGCCTTTCATCTGCGGTCCTCATTGGGGCAAGGTGCGCGCTTTGATCAATGATCGCGGTGCCCCGATCAAAGAAGTTCTGCCAGGCATGCCTGTCGAGCTCGTCGGATTCAGTGACATGCCACACGTCGGTGATGAAGTCGTTATCATGGACAGTGAGCGCTCTGTCAAAAAACTCAGCGAAGAGCGGTTGGAAGAAAATCGCCAAAAGAAGCTCGCCGTTACCCGCCGCTCGACATTGGAGCATCTCTTCTCCAGCATTGACGAAGGTAATAAGAAGACCCTCAAACTGGTCATCAAGACGGATGTGCAGGGTTCCGTCGAAGCGATCACCAAGTGCCTTGGTGAGATCACCAGTGACAAAATCAATCAGCGCATCCTCCACAGTGATGTCGGTCCGATCACTGAATCAGACGTCCTGTTGGCCAGTGGTTCAGATGCCATCATCATTGGATTTAATACCAAGGTGGAAAATAAGGCGCTCGGAGTGGCCAAGCGTGAAGGCGTTCAGATCAAGCTTTACTCCATCATTTACGAACTTGTAGATCAGGTGAAGGATGCCATGACAGGCATGCTCGATCCGCTCACTCGTGAGAAAGTGCTCGGCCATGCCAAGGTCAAACAAGTCTTCAAGGTCAATAAAGGCTACGTCGGTGGATCGCAGGTTATTGATGGTCGTATCGACCGTAAACAACGTGCTCGTGTTCTGCGCAATGGCCAAGCCGTCTACGATGGCGGTATCGAGACCCTCCGCCGCTTTCAAGACGAAGTTCCCGAAGTGCGCAATGGTCTGGAGTGCGGCATCAAGCTCCACGGCTTCAGTGATTACGAGGAGAATGACATCATCGAGTGTTACGAACTCGAGAAGTTTGCTCAAGCCCTCTAAATTCCATGAGCCAGCGTATCAAAAGAGTTAGCGAGCTGCTAAAGCGAGAGTTAAGTAGCGTCTTGGAAAAGCATTATCGCTTGGATGGTGTGATCCTGACCGTGCACGATGTGGAGGCTACTCCGGATTTGAAGCAATCCTTTGCCTACATCGGAGTCCTTGGCACGGGTATGACTAAAGAGGCTGTGATTGAAAAGCTTACGAAAAATCGTGGAGCCATTCAACATGAAGTGCACAAGCGCATCGTCATGAAGAACTCTCCACAGATTTTCTTTCGCATCGATGAATCGGTGGAGCGCGGTGTCAGAATCCTCAACGCTATCGATAGTCTTCCCCCGCCTGCAGATCCTCTTCCCGAAGGTGAAGAAGAAGCCAAAATGGGGTGATGTAAACGCTGGCTTCAAGGAGTTCTTTGCCTTGTGGTTTTAGCGCTGTTATCCATTCTTCTTCTTGCAGCTTTGTATCACCGTGCTTTGTGAAACCTCCTCATTTGACGCCACTAAAAGACATTGCTGATGCTCTGCGCTCAGCCCAACATATTGCCATTGCTGCCCACGTCCGGCCAGATGGAGATGCTGTCGGTTCTGTGATGGGCTTGGCTTTGAGTCTGGGGGCAATGGGAAAAACGGTCTATGCTTTGCTCGAAGACGGAGTGCCTGCCAATCTCGCTTTTTTGCCAGAAACGGCCACCATCCTCACGCCTCCCTATGCGGATTTTTATCTTGATGTCGCTGTAGCGCTGGACACGGCAAGTCATGAGAGGTTGGGGGCAAACACAGTGGCTGCCTTTGCGCGTGCACCTTTACTCATGGATGTGGATCATCATCCCACCAATCCTGGATACGGCCATCTGAATCATATCGACGGCGCACAGCCTGCTGTTGGCCAGATCGTTTATGAACTGCTGCGTGCAGGTGATTTTCCGATGACCGATGCTGTGATGCAGCATTTGTTTACTGCGATCAGCACGGACACGGGTTCCTTTCAATATCCATCGACGACAGCACGAACCCATGAGATAGCTGCTGAGATGATGCAAGCAGGCCTAGACACAGCCCGCTTGGCTCAACTGTTGTATCAGACCTATCCAGCGCGCAGACTCATTCTCATGCGAGCAATGCTGAATGAAATGACTTTCCTCGCCGAAGGAAAGATCGTCAGTTGGAATCTAACCCAAGCTCTGATGTCTGAAGCCGCTACGGAGCCTGGTGATACGGAGGGGTTGATCGATACCTTACGCATGATCGATTCAGTCGTGAGTGCCGTGATTTTCGAGGAATTGTCAGATGGCAAGATTCGTGTTTCCGCACGCTCCAAAGACAGCCGTCTTGATGTTTCTGCCGTCTGCGCTCAGTTTGGTGGCGGCGGTCATCGATTAGCCGCAGGTGCACGCATGAAAGGGCCGATCGTGCAGGCCGCAGATATTTATTTAAAAGCTCTTGAACATGAAGTCAGAAGACTCACTTAATGGTGTCCTACTCGTTGATAAAGGCCCCGATATGACATCCCACGATGTGGTAGCTGTCGCCCGGCGTTGCCTCAACATGAAAAAAATCGGCCACTGCGGAACACTCGATCCGATGGCAACAGGGATGCTCATTCTTGTGCTTGGTTCCGGCACCAAACTGCAAGACCTGCTCATGAGTGAGGACAAAGAATACACCGGAAGTCTCAAGCTGGGAGCCACCACGAGCACGCAAGATCGCGAAGGAGAAATCCTCGAAGAAAAACCAGTTCCGGAGCTGACGGAAGAGGAGATCAAGGCTGCCTTTGATGGTTTCAAGGGTGACTTTTATCAAATGCCACCCATGGTCAGTGCCATCAAGATCAATGGCGTGCCCCTGTATAAACTTGCCCGTAAAGGTCAAGTTGTGGAGCGCGAGCCACGTTTTGTGCGTGTTTACGATTATCAGATCACCAAGACCGCGCTGCCTGATATCGATTTCCGTGTCGTTTGCAGCAAGGGCTTCTACGTTCGGACCTACGCCCACGATATTGGTCAAAAGCTCGGTTGTGGTGCCCATTTGACCGATCTTCGCCGCACCCGCAGTGGTCACTTTAAATTTACCGAAGGCAATCACACCACCTTCGCCGCCCTGAAACAGGGCCGCAGAGATGAGGTCGTGAAATCCATCCTTAGTCTTTACGATGTCTCAAAGCTCCGTGGAGCCTGATTGAGCCTTGTGAATCAGTGCATGTAGATTCTTAACGTAGCCTTCCATACTGAAACGTTCCCGTGAAAGTTTGAACGCTGCCTTGGACATTTCTGCACGCTTTTCAGGTTGCTGAAATAGTTGCCAGATGGCTTCTGCTAGCTGATGAGGGCTTAATGAACGAGGCGGTGCTAAGCATTCACTTGCAGGGTTATAAACAAGCTCAGGCAGTGATTTACCCTGAACACCGAGTGCCAAATAGTCCGCTTGTGATAAGAGTGGAGGTAGACATACTCCGGTAAAACCAGGTGAGATGGCCTCTGGCAAGCCATCGACTTCAGTGCAAATCACGGGACAACCATGGCCGTTAGCTTCAATGACGACATTGCCCAAAGGCTCCCTTAATGATGGGCAGACAAAGACATCAAGTGAAGCGTAGAAGCGATTCATATCTTGAATAACACCGAGAAATTGAATGGCAGAACCTAGTTTCAGGTGATTTGAAACTTCATGTAGTTTTTCGAATTCAGGTCCGTCTCCTGCGATGACAACCTCAAAGACGGGCTGTCTTTTTAGCAGTTCCGCCAGTGCGTAAAGAGCGATGACCATGCCTTTGACTGGAATCAATCTTCCCGCTAGGCCAATTCGGAAACGCTGATTCTGTGGGATAGCTTTATCACAAGCGCCTTCGGAATCTAATCTCATCGGGTTGTAGATCACGTCACAGCGGCGTGGATCGACTCCATAGCGAAGTTCTAGAACTCGTTTTGCGGCATTTGAGTTGCAGAAGAAATGGTGCGTTAACCTGATGTTTTCACTAGTTGCTCTGTTTTCATTTGAGCCAAGCCAAGCAGCGCCTCTTTCATAATAGATGCGCGTTTTAGCAAACTGGTTTGCAGTCCATGCACTGGGATTGTCCAGTGTATTATAGATGATATGGACATCTGGTTTAAGTCTGGAGGATCGATAAGCTGCCCAGCGTTTCCTCATAAGCTTGGGCAGATAAAGGGGGCCTGCGTATTTGGCATAAAAAAGAGATTTGATCCTTTGTTCTACTGCCGCAATGAAAAACGGGTGGCACCTCCGATTGAGTATCATCAGATGATGTTCAAACTGCGCAGACTCTTGGTTTTTCAAGTAATCCCCGAAGATGGACTCGACGCCTCCAACGGTGTCTAGATTTAAGCTGTGAAGAATCCGGTTCAAATGCTGAGTCCTCCTAAATGATGGCTGGGCCATCTGGAGCTTCGATAAAAAGGTCGGTCAGGAATGAACATTTGACGATGCGTGCTTGTTGTTGGATGGCTGATAATCGTGTGACAAGATTTAATCAAGATTTATGCCAAATTGACCTATGCCTCTCATCGACCCTGACTCCCCTCAAAAACAGTCTAGAGCCGATTCAAATTCAGCCGTAACGGCTATTGTGAGTTCCAAGCAACTCGGAGATGTCACTCTTTTAGAGCCAATGACTCGATTTTTTGCGCTGCGCACAGGTCCGCCAGTTGCCATGTTCGTCAAGGAAGCCTTTCGACCGTTGATTGATCTCATGCCTTATGCTCAATGGGGGCCAGACCTTAGGCAGCCGATCAAAGAGCTCTGGGCGACGAGTTGGGGTGGGAAGACGGCGCTAAAAGCCTTGAAGTTAAGAGCCAAACAAAAAATCCTATTACACAATAAAATCGAACAGCGGCGCTGGTGGTATCGTTGGGTCTTCAATGAGTTTATCATGGAGCGTCACGGTTTAGAGTATTGGGGCCATTATTTTTGGCGCATGGCGGGTGGAGCTTCAGAAAAATTTAAATCTTCTGTGTTGGTTCATCCCCCTAATGACTGGCGCTTTGCGGAAATGTCTGAAGAGGCCTATGTGGTCATTGTTCCGACTTCAGCCTGGCCAGAGAAGCAGTGGGGAGTCGCTCAATGGGCAGATCTTGTGCTCAAACTTAATCAAGATTTTAATTGTCCGCGAAAATTAGTCATGCTGGGAGGTGATCAAGAATTCGAGAAGGAGCATTGCCGCCAAATTGAAAAGTTAACTGGAGGCCGAGTAGAGAATCTTTGTGGAGGAACATCACTCAAGGAATATCTACACATACTAGCTGGTACTAAAGCTGTTGTTACAGTGGATGGTTCGGCCTCACATTTGGCGCAAGCTTTTGGAAGACCTGTAGTGACTATCTTTGGTCCCACTCAGGATCAGCGCTGGCATTATGCCACGCCGAGACATGAATGCCTTTCCGCCAGACATTTCAGCACCGATAAGAAGAACGCCCCCGCGAGCCTTGTGCCTGTATCATCAGTCATGGATGCTCTAGCACGTGTGATTCAAACTTAGTTGCGAATTGCGGCTAACGGGGTGATGTGGAGCTGCCGGCTCACGTGGGCGCTCGACTGTTCAATATCGCCGAATTAAACAATTCCGTATGATTTTTTGTTGGTATGTCTGCTATTGATCTCCTTAAATCTTTGACGTCTAAATTAATCTTGCGAAAGAAGCGTTTTCGAGACCAACAAGGTTTTGATTATACGGTTTCTATCGCCAACGGTAGTGATGAAAATGCAAGGAAGTGTAGCTTGTGGCATGGCCGCTTGATGGATGAGTCCATCCGACAACGCAAAAAATCTGATACCTTGTTTATCCTTGGCTCAGGCCCCAGCATTAATCTCATCACGGATGCAGAGTGGGACCACATTCGCGAGCATGACTCAGTGGGCTTTAACTGGTGGATGGCTCATGATTTCGTGCCCAGTTTTTACCTCTTACAGTTTGTGAAAGCTGATGAGTTGCTCAACTTAGCGCGTGACCGTAGTTCTGTTTACAAGAATGTACCGCTGCTACTGCGTGGAGATTATTTTGCCAATGGGTATATGCCACTGGGAGATGATCCAAAGTATGACTTTCTCAAGGAACATGAACTCTACTACATGAGGGAGTATGCCATCTCATCTCGCTGCGCTATTGATGTGCGGAAGCTTTTTCAGCATGTGGAAATTCTCGGTATGCTGACTCATGGAAAAATTGGTCCACTGGTGCCTAAATGGAGATCTACTCTAGGGTTGCTCATCTCTTGGGGCTATCAGATGGGCTACAAGAAGATCGTCCTTTGCGGGATGGATATGAATAGTAATGAACATTTCTGGCATCATGTGTCTTGCCATCATATGGCTGAGCGTTATCAGATGCCTGAGGTCTCTCCGCCCAAGAAGGGGATTATGGCATTCACGGATAAAAAAATCTCACCTAACACAGTGCCTCGTTATGTTATCGAAATGGCCAATTGGATGAATGAGCGCGCGGGGGTTGAAACTTATATCATGAATCGCCAGACACTTTTGCATCCGGCTTTAGCAGTGTATGATGCCGCAATTCGAGGCCAGTCTTGACATGCCCCCAGTGTAAACTCCACAATCTGTATGACCCCTATGAAATGGTTCAAGCAATGGCTCAAAAAGCGCAAGAAACAGAGGTATCATCGTAAAGTTGTTCGCACGGCAAAAACTGTGGGCACAGGTTTGAAGGTCAATGGGCCTTCTGGTGTGAACATAAATACGACGCTAGGAGACAATGTAAACTTCAATGGCATGCGTATTTCGGGGCATGGAAAAGTCACTATTGGTGACAATTTTCATTCTGGTCCAGAGTGTCTGATCATCACTTCTTTTCACAACTACGAAGGCACTAGGATTCCGTATGACAACACCTACATTCACAAGAATGTTATCATCGAAAACAATGTCTGGCTTGGTTCGCGGGTCATCGTGCTCGGCGGTGTAACGATTCATGAAGGAGCCATCATCCAGGCTGGAAGCACAGTCGTTTCGGATATTCCGAAAGGAGGGATTGCTGGCGGGCATCCCGCGAAGGTTTTTAAATATCGTGATTTAGTGCATTATGATGAATTGAAGTTATTGGGTGCATTCCACTAACCTAAATCTCCGCATCAATTGTTTCAGCACCCATCTTTATAATCTGAGACTTCTAAAGTCCTTGATCGTTTAAGACTTAGGTATATAACTTCTAGGCTACCGTCAACTAGGGTATTTTGATTTCGCCATTTCCAGTTAACCAAGATGAAATTCATCAAGAAACGACTCCCATTTTATCGAGAGTATAAAAAACTCAAACGCATGATCAAAGGTTACCCTGAAGTAGTTAAACAAAGGGATGAGCTCTATGAAAAATTGTTTATGCAAATGGAGCAGACTGGAAAGATTACCTTTGGTAGCTCTGACTGGTTGACGATGACGGAATTGAAATACGGAGGGTATGTTACCAATGTTCCAAGAAATATTGTTAGCGAGCTGGACAAGAGGAATCAGAAGATTTCCACAGGCGGAGATAGAATGAGTGAATTTTATCACAATTACGCGCCGCGCTATGCTGCGTATCTTCAACCGTTGGTTGGAAAAACTAAACGTTTGGTGCTCGCAGAGATTGGTATTCTTAGGGGTACAGGATTAGCTATATGGTCAGATCTTTTTCCTGAAGGACGCATTATTGGCTTGGACATTGACTTGGTTAACACGGATTTAAATATGCCTAATCTCAGATCCAGAGGAGCCTTTTCAAATAGTAACCTAGAGCTTCATCGATTTGATCAATTTAATGATGGTGAATCCGTTGTAGCTAGTATCCTTAAAGGTGATAAAATTGATGTTGTTATTGATGATGGGGTTCATCTCGATGAGACCATCATTAAGTCCTACGAAGCTTCGAAAAACCATCTGGCGGACGACTTTGTTTATATCATAGAAGATAATAAGACGGTCCATCATTATTTTACGACCCATTACCCTGTTCTTAATGTCGATTATTCAGATCGGATGACAATATTAACTCTGAAGAAATAACTTGAGTTTTAATTGTTGCGTTTATGATCATAATTTTGCTGATGAAGCAAATCTCGCGTGCTTCAGGTGGCCTCTCAAGTGCATTGGACCTCGCAGAGACAATGTTTGCATTAAAACATGATATATATTTGTGCGTAAGTTCAGCATCTTCGCCATGGCGTAAAAAACAAAATACGACAATACCGCAGAATAAAATTCGTGAAATCCCTTCAAGCTACAGCAGGGTAGGTAAAGTTGTCGATAAATCGCTCATAAGTATTTTCAACGATAAAAAATCTAGTGCTCGCGCCAGAATTAATAGGACCTTGAGGTTTTTTCGTCGAAATCGAACAGAGCAAGATTTTGAGAGATTGCTTAAACAAGCGGATTTAATTTTTGATTTCGAAAATTTTACCGCAGAAGCAATCAATAAAATTAGGTTTTTCAGTAAGGCCAAACTTGTTAGAAATCATGCAGGTGCTCCAGATACTTTTGAAAATTACTGGGTGAGAAATGAACACCTCGACGTTCCTCAGGAGACTTCAGGCGCACGATATGTTGAGTATTGCAAGAGATACGATTTGCTGCTTTTCCAAGCGGAAGACCAGGCTTTTGAGTGCGCAAAACGAGATCCCTTGCTCAGAAGCAAGTGTTATGTTCTTTCTCCATCATGTTCTGAAATGGATGTTCTGGCAGCCGATCAGTTACCAAGCCCGTACCAGCCAGAGAAAAAGATCATTGTAGCTGTCGGGTCACTTCAGCAGCGAAAAGCACAGCATGACACTCTAGAAGTTTTCAAATGGGTGCACCAAAAAGTACCATCAGTTGAACTACATTTCGTGGGAGGAAATGAAAAAACGGAATACGGAAAAAATTTGATTTCTTCTGCGCGTCAAATGGGGCTTGAGTCCGTTGTATTTCTCCACGGATTTCAAGCTGATTACTTAAGATGGATGGCTCATGCGAATGTGATTATTCAAACATCACTATCTGAAGGTGTATCCCGTGTGCTGCGTGAATCCATGTTGATGCATTTGCCTATCGTGAGCTTTTCTATATCTGGCACAAAATCAATCCTTCGCACTGGTCAGGATGCACTTTTATTTGAACCTGGTGACTTTCAAGGAATGTCTTCTGCGATCTCTTTACTTTTGAGTGATAATTTCGTCTCGCAATCTATTTCAAAGTCTGCATTTGATCGTTATTTACTGAATCACTCGTGCGCTAAATATGCATTCTCTGTGAATCAAATGATCTCTAATTTTCGACAGTAGTGTCCAAAGAGTTGTATATTTAAAGTCTTGGGAAATTCTGTTCAAACGTCATACATCCTATTAAAAATTAGAGATGAAAAAAACTATAGCAATTATCCCAGCGAGAGGAAACTCAAAACGACTCAAAGATAAAAATACACTGAGTTTAAATAAAATACCATTAGTCGCGCATAGTATTATTTATGCGAAAAAAAATTCTAACATAATATCAGATATTTATGTAACAACAGATGACCCTAAGATAAAGAAAATAGCTTTGGAGTATGGTGTAAATGTAATCGATAGACCAACAGAGTTATCAGGAGATTTTGAGCCGACCATATCTGCATTACAACATGCATTATCAACTATGGAACAAGAAATTACGAATGTGATTTTACTGCAGCCAACCAATCCATTGCGTCCAGAAAACTTAATCCAGGATTGCTTTGAAGTTTTCGAAAGATTGAAATTAAGCAGTTTATTTACTGTAAGTCAGAATCATTATAAACTTGGTAAAATAAGAGATGATAAGTTTTTTCCTTTTAACTATAAAGTTGGCCAAAGAAGTCAAGATATGGAGGCATTACATTTTGAAAACGGATTGTTGTATATAGTAAGTGCAAAAAAAATTTTGGAAGGAGAGATAATCACTGGCGACTCATTTCCGTTCATCCTTGATCATATTTTCGCTAATGTAGATATCGATCACCAAGAAGATCTAGAATATGCGCAATATATAATCCAAAAATATCATAATAAATGAATAAATATATAGAAATAGAGGGAAGAAAAATAGGAGCAGATCATCCTCCGTTAGTTATTGCTGAAATTGGTATTAATCATGAGGGTTCAATACGAGTAGCCAAGCAAATGGTTGATGCGGCACAACGCGCTGGTGTGGAGGTCGTCAAACATCAAACGCATACAGTAGATGACGAAATGTGTGGTGCTGCAAAAAAAGTAATTCCAGGGAATTCTGATATTTCCATTTATGAAATAATGGAAAGATGCTCCTTAGACGAGGAGGAGGAACTTGAGTTGAAAAATTATGTGGAAGCTAAGGGTATGATTTTCATCTCAACGCCATTTTCAAGAGCTGCTGCCGACAGATTAGAAAGATTTCAAGTCCCTGCTTTTAAGATAGGTTCGGGAGAATGCAACAATTACCCATTACTTGAGCATATTTGTGGTTTCCGGAAGCCCGTTATTTTAAGCACAGGCATGAATTCCATTGAAAGCGTTAAAAAGGCGGTTGCCATTTTTGATAAACATAATGTTCCTGTGGCGCTTTTGCACACCACAAATTTGTATCCAACACCGATACATCTAGTCCGTTATGGGGCTATGACAGCGCTACAAAATGCTTTTCCTAGGAAGGTTTTTGGTTTATCGGATCATACTATGAATAACAACGCCTGCCTTGGGGCTGTTGCGTTAGGGGCCAGTATTTTGGAGAGGCATTTCACGGATCATTTGCAAAGAGTAGGCCCTGATATTGTTTGTAGTATGGATGAGAAATCATGTAAAGAACTCATCATTTCCTCAAATGAGATTTGGCAAATGCGCGGTGGATCCAAAGAGCCTGCTAGAGAGGAGCAGGTGACTATTGATTTTGCTTTTGCAACGGTTTGTTCTATTAAAGATATTAAGAAAGGGAGTATTTTAACAAAAGGGAATATATGGGTAAAGCGGCCAGGCACTGGAAAAATTTTGGCAGAGCATTTTAACGATATTCTTGGTAAGAGGGCCACAAGAGACATTACTCATGATGAGCAATTAAATTTTACAGATTTTGAATAGTGGACCCACTCTATGATAATTTTATCTTAATAACCTCATTATATAATTATCACTTTCTTATGCAATTTTACAGACTGCTGAGTGAAGTAGGCTAATTTGATGAGGTGTAGATTTATTAAATGAAAAGAAAAATTTTATTCATCACTGGGACTCGTGCTGATTTCGGTAAAATCAAACCGCTAATTTCAATACTTGAAGAACATACAGGGTTTGAAGTGTATATTTTCGTGACTGGAATGCATTTGCAGAAAGAATATGGTTATACACTAATTGAAATAGAAAATTGTAATTTCAGAAACTTGCATACTTTTGTGAATTTCACCGATGAGGCTACAATGGATTTAACGTTAGCTAAAACTATCGAAGGAATATCATCGTATTGTAAAAAAATTAATCCAGATTTGGTAGTTGTTCACGGTGACAGGGTTGAGACTTTAGCTGGAGCAATTGTGGGTTCGTTAAACAACATTTTGGTTGCTCATATAGAAGGCGGTGAGCTATCGGGCACTGTTGATGAATTGATTAGACATAGTGTATCAAAATTGAGTCATATACATTTTGTTTCAAATGACGAGGCGGCCAAGCGGCTTATACAAATGGGAGAGATCAAATCTTCAATTTTTGAAATCGGATCGCCTGATGTGGATATAATGTTTTCAAATGAGTTGCCCAACTTGGAGACTGTAAAGAAATATTATGACATAGACTTTCACCATTATGCAGTTGCTATGTTGCACCCAGTAACAACGGAGGCGAAAGAAATGAATCAGCACACAGTTCATTTTGTTGATGCATTATTGTATGATTCTCATAATTACATAATAATCTATCCAAATAATGACCTGGGTAGTAAATTCATAATAGAGCAATATGAATTACTCAAAGGGAATAAACGTTTTAGAGTTTTTCCGTCATTAAGATTCGAATACTTTTTAACTCTTCTTCAGAATGCTGATTTTATAATAGGAAATAGCAGCTCGGGAATTAGAGAGGCCCCTTATTATGGAGTACCAGTCATCAATATTGGAACTCGTCAGCAAAATAGAGCTAATAATTTGGATATTGTTAATGTTGGGTATGACAAGTGCGATATCTTGCAAGCACTAGCCGGAATAGGCAAATATAAGGCACGAAATAGCCGTTCTGAGTTCGGGAGGGGAAACAGTGCATCTCTTTTTCTGGATTCTTTAATTGGCGAATTGGTTTGGACTATTCAACATCAAAAGCAATTTAAGGATTACGAGGGTTCGGGCATAGGTGAGTAAAAATAATTATTAATATCTCTGGATTGTGGGTTACATTTTGAGGCACCCATTGGTGGGTTAAAATTAGCTAAGCAGAATGGACTTCGGGTGATTGAAGATGCCACTGAAAGTTTGGGTGCTCTGTGTCATGATCGTCCAGTTGGATCCATGGCAGACTTGGGTTGTTTTAGCTTTAATGGCAACAAACTGCTAACAACAGGTGGAGGGGGTATGATTGTCACCAATAATGAGGTGTATGCTAAAACGGCAAAGCATCTTACCACACAGGCAAAGTGTTCCAGCACTGAGTTCATTCATGATCAGGTTGGTTATAACTACAGGCTGACTAATATTCAGGCTGCCATGGGCTGTGCCCAAATGGAACAGATTCATCATCATCTGGAGCGGAAAAAGGAAATCGCGAATCGCTACAGGTTAGCTTTTGCAGATAATCCAAAGATCCAGCTTTTTGATAATGCGGATTGGGCAGTTAGTTGTGAATGGCTTTTTTCTTTGAAATTCAATGATCTGCCAACTCATTTAGATCGGACTATCATTCAAAAAGAATTGCATATGAGAGGCATTGGAAGTCGTCCGCTTTGGCAGCCCATGCATCTGAGTCCTGCTCATACAGACCTCGGGTATTTTGAATGTCCTGTAGCAGATGACCTTTACGCATCGGTTCTGAGCTTGCCCTGCAGTGTTGGCTTGACGGTATCTCAACAAGACTATGTGATTGAAAGTCTTTTATCAATATTGCCTGATCACTAACTCGATTAAATAGAGGCGCCTGATTTTCTTTTCTGTTTG